>NZ_JAURWA010000156.1 GCF_030655195.1 Patulibacter sp. | reverse complement strand
CCGCGACGCCGCCCCCGACGTCCGCCACCACCACGACGAGCACGACGCCCGCGCCGCCGGCCGCCGACGGGCAGCAGGTCGGCGGCACCGTCGTCGGCGCGTCCACCCCAGCCTCGCCCGGCGATCCCGGGGTGGCGGCCGGAGCGGGCGGCGGCGACGGCGACGCGGCCGCCACCGTCCTCGCCGGCCTCGCCCTGCTCGCCGTCGCGGCAGGCACGCAGCTCGAGCGTCGGCGCCCCCGGCGCGCCGGGTAGCCCCCGGACACCGGCCCGCCCGCCCCCGGCGCGGCCTCGTCCCACCCCCGCGCCACACCGCCGCCGCCGTGGGATGCCCGTACCACCGTACGCGGTAGGCACTCCTAATAAGGTGACCCGAACTTGCTAGGCTCGCCGCCCATGCTCGACCCTTCAGCAGGCGCGCCCGTCGCCGACCACGACGCCCCCGCCGACGTCTTCGCCGTCCCCGGACCGCTGGAGCCCCGGGCACCGGCGCCACGACTCTCCCCCGCGGAGGAGGCCCGCACGATCGTCGCCGGCACCACCGTGGCGACCCTCGGCACCCTGAGCGAGGACGGCGCGCCCTGGGCCTCCATGGTGGCGTTCGCCACGCTGCCCGACGGACGGCCCGTCATCGTCGTCTCGACGCTCGCGGAGCACGGCCGCAACCTCCTGCGGGACCAGCGCGCCGGGCTGAGCGTCGTCATCCCGCCGCGCGGCGGCGACCCGCTCGACAGCGGCCGGGTGTCGCTCGCCGGGATCGTCCAGGCCCCGGAGGGCGACGAGGCGCAGGCCGCCCAGGACGCCTACGTCCGCGCCGTCCCGCCCGCGGGTCTGTTCGCGGGCTTCGGCGACTTCCGCACCTGGGTCCTGCGGGTCGACCGCGTCCGCTGGGTCGGCGGCTACGGCCGGATGGACTCCGTCACGATGGCCGACTACGCGGCCGCCGAGCCCGATCCCGTCGTGCCCGGCGCCGCCCCGGCGATCGAGCACCTGAACGCCGACCACGCCGACGCCCTGCTCGACATGGGCCGCGCCCTCGCCGGGTACACCGACGCGACGACGGCCCGCTGCACCGGTGCGGACCGCTACGGCCTCGACCTCGCGCTCGAGACGCCGCGGGGGAGGACCGGCGCCCGCGTCGGCTTCGACGAGCGCCTCGACGCCCCGTCCGGCCTGCGTGCGGCCACGGTGGCGCTCACCCGGCGGGCGCGCGGCGGGCTGGCCGCGCTCCTCGTCGCCCTCGGCGTCGTCGCGGGCCTCGCCGGCGGCCCGCTCGCCGAGGGTGCGCAGGCCGCCAAGGCCCCGAAGCGCGTCGTCACGCTGACCCCGTTCACGTCGAACGTGACCTCGCGCCTGGGTGTACGGCCGACCGCCGTCGGGGACGGCGTGGGCACCGGCAAGATCGCCGCCGCGCCCGGGCTGAAGGGCATCCGGCGCCTGCCGATGAGCCACCCCGACGGCCCCAACATCGAGACCCTGATCCGCCTCCGGCCGGACCTCGTCATCTCCTCGCCGAACTGGCGCTCCGGCACGCCGAAGATCCAGGCGCAGAAGATCACCGTCGTCGACGGCTGGGAGCCGCTGCGCGTCAACAACGTCTCCCCCGGCGTCCGCCGGATCGCCAAGCGCCTGGGCAGGGTGTCGCAGGGCGCGAAGCTGACGAAGCGGATCGACGCCGGCATCCGCTCGGCCCGGACCGGCGTGAAGAAGAACCCGAAGGTCCTCGTCGTCCTCGGCATCGGCCGCAACACGATCGCCTTCCTGCCCAACTCCTGGGGCGGCGACATGATCCGCTACGCCGGCGGCTCGCTCGTCACCTCCGGCCTCAAGCCGACGTTCAACGCGGGCATCCCCGGGAGCTTCGCGCCGCTGAGCGACGAGGAGGTCCTCGCCCGCGACCCCGACGTCATCGTCGTCGTGCCTCACGGCAACGCGAAGGACATCCCGTCGACGATCGACTACTTCCGCAACAAGCCGGGCTGGGCGCCGACCCGCGCCGCGCGCGAGGGCAACATCCACATCGTCGACCCCGACCGGCTGCTCCAGGCGAGCGACGACCCGGGTGCGGTCATCCGCTGGGTCCGTCGCGACCTGCTGAAGAACTGACCCACCGGTGACGCTCCGGCAGGTCGCGGTCCTCGGGACCTCGGCGGTGGTCCTCGTGATCGCCGCCCTGGCCTCGGTGGCCCTCGGCTCCACCACCATCCCGGTGCGTGACGTGCTGCACGCGCTGCCGCTCGTCGGCGACGGGCGCGTCGACGGCCCGACGGACCAGATCGTCAACAGCCTGCGGATCCCGCGGACGGTGACCGCGATCCTCGTCGGCGCCGCCCTCGGGGTCGCCGGGGCGCTCCTGCAGGGCGCCCTGGCCAACCCGCTCGCCTCGCCGGACGTCGTCGGGGTGACCGCCGGCTCCGGGTTCGGCGCGATGATCATCCTGCTGGCGTTCCCGGGGTCGGTGACCCTCGTCCCGGTCAGCGCGCTCGTCTTCGGCCTCGTCGCGACCTCCTTGGTCTTCGCCGTCGCGTGGGCCGGGCGCGGCGGCGGCAGCATCGCGCGGCTGATCCTCGCGGGCATCGCGGTCTCCGCCGTCTTCACCGCCGGCACCACCGCGCTGATGACCGCGTTCCCCGACCGCGTGTCGACGGCCATCTTCTTCATCGCCGGCTACCTCAGCTACGACGGCTGGGGCACCCTCCGGGGCGTCTGGTTCTACTTCGCGTTCGGCCTGGTCGCCGCCGCGCTGTTGATCCGCCCGCTCGACCGCCTGGCGCTCGGCGACGACGTCGCGCAGTCCCTCGGCGTGCGCCCGCGGGCCGTGCGGCTCGTCGCCGCCGGGGTCGCCGCCCTGCTGGCTGCCGCGTCGGCCGCGCTGGCCGGGCTGCTCGGCTTCCTCGGCCTGGTCGTCCCTCACGCCGTGCGGCTGGCCGGCGGCACCGCCAGCCACCGGTTCGTCGTGCCGACCTCCGCCGTGGCGGGCGCGGCGCTGTTGCTCGTCGCCGACACCGTGGCCCGGCGGGTCGCCGCGCCGCTGGACCTGCCGGTCGGCCCGTTCATGGTCGTCCTCGGGGTCCCCCTGTTCCTGTGGCTGCTGCGGAAGGCGGTGTGAGCCGATGACGGACGACCACGCACCCGGTCCGCTGCTCGAGGTCCACGGCCTGGGGGTCCGGCTCGGCGGGCGCGACATCGTCACGGACGCCGACCTGGTCCTGCGCCGCGGCGAGCTCGTCGCGGTCGTCGGGCCCAACGGCGCCGGCAAGTCCACGATCGTGCGGTCCGCCGCGGGTCTGACGCGACCGGCTGCCGGGACCGTCCTGTGGGGCGGCCGCGACGTCCGCTCCGTCGGGCCGCGCCGGCTCGCGCGCCTGCGGGCGTTCGTCCCGCAGCGACCGCAGGTCCCCCAGGGCGTCAGCGTGGAGGAGGCCGTCGCGATCGGGCGCTCCTCGCACATCGGCCCGCTCAGCCGGCCCGGGGCCGCCGACCGGCTCGCGGTCACCGAGGCCCTCGAGCGGGCCGCCGCCCTCGGGCTCCGGGACCGCCAGCTGACGACGCTCTCGGGCGGCGAGCTCCAGCGCGTGCAGCTCGCCGTGGGCCTCGCCCAGGGCGCCCCCGCCCTGATCGCGGACGAGCCGACCTCGGCGCTGGACCTCGGCGCGACGGCGACGATGGCGCGCCTGCTGCGCTCGCTGGCCGACGACGGGCTCGGCGTGATCCTCGTCGTCCACGACCTGGCCCTGGCCTCCGCGATCGCCGACGAGGTCGTCGTCGTCGAGGCCGGGCGCACCGTCGCGACCGGACCGCCCGACGAGGTCCTGACGTCGGAGCGCCTCGCCCGGACCTGGCGCGTCGACGCCGCCCTGGCCACCGACGCGACGGGGCGCACCGCCCTGCACGTCGGCTGGCTCGGCGAGCCGTCCGCCGGACAGGACGCCGTCCCCGCCGCCCCCCATCTGCCGCCCGGTCCGCCGGGCGCTTCCCATCCCCCGAGCACCGAAGGACCACCCGCCCCATGACCCGCACCCGCCGAGCCCGCGCGACCGTCGTCGCCACGGGCAGCCTCGCCCTCCTCCTCCCCGCCGCGGCGGCCTCGGCCGCCGCCCCCACGCCCGTCACCAACGGCACCACGACCCTGCGCCCGACGGGCGCCGCGTACCGCACCCTGAAGCGGGCCGACGTGGCCGTGCTGCCCATCGGCGTCGCGGCCACGAAGGGCTCGCGGATCGCGATCCCCGTCCGGTCCGGCGTCGTCGGCACGGTCTCGCAGCTCGTCCACGGCGAGACGGACGGCCTCCTCCTGCGCGGCGAGGACGGCAGCGCCCGCCTCACCGACCTGCGGATGCGGATCGGGCGCAGCTCGTCCACCGTGACGGGCCGGGTCGACGGCGGCACGCCGAGCACCCTGTTCACGCTGAGCACGAAGCGCCTCGACGTCCGCCTCGCCTCCCGCGCGGCGAGCCGCAAGAAGGTCACCTGGAAGCTGACCGCCAGGGGCGCGCGGACCCTGCGCTCCCGGCTGGGCGTGCGCGGTCTGCGCGCCGGCGGCTTCGGCGTCGCGACGCTGACCGCCAGGCTCGCGGCCCCGTCGTCGTCGCCGTCCCCGGCGCCCGGCACGCCCGGCTCCCCCACGCCGTCGCCGTCGCCGGTCCCCGCGCCGCTCCCGCCCGGGGCGCCCGCGACGGCGAGCATCGTCTCCGGCACCTCCGACTGGGGCGTGAAGACCTCGTTCCGCAACTACATCACCGGGCCGATCGCGGGCGGCAA
This sequence comes from Patulibacter sp., assembly GCF_030655195.1. Taxonomy (GTDB): domain Bacteria; phylum Actinomycetota; class Thermoleophilia; order Solirubrobacterales; family Solirubrobacteraceae; genus Patulibacter. The sequence goes on along the minus strand of NZ_JAURWA010000156.1, from coordinate 32,902 downwards.
GGTCGTGGTCTCCGACGGCGCGTCGACGAACGCCGACAAGACGTTCCGGTTCGGCGCCGCCACGGGCACCGTCGACCGCTCGACCGGCGCGCTGTCCATCGGGTTCCGCGGCACGGTGTACTTCGAGGGTCACGGCAGCGGCGACGCCGCGGCGCTGCGCGTCTGGATCCGCAACCCGCGCGTCGTGACGACGGCGGGGGCCACGACCGGTGCCCTGCACGCCGACATGACGAGCAAGGATCTGAACAGCGGCAGGACGGTGGACTACCCGGACGTCCGGGTCGCCGACCTCGACCTCACGAAGGGCACACGCACCGTCTCCGCGACGGGCGTCACCTGGGACGCGGTGCCCGCGACGCTCACCGAGGCGGGGTCCCCGGCGTTCGGCGGCTTCTACAACGCGGGCGCCGAGCTCGACCCGATCTCCTTCGCGGTCACGACGACGGGCTGAGGCCCGGTCCGCCGGTCCGCCTCCGGGCGGGCCGGCGGACCACGGGCGGGCAGCCGCCCGCCCCTCCGCCGTCCAGGAGACGGCGGGCCCGTGGTTCACGTCGCGGTGACACGGGCCCATGCGCCGCAGGAGACGCTGGAGATCGATGCGCTCCCCCCGCTCCGTCCTCCCCCTCCTGGCCGTCGCCTCGGTGCTGGCCCTGCCGACCGCGGTCGCCGCGGCCCACGGCGGTCCCGCGCACGACGGGCCGCGCCCGGGCGGCCACGGCGGCGGCCCGAAGCCGCCGGCGGTCCCCACGCTCGTCGCCCGCGCCACGCTGCCCGCGACCCTCTTCCTCCCCGGCGGTCCGTCCGGCGCCGCCCTGGGCACCGCGACGGTCAACGGCGTGACGCCGCCGTTCCCCGGCCAGCCGATCCCGGGCTTCTCCGGCGTGCTGGCGGAGCGGGGCGGCGACGTCCTCGGGCTGCCCGACAACGGGTTCGGGTCGAAGGCGAACTCCGCGGACTTCCTGCTCGCCGTCCACCGGGTCCGCCCGGCGTACCGGACCGCCCGCGGCGGGGCCGGCACGGTCGCCGTCCGCGAGACGCTCGCCCTGCGCGACCCGGACCGGCGCATCCCGTTCGCCCTGACCCGCGCGGACCGCCGTCTGACCGGCGCCGACCTCGACGTCGAGTCGATCCAGCGGGGCGACCGCGGGAGCCTCTGGATCGGCGACGAGTTCGGCCCGTACCTGCTGCACGTCGACCGCACCGGCAAGGTGCTGGAGGCGCCGGTGCCGCTGCCCGGCGTGAAGAGCCCGCAGAGCCCCGACCTCGCCCCCGGCGAGGCCCCGAACCTGCCGGCGAGCGGGGGCTTCGAGGCCACCGCGGCCCTGCCGGGCGGCCGGATCCTGCTGCCGATCACCGAGAAGGCGCTGAGCACCGAGGCGGACCAGACCCGGCACGTGGTCCACGAGTTCGACGCGCGACGGTCGCGCTACACCGGACGCACGTGGACCTACCGGACCGAGCGGCCCGACACGTTCGTCGCGGACGCCCAGGCGCTCGACCGGCACCGGCTCCTGATCCTGGAGCGCGACAACTTCGGCGGCCCGCAGGCGCAGATCAAGCAGCTCTACGTCGTCGACCTGCGGAAGGCCGACGCCTCCGGAGCCCTCGTCAAGCGCCAGGTCGCCGATCTGCTGGATCTGAGGAACCCGGGCGTGACGCAGGAGACCCCCGGGACCTTCGGCCTGGGGCAGCCGTTCCGGTTCCCGTTCGTCTCGGTCGAGTCGGTCCTGCCGCTCGGCGGCGACCGCGTCCTGGTCGCCAACGACAACAACTTCCCGTTCGACGCCGGTCGGCAGCCGGGCAAGGCGGACGACACGGAGCTGATCCAGGTCGACGTCCCGGGCCTGCGCCGCTGAGGGTCCGCACGCGGGGTCAGGCGAAGATGCGCTGCGCCTCGCGGAGGGCGTCGACGAGCGCGTCGATCTCCTCCGGGATCGTGTGGACGCCGAAGCTCGCGCGGGTGGTCGCCGGGATCCCGATCGCCCGGTGCAGCGGCTCGGCGCAGTGCTGTCCCGCCCGCACGCAGACCTCGCGTCGGGCCAGGATCTCGGCGACGTCGTGGGGGTGCAGGCCGTCGAACGCGAAGGACGTCAGGGCCCCGCGGCCCGCGGCCTCGGGCGGACCGACGACCGTCAGGCCCTCGATCTCGGCCAGGCGCTCCAGCGCGTAGGCGGTGATGCGCTCCTCGTGGGCGATCACCGCCGCGGGCCCGCCGATCCCGTCGACCCAGTCGCACGCGGCGGCCAGGCCGACGGCCTCGACGATCGGCGGCGTGCCGGCCTCGAACCGCTGGATCCCACCGGCCCAGGTCGTCTCCTGGAAGTCGACGACGTTGATCATGTCCCCACCGGTAAGGAACGGGGGCATGTCGGCCAGCAGGTCGCGGCGCACGTGCAGCACGCCGATGCCCGTCGGCCCGTAGAGCTTGTGGCCCGTCCAGCCGTAGAAGTCCGCACCCAGCGCCGCCACGTCGACGGGCTCCTGGGGGACGGCCTGCGCGCCGTCGACCATCACGCGGGCCCGCGCGGCATGCGACCGGCGGACGATCTCGGCGACGGGGTTGCGGGTGCCCAGCACGTTGGAGACGTGGGCGACGGCGACGAGCTTGACCTTCCCGCCGGCGAGGAACGCGTCGAGCTGGTCGAGGTCCAGGCGCCCCTCCCCGTCGACCTCGAGGTAGCGCAGCGTCGCGCCGGTGCGCAGGCACAGCTGCTGCCACGGCACGAGGTTGGCGTGGTGCTCCATCTGGGTGATGACGACCTCGTCGCCCTCCCCCACGTTGGCCGCGCCCCACGAGGCCGCGACGAGGTTGATCGCCTCCGTCACGCTCTTGGTGATGATCGTCTCGCGGGCGGTCGAGCCCACGAACGCGGCGATCGTCGCCCGGGCGGCGTCGTACGCCGCGTCCGCCTCGACGGCGAGCCGGTGCACCCCGCGGTGGACGTTGGCGTAGTGCAGGCCGCCGAAGTCGTACATCGCGTCGAGGACCGGGCGCGGCTTCTGCGCGGAGGCGCCGCTGTCGAGGTAGACGATGCCCTCGGGGCGCTCGAGGTACGGGAACTGCGCCCGGACCGCAGCGACGTCGAGCGTGGCCGGGGCGGCGGAGGCGGCGGGATCGGCGGAGGCGGCGACGTCGGTCATCCCGTCAAACCCTACTCCTGAGGACGGAGATCCCGGATCGCCCGGGGCCCGGGCCCTGACCGGAACGACGACCTCAGGACTTCCACCTGGCCCTTGCCCCTAGGTGGGGGCCAGCGCGCCGGTGCCGACGAGGATCAGCACGACGGTGCCGAGCGCCACGCGGTACTTGATGAAGACGCCCAGGCCGTGGTGGGCGATGAACTTCAGGAGCCAGGAGACCGCCAGGTAGCCGACGACGAACGAGACCGCCGTGGCCGTCAGCGTCGGGCCCCAGCCCACGCCGTCGGCGATGTTGTCGTACTCCGAGACGGTCTGGAGGACGGTCGCGCCGGCCAGCGCGGGGATCGCCAGGAAGAACGACAGCTTGGTGACGGCGACGCGGTCGATGCCCAGGAGCAGGCCGGTCGACATCGTCGCGCCGGACCGCGAGACGCCGGGGATGAGCGCCAGGCACTGGGCGATGCCGATCGTGACCGTGTCCCTCAGCGTGATGTCGCCCTCGTGCCGGCGCTGCGTCCCGACGCGGTCGGCCCACCACATCACGCCCGAGAAGAGGATGAGCGCGACGCCCACGAACCACAGCGAGCGGAGCGTCGTCTCGATCTGGTCCTTGAACGCCAGGCCGACGATGCCGATGGGGATCGAGCCGGCGAGGACGGCGACGGCGAAGCGGAAGTCGTTCGTGCGGCGCTGCCCCGGGGTGCGGAGCCCACGGAAGAACGCCGAGACGAGGCGGACGATGTCGGCCCGCAGGTAGATCACCGTGGCGAGGACCGCGCCGACCTGGATGATCGCCGTGAACGCCGTGACGTCCGGATCGTCGATCGAGTAGCCCATGAGCTTCTCGGCGATCGTGAGATGCCCCGTCGAGGACACGGGGAGGAACTCGGTGAGACCCTCGAGGGCCCCGAGGACCACGGATTCCCACAGATGCATGCCGGTGCTCACGGCCCGCATCCTGCCGGGTCGCGCGGCGGCCCGCTGCGCGACCGCGGCGACCGGCGAGGGCGCGGGTGGCGCCCTCGGCACGGCCTGGCGCGCCCGCTAGACGACGGTGGTGACGTCCGCGCCCGCGGCCTCGGCCTCGGCGCGGATGGCCTTGTAGCCCTCGGACTCGATCTGCTCGACGAGCTCCGGGCCGCCCTCCTTGACGATCCGGCCGTCGACGAGGATCGACACGCGGTCCGGCTTGATCAGGTGCAGGATCCGCTGGTAGTGCGTGATGATCAGCGCGCCGAGGTCCGACTCCGCCTTCACGGAGTTGACGGCCTGGGAGACGATGTTCAGGGCATCGACGTCGAGGCCGGAGTCGGTCTCGTCGAGGATGGCGACCGACGGACGCTGGAGCGCGAGCTGCAGCATCTCGAGGCGCTTCTTCTCGCCGCCGGAGAAGCCGTCGTTGAGGTACCGCGAGCCGAACTCCTTCGGCACGCCGACGCGCTCCATCTCGGCCTGCACGAGCTTGCGGAAGTCCTTCAGGCTGATCTCCTTCTCGCCGCGCTCCTCGCGGTGCGCGTTCAGGACCATCCGCAGGTACTTCACGATCGTCACGCCGGGGATCGCGACGGGGTACTGGAAGGCCATGAAGAGGCCCTTCCGCGCACGGGCGTCGGGGTCCATCTCGGTGATGTCCTCGCCCTTCCAGAGGATCTGGCCCTCCGTCACCTCGAGCTGCGGGTTGCCCATGATGACGTTCGCCAGCGTCGACTTGCCCGAGCCGTTCGGGCCCATGAGCGCGTGGATCTCGCCGCGGTTCACGGTGAGGTTCAGACCCTTCAGGATCTCCTTCTCGCCGTCCGCCACGCGGGCGTGCAGGTTCTTGATCTCGAGGTCAGCCATGGGTCTTCCGGATTTCGTGGATGGAGGGGTGGGGTCCTGCGGTCCGCCCCTCTGGGGGACGGTGGCGCCGGTGCCCGGCGCTCCGTGAGGGGAGCGCCGGCGGCGCGTCAGACGGTGGCGGCGGGGGGCCGCACGGCCAGGGCTGCGGGGCGGCCCGGCGGGTCCCCCGGCGCCTGGAACGACACGAGCTCGGCGAGCGTCGTCTGCTGCAGGGCGCGGAACACGCCGCCCTGCACGCGGGTCCACAGCAGCTTGGTGGCGCAGCCGGAACCGCTGTCGTCGATGTGCGAGCAGAGGACGCGATCGGGGTCGCGATCGCCCTCCCGGTCGTCGACGAAGCACGACATCGGGGCGACCGAGCCCTCGAGGGCGAGGATGACCTCGTCCATGCGGATCTCGGACGCGGGACGCGCGAGGCGGTAGCCGCCGTGCGCGCCGCGGGTGCTCGTGACGAGACCGGCCCGCCGCAACAGGGCGACGATCCGCTCGAGGTACGCGAGCGGCAGGCGCTCGGTCTCGGCCACGGTCTTCAGGGAGACGGGCTCGTCCCCCGGCAGCTCGCCCAGCCGCACCATCAGCCGGACGCCGTACTCGGCCTTGGTCGTGAAGATCACGGCCTCAAAGCCTACCAGCGAGGTAGGAAAGGCCCGGACCGGGGGCCGTGGGCCGCGGAGGAGGGAGGGACGGCACGGCCGTGGACGACGGCCCCGCCCCAGGCGCCTGACGCCGGGCCCGTCGGATATGCTGGCCGGGTCATGACGTTGCTCGCCACCACCGGTGCCGCCACCTACACGATCTGGCTGATCCTCCTCTGGGCCGTGATCATCCCGGCCTTCGCGATCATCCCGGTCATGTACGCCCTGGCGCAGGTCGCCGGCGAGCGCAAGGAGAACCTCGAGTTCGAGCGCGGCGTGCGTCCCGAGGATCCGGACAAGGTCGTCGTCGAGGCCTGAGCCCCGGCGGCCGGGCGGCCGCCGACCCCGCAGCACCGACGGGCCCCGACGGGGCCCGTTCTCGTTCCCGGCCCGGGGCGGACCACCCCGCCCCCTCAGGACGGGACGGGACCGCCCGTCCGCAGCACCTCGCGGCCGCGGTCCAGGTCCCCGGCGCCGTTGAAGCTGGCGTAGCCCGTCGGACGATCGCCCTGCAGCAGCCAGACGGCGAAGGCGTCGTCCTCGAGGCTGCCCTCGACCTGGACGCGGTCGAACTCCCGGCCGACCGACACCGACTCGAGCGACACCCAGTCGGCCAGGTCGCTGAAGAAGTACGGGACCGTCGCGTAGGGCTCGTCCTCGCCCAGCCACTGGCGCGCGACGAACGCGGCCTGCTGCTGCGCCACGTCCTCGTGCTCGATCCGGACCCGCCCGCCGTGGAGCACCGAGTCGTACTCGCAGCAGTCCCCCGCCGCCCAGATCCCCGCCGCGGAGGTCCGCAGGCGGTCGTCGCAGCGCACGCCGCCCGTCTCCCCCAGCTCGAGGCCGGCCCGCTTGGCGAGCATCACGTCGGGCTGCGCGCCGACGCCGACGACGACGACGTCGCCGGGGACGACGGTGCCGTCCTTCAGCGCGACGCCCCCGACGCGGCCCTTCGGGTCCTCGGGGTCCTGCGGGGTGAACGCCTCGACCTCGACGTCGCCGCGGACCACGACGCCCTCGCGCTCCAGGCGCCGCCGGACCCAGGCGCCGACCTCGGTCCCGAAGGTCCGCTGGAGCGGCTCGGACTCCTGCATCAGGACGGTCACCGGGTGCCCGTGCGAGGCGAGGCTGGCGGCGACCTCGCAGCCGATGTAGCTGCCGCCGACCAGGACGACCCTCGCGTCGTCCGGCAGCCCGTCGAGGTCCGCGCGGATCGCCTCGGCGTTGCGCAGCGACCGCAGGTAGTGGACGCCCATCAGGCCGGTGCCGTCGACGGACAGGCGGCGGACCATCGCGCCCGTCGCCAGCAGCGCGCGGTCGAACGTCAGGAGCTCCTTGGTCTGCAGCTTGACGGTCCGCTCCGCCGCGTCGAGGGAGAGGACGCCGGTGCGCAGGCGCAGGTCGACGTCGTGCTCCGCCCACCAGCCCTCCGGCACGACGAGGGCGTCGTCGCGGGACGCCTCGCCGCGCAGGTGCTCCTTCGAGCCCGGCGGCCGGTGGTACGGCGCGTCGAGCTCCCGCGTCAGCAGCACGATCCGGCCGTCGTGGCCGCCCTCGCGCAGCGTCGTCGCGGCCGAGGCGCCCGCCACCCCGCCGCCGACGATCAGGACGTCCGTGCTCTCCGCTCCGCTCATGGCGCCGACGCTACCAACCGTCGCCCGGACGACCCCGGTCCGCGAACGGGGACCCGAACGTCGTCGGGGTCCCCTACCGGGGCCGGACCGCGGTCGTCCGGCGCACGAACGGTCGCCCGCCGCGCTCCGTGACGAAGGCGCCGGACCGCTGCGGCATCCCGAGGTGCCAGCCCTGGCCGATCGTCACGCCGAGGTCCCGGACGATCTCGAGCTGCGCCTGGCGTTCGATGCCCTCGGCGACGACCTCGAGGTCGAGCTGCTCGGCGATCGCCACGAGCGCGGTGATGAGCACCCGGTCGTCGCCGCCCTGCGGTCCGTCGAGCCGCTCGGTGAAGGACCGGTCGATCTTCACGACCGCACCCGGGATCCGGCGCAGCTGCCTGAGCGACGAGGCCCCGATGCCGAAGTCGTCGATCGCCACGCGCACCCCGAGGGCGCGGAGGTCCTCGAGCACCTCGATCGTGCGGTCGTCGACGAGGACGTCCTCCGTCACCTCGAGGCAGAGCCGACCGGCGGGCAGGCCCTGCAGCTCGAGCTGCTGCCGGACCGTGGCGACGAGCATCGGGTCGTGGATCTGACGGGGCGAGAGGTTCACCGACACGATCAGGCCGGGGACGGCCACCGCCGCGGCGCACGCCTCCGCCAGGATGTGCTCGCCGAGCGGGATGATCATGCCGCTCTCCTCCGCGACGGGGAGGAAGCGGCCGGGCAGCAGCATCCCCCGCTCGGGGTGCCGCCACCGGACGAGCGCCTCGGCGCCCCACAGGCGGTCGCCGGTCAGGAGCGCCAGGGGCTGCAGGTGCACCTCGAACGACGAGCCGCAGTCCTGCAGCGCGCGGCGCATCTCCTGCTCCGTCCGCATCCGCTCCTCGCTGCGCGCCCGCAGGTCGTCCTCGAAGAGCTGCACCCGCGCGCGCCCGCCGGACTTCGCCTCGAACATCGCCAGGTCGGCCTCGCGCACGATCGTCTCGCCGTCGAGGACGCGCGGGCAGAGCGCCACGCCGGCGGAGGCGGTGACGACGACCTCGCCGCCGTCGGGCAGCTCGATCGGCCGCTCCAGGTCGTCGAGCGCGTCCTGCGCCGCGCGGAGCGCCGCCGTCTCGGACCCCATGCCGGGGAAGAGCAGGACGAACTCGTCGCCGGCGAACCGCACCGCGAGGCCGTCGGCCCGCCCGGCGGTGGTCTGCAGCCGCCCGCCGATCCGGCGCAGGACCGCGTCGCCGGCGGCGTGCCCCAGCGTGTCGTTGATGCCCTTGAAGCGGTCGACGTCGATGAACACGAGCGCCAGGGGCTGCCCCTCCCCGGCACCGGACTCCTCCCGCAGGCGGTCGAGCCGGTCGACGAGGCCGCTGCGGTTGAGCAGCCCGGTCAGCTCGTCGTGCTCGGCCCGGTGGGCGAGCTCGCCGACCGACCGGCGCAGGCGGGCGGTCAGCTCCTCGTTCTCGCGCAGGGCGAAGACGTGACGGAACCCGAGGACGATGATGATCGCGGCGGCCCCCATCACCATCGGCTCGTCCGCGTCGCCGCGGCGGGCCGCCAGCACGAGCACGACCGCCACGGGGATGAGGAACGTGTAGGGCATGGTCAGCCACCACGGCCAGCCCTCCTGCACGTCGTCGCGGTCCAGCCGCAGGCGGCGGCGCGGCAGCCACGCGGCCACGGCCAGGCACGTCAGGGCCGCGATCCAGCCCAGCTCGCTCAGCGCGCTGGAGCTGCGGGGCCCCGGCAGGTAGTGGACGATGCGCACGACGTCGGCGAACAGCAGCAGCGCCAGACCGGCCACGGCGAGGGCGACGGTCCGGCGGACCGGGAACGTCGAGCGCGACAGCACGAGGAGCCCGAGCGCGAAGGCGACGGCGTCCAGCACGACGTAGGCCATCGCGGAGGTCGCCGTCAGGTCGGCGCCGAGGCCGGCGTCGCGGAGCGGCCGGACCGCGACGTACCAGCCGAGGACGCACGTCGAGGCCGCGATGGCCGCGCCGTCCATCACCACCCGCAGCGCCTGCGTGCGGTTGCGGACCGGGCCCTCGAGCAGCAGCAGGGCGCCCACGGCGAGCGGGGCGATCGCCATCTGCAGCACGTTCGTCGGGAACGGCCCGTAGAGCCGGCCGCCCAGCGACGGATCGACGACGAACACCGCCAGCGTCGCGCACACGGCTGCCGCGAGGCCCCCGATCACGAGCCACGCGGTCCGCTCCCGCGAGGTCTGCGCGCCGGCCCGGCGTCGGGCGACCCCCGCGACGAGCACGGCCGCGAGCAGCGCCTCGCTGAGGCGCAGCAGACGGTCCTCCATCAGGCCGGAGGGACCGTCGGTGCCGCCGATCGTGCTGAACGCGGCGACGACGGCGAGGACCGCCACGACCGCGAGGGCGAGGACGACCGCACCGCGTGGCGCGAGATCCTGGGGCGACCACGCGCGGCGCTCGGCGGGGACGGACACGGTCGGCGGATCCTACGCCCGTCGTGCCCGGCCGGGGGGCGGCTGCATCCCGGCCTGCGTGCGCCGACCGGGCGCCGGGGCCCCGGTGGCGGACCGCTCAGGTCGCGGGCATGTCCTCGCCGCTGGGGAACTCGGCCACCGGCATGTCGATGCCCTCCTCGGCGAACGCGATGATCAGCGCCTCGCGCACCGCCCGGGTCACGCGCCACTGCTGCGACGCCGTCGTCTTGATCACGAGGCGGATCGTGATCCCGTTCGGGCTCATCGACTGCACGCCCCAGACCGCGGGCGGCTCGAGGATCGACGGGTCGTGCTCGCGGACGCGCTCGGCGGTGCGTGCGATGACCTCCTTGGCCTTCGGGATGTCCACGCCGTGGGCGACGGGGACGTCCAGGACGGCCCGCGACCAGTGCTGGCTGGTGTTGCCGACCGCGCGCATCTCGCCGTTGGGCACGTGCCAGACCGTGCCGTTGATGGCGCGCAGCCGGGTGTTGCGCAGGCTGAGCGCCTCGACGACGCCCACGACGGGCTCGCCCGCGGCGGACTTCGGGCGGAAGGTGACCTCGTCCCCCACCCCGTACTGGTCCTCGACGAGGATGAAGATGCCCGACAGGAAGTCGCCCACCAGGGTCTGGGCACCGAAGCCGAGGGCCACGCCGACCACCCCGGCGCCGGCCAGCAGCGGGCCCAGATCGATCCCGATCTTCCCGAGCGCCATGAACAGGGCGGTCGCGTAGATCATCCCCGTGACGATGCTCTTGAGGATCCCGAGCACCGCCTCGCGGCGCTGATCGCCGCGGACGCCGAGCTCCTGCGTCTCCTGCAGGACGTTCGGGGTGATCTTCCGGACGGCGACGAGCCCGCGCGTCAGGTGCCCCTTGCCCACGCCGCGGCCGATGTTGACGATGACCCGGCGGGCGATCCGGTTGACGATCCACGCGACGACGAGGATCACCAGGATGTCGAGCAGCCCCGTGGTGATCCAGTGCACCGCGTCGGCGACGTACCGGTTGGCGGTGTCCTTGAACGTGCCGACGGTGCCGTCGTACATGCTGCGACAGAGGTTGTCCTGCCAGGAGCCGTCGTCGCCGCAGACGCGGGTCTGCCGCCGGGCCGCTCGGTCGGCCACCTCCTCCGCCGCACGGGAGGCGGACGTCGAGCTCTGGGCCAGCACGGGCGCGAGGGTCGAGATGAGACTCACGCGGTCGACCGTAACGGAGCCCGACGGGGCCACGTCGCGATCCGGGTCGTCCCGTCCCGCTTGCGGTGCCACCGGGACGAACCGCCTGCACCGACGGGGGTTCGGGGCCCGTGGGCGTGCCCACCCTCACGCAGTCCCACGCACCGCCGTGTAGTGTCCTGGGTCGGTGCGCTCGAGCGCTGCCGCTGTCGGAGTCACCTTCGCAGCGTCTCTCGGGCCACCGTGTTCCCGCGTTCTCTCCACGCGCGACGCCCCGCTCCACCTGCGGACGGGCACGATCGCGGCCGGTAGCTAGAGCGCTCCCACCGGCCGGCATCGCAGCTCGCCACGTCCTCTCAGAGGAGCACCATGTCCCAGACCTTCGCCGACCTCGGCGTGTCCAACGCCGTCGCCACCGCACTCGCGGACCGCGGTATGGAGTCCCCCTTCGCCATCCAGGAGCTCGCGCTCCCGGACGCCCTCGCGGGCCGCGACGTCCTCGTCGCCTCCCCCACCGGCTCGGGCAAGACGATCGCCTTCGGCGTCGCCCTGGTCGAGGGCATCGAGGCCGAGGATCCCCGCCCGAGCGCCCTCGTGCTCGTCCCGACCCGCGAGCTCGCCACGCAGATCGTGGACGAGATCCGCGAGATCGCCCACTCCCGCGCGCTCGCCGTCACCGCCGTCTTCGGCGGCGCCGGCATCGAGAAGCAGGCCCGCCTGGCCACGCGCTCGCACATCCTCGTCGCGACCCCGGGCCGCCTGGAGGACCTCCTCCAGCGCCGCGCCGTGTCGCTCGCCGACGTGAAGATGCTCGTCCTCGACGAGGCCGACCGCATGCTCGACATGGGCTTCCAGCCCGCCGTCAAGCGGATCGTCTCGCAGTGCCGCACCGAGCGCCAGACGCTCTTCCTCTCCGCCACGCTCGACGGCCGCGTCGGTGAGATCGCCCGTGCCTACACGCGCGACCCGAAGCTCATCGAGTACCAGCACGAGAAGAAGGACCAGGGCAAGATCGAGCACCGCTTCCGCCAGGTCACGCGGGACGACAAGGTCGACCACCTCGTCGACCAGCTCAAGGACCGCGACCGCGGCCTGGCCGTCGTCTTCGTGAAGACGAAGTTCGGCGCCGACAAGCTCGTCCGCAAGCTCGCCCAGGCGAAGGTGCCGTCGGTCGCGCTGCACGGCAACCGCTCGCAGGCGCAGCGCCGCAAGGCCCTGGCCGCGTTCGAGGAGGGCGAGGTCACGACCCTCGTCGCCACGGACGTCGCCGCGCGCGGCCTGGACGTCGAGGACGTCACGCACGTCATCCAGTACGACATCCCGGTCGACATGGAGACCTACACGCACCGCGTCGGCCGCACCGGCCGCGCGGGCAAGACCGGCATCGGCGTCACGTTCGTCGAGCCGGAGGAGCGCCTGGACATGGGCGTCATGGCCCGCGACCTGAACCTCGGCACGCAGCTCGAGGCCGCCGGCATGCGCGTCGGCGCCCCGGGCGAGAAGGGCCCCGGCGTCCAGCGCAAGCAGGGCGCCCGTCAGCCGCGCGGCGAGGGCCGTGGCGGCCAGGGCGGCGGCGGTCGCGGCCAGAGCCGCTCGGACCACCAGGGCGGCGGCGGCTTCGGCGGTCGCTCCCGCGGCGGCGAGTCCTCCGGTGGCCGCGGCGGCCAGAGCAGCCGCGGCGGCGGGCGCTCCGGCGGCCGCCAGGGCCAGGGCGGGCGCGGCGGCCGCTGAGCCCCGCGGGGCCGGCTGACCGCCGGTCCACCGTCTGCAGCGCCACGGGCGCGGCGAGCGTGCTCGCCGCGCCCGTCGTGCGTCCGGGGCCGGCTCCCGGCCCAGGGCCGCGGGGTCAGGCCTCGGCGGGGACCGCCGTCGGGCCGGCCGGCGACGCCGCAGGCGCGGCCACCGGGTGCGCGGACCCGATCCCCAGCGCCGCCACCGCACCGAGGCCGCAGGCGACGAGCATCATGGCCCAGCCGTCCTGGTACGACCCGAGGCCGTCGCGACCGGAGCCCAGGATCGCGACGAGGAGCGCCACGCCCAGGACGGACCCCAGCTGCCGGGAGGCGGTCAGGAGCGCCGAGCCCGCCGCCAGGCGCGCCGGGGCCAGCGTCGACGCGACCGCGGTCGAGACCGCCGGCAGCAGCAGTCCGACGCCGGTGCCCGTGAGGACCGACCCCGGCAGCAGGCCGGTCAGGAAGTTCGGCTCGAGGTCCTGCCGCCACAGCCACCAGGTCACGCCGAGCGCGAAGACGACGTTGCCGAGGACCGCGGTCGGGCCCTGGCCGATCCGGGCCGACAGCCGCCCGGAGGTGATCGCGACGACGGTGGCCAGCAGCGGTCCCGGGGCGAGCGACAGCCCGGCGACGAGCACGGAGTCGCCCCACGGACCGGTCAGGAGCAGCACGCCCTCGAGCAGCATCGCGGCGAACGCGACGGAGAACAGCAGCGCGCTGAGGGTCGCCGCCGCGAACGTGCGCGACCGGAACAGCTCCAGGTCGAGGACCGGGGCGTGGGCGCGGTCGACGTGCCGGGACCGGCGGACGACGCCGGCCAGCAGCACGAGGGAGACGACGAGCAGGCCGACCGTGCGGAGGCTGCCCCACCCGCGGTCGGGGGCCTCGACGAGGGCCCAGCAGAGCGCCCCGACCCCGGCGACGAGCGCCGCGGTGCCGAGCGCGTCGGGCCAGCGGCGATCCTGCTCGTTGCGCGATTCGCGCAGCGCCCTGCGCCCGGCGACGATCGCGGCGATCCCGAAGGGCAGGTTGACGAGGAACACCCAGCGCCACGACAGGCTCACGAGGGCGCCACCCACCGGCGGACCGAGCGCGGCGGCCGCGCCACCGATGCCCGCCCAGGCGCCGATCGCCTTCGCCCGCCGCTCCGGGGGGAAGGCGTCGAGCAGCAGCGCCAGGGAGCTCGGCATGAGGAGCGCGGCGCCGACGGCCTGCACGACGCGGAAGGCGACGAGGGACGGGACCGACCACGCCACTCCGCAGGCGGCCGAGGCGAGGACGAAGACCCCGAGCCCGACGAGGAAGATCCGGCGCCGCCCGAGGCGGTCGGCCAGGATGCCGGCGGGCACGAGCAGCGCCGCGAAGACGATCGCGTAGCCGTTGAGGACCCACGACAGCGCGGCGACGGAGGACCCCGGGAAGCTCTCCTCGACGTCCGGGAAGGCGATGTTGACGATGAAGAGGTCGAGGCTGACGAGGAAGACCGCCGCCGCGACGATCAGGAGGACGCGACCGGGGCTCGTCGGCTCCCGTTCGGCTGTGGGTTGCTTCATGCGACGCAAGGTAGCACCGGTCGCCCTCGCGGGTCGCGTGAAACGACCGTGGTAGCCTCGATGGCGTGCTGCACCGCGAGTACGACACCCAGGTCTGCTCCGTCGCGCGGTCGCTGGAGGTCGTCGGCGAGCGCTGGACGCTGCTGCTGATCCGCAGCGTCATGCTCGGCGCGCGACGCTTCGACGACCTGCAGGCCCACACGGGCGTGACGCGCAGCGTCCTGACCAACCGCCTGCGCCGGCTCGTCGACGAGGGCGTGCTCGAGCGCCGGCCGTACCAGGAGCGCCCCACCCGTCACGAGTACGTGCTGACGGAGAAGGGCCTCGGCCTGTGGTCCGTGATCGAGCACCTGCGTCAGTGGGGCGACGAGCACTACCCCGAGCCCGCGGGCCCGCCGCGCGTGATCGTCCACCGGGACTGCGGCGGCCACCCGGACGCGCACCTCCTGTGCGACCGCTGCGGCGCCGCGCTGACGGCGCGCGACGTGCGGGCCGAGCCCGGGCCGGGACTGGCCGCCCGGGGCATCGCCCGCACGCCGGGCGAACCGGTCCCGACCAGCACCTGAGCGCCGGGCGCGACGCCGCTGCCCGACACCCCGGGCGCGGCGCCGGCCGGGGTCAGTCCTCGTCGCCGAAGACGAGCTTCCGGCCGTCCTTGCGGCCCCGCAGCCGGGCGACGATGGCCGGCAGGTACGGCAGGACGAGCGCGACGATCGCGACCGTGAGCAGCCCGATGGTCAGCGGCCGGGAGAAGAAGACCGAGAGGTCGCCCTCCGCGCCCACGAGCGCCCGGCGGCCCTGGACCTCCATCACCGGTCCCAGGATGACGCCGAGGATGACCGGCGCCACCGGGAAGTCGTAGCGCCGCATGAAGAAGCCCGCCACGCCGATCACGTACATCACGAGCACCTCGGTCGTGGACCCCGAGAGCGAGTAGACGCCGAGGGTCGCGAAGGCGAGGATGCCGGCGTAGAGCAGCGGCCGCGGGACCTCGAGGACCTTCACCCAGACCCGGATCATCGGCAGGTTCAGGAGCAGCAGCAGGACGTTGCCCACGTAGAGCGAGGCGATCAGCGTCCAGACCAGGTCGCTCTGTTCGTCGAAGAGCTCCGGGCCGGGCTGCAGGTTGAAGACCTGGAACGCCGCGAGCATGATCGCCGCGGTCGCCGACGTCGGGATGCCGAGCGTCAGGAGCGGGACGAGCGTGCCGGAGAAGGAGGCGTTGTTGGCGGCCTCCGGGCCGGCGACGCCCTCGATCGCGCCCTTGCCGAACTCCTCGGGGTGCTTCGTCAGCTTCTTCTCCGTGGCGTACGAGAGGAACGTCGGCACCTCGGCGCCGCCCGCGGGGAGCGCCCCGAACGGGAAGCCGATCGCCGCGCCGCGCAGCCACGGCTTCCAGGAGCGCCGGGCGTCCTCGCGCGACAGCCAGCGGTTGCGCTTGCGGCGCATGCCGAGGAAGCGCCGCTCGGGCAGGTCGTCGTCCTCCACGACGGTGTCGCCGTCGGGGTCGATGATCTCGTCGTCGTCGGTGCCCTTCTTCAGCTTGGCGGCCATGTGCAGCGCCTCGCCGACGGCGAACAGGCCGACCGCGACGATCACGATGTCGACGCCGTTGCCGAGCTGGTCGACGCCGGCGGTCAGGCGCGGCTGGCCCGTGAGCTGGTCGATGCCGACGCAGCCGATGAGGATGCCCAGGAACAGCGAGATCAGGCCGCGGGTCATCGAGCGGGCGACCAGCGTGGTCACCGACGCGAAGGCGATCAGCGCGAGCATGAAGTAGTCCTCGGGCCGGAACTTCACCGCGAGGCTCGCCACGGGCTGCGCGACGAAGGTCAGGAGGACGATGCCGATCGTGCCGGCGACGAACGAGCCGATCGCCGCGGTCGCCAGGGCTGCTCGCGCCCTGCCGCGTCTGGCCATCTGATGGCCCTCGATCGCGGTGGCCACGGACGAGCTCTCCCCCGGCGTGTTCAGCAGGATCGAGGTCGTCGACCCGCCGTACATGCCGCCGGCGTAGATCCCGGCGAAGAGGATGAACGCGCCGGTCGGGTCCGAGAAGTTGAACGTCAGCGGCAGCAGCAGCGCGATCGTCAGCGCCGGGCCGATCCCCGGCAGCACGCCGACGAGGGTGCCGAGCGTGACGCCGGCGGCGGCCAGCAGCAGGTTCTCCGGGGTCAGGACGTTGCCGAACCCGTCGAGCAGGTTGGCCGCGAGGACCGGGTCGATCATCGAGAGCAGGGCGCTCATGTCAGACCCCCCACGGGCCGGTCGGGAGCCGGACGCCGAGCCAGCGCGAGAACGCGTAGGACACCCCGACGCCGAGGACGACGGCGACGATCGCGTCGCGCCTGGGCTCCTCGCTGCCCAGGAGCCAGGAGACGAGCCAGATGAAGACCGTCGTCGCCAGGCCGTAGCCCAGCGCGGAGAGGAGCAGGGCGTAGGCGACGAGGGCGGTGATGAGGCCGCCCGGCGTCTCCCACGTCGTCTGCTCGGACTCGTTGGCGGCGAAGCGGGCGAGCTCGACGTCGGGGCGCCAGAAGGTGCGGACGAGGTAGATCGCCGAGAGGACGATCAGCGCGACCGCGGCGAGGCCGGGGACGAACCGCGGCCCCTCGATCGACCAGCCGAGCTGGGCGCTGGGGATCGCGGCGGTGCCGACCAGCGACGCGATCCCCAGGCCGAGGACCGCCACGCCGACGAGGCGCGGGCCGGCCCACGGGATGTGGCGCTCGATGATCGGGGCGCCGCCGGGGCCGCTGCCGCCGGGGCGCTCCGGGCCGTCGGTGGACGGCGTGCCTGCAGTGCTCATCTACTCCCCCAGTCCCAGGTCGGAGACGACGGTCTTCACCCGTCGCTGCTCCGTGTCGACGAACGCGTCGAGCTGCGGACCGGTGCGCACGAACGGCGTCCAGTCGAACCGCCCGAGGTTCTCCTCCCACGTCTTCGACGCGACGACCCGCTGCACGAAGGCGGTGACCTTCGCGCGCTGCTCCGCGGTGATGCCGGGCGGCGCGACGATGCCGCGCCAGTTCGTCAGCTCCAGGTCGACGCCCGACTCCTTCAGGGTCGGCAGCGCCTTGCCGTCGATCTTCGTGCTCGTCGGCGCGGAGACCGCGAGGACCCGCATCTTGCCCGCCTCGATCTGGCTCTGGAAGTCCGAGATGCCGGACACGCCGACGTCGACGGAGCCCGAGAGGATCGCGGTCACCGCCTCGCCGCCGCCGGAGTGCGCGATGTAGGTCGTGCGTGCCGGCTCGACGCCGACGGTCTTGGCGAGCTCGCCGACCAGCAGCTGGTCCGTGCCGCCGGCGGAGCCGCCGCCGAAGCGGACCGCGCCCGGGTCGCGCTTGAGCGCAGCCACGAGGTCGTCGACGTCCTTCAGCGGCGACGCCGCCGGGACCGCCAGGACCTCGGCGTCGGTCGTCAGGGTGGCGATCGGCGTGACGTCGTCGACGGACACCGGCGAGCGGTTCGTCTCGATCGCGCCGAGCATCACGAGGCCCATGACCATCAGCTGGTACGGGTCGCCGTCGGCCTTCGAGACGAGCTGCGAGAGCCCGAGCGTGCCGCCGGCGCCGCCCACGTTGTAGACGTCGGCGCCGCCGTTCTCGGCGAACTCCTCGCGGATCGTCGACTGCAGCGCGCGGGCGGTGGTGTCCCACCCGCCGCCGGGATCGGCCGGGGCCATGATCGAGATGCGGCGGCCCGGGTAGGGACCGTCGTCGCCGCCCGACTCGCCGCCGGGCATCGCGACCGCGACGAGGCAGAGGACGGCCAGCAGGCCGCCGATCGCCCAGCGCAAGGTGGTGTTCGACATCGCTTCGCTCTCCTCCGGACGTCGTCGGGGCGCGGGGTGCGCCGCCCGACCCTCGTCCCACTGGCCGCAACGTAGGGCCTGTGCGCGGCGTCACGCAACGCTTGCGCTCGCTGCGCGCGATCTGCCCGTTGCGCGCGTTCTGCGCATTTCGCTCACGCCGGGCCGCGGACTGCGAGACTGCTCCCCGTGCGTCGCCGGCCCCGCCGCCTCTCGGGCCAGATCCTGGCCTTCCAGCTGCTGATCCTCGTCGGCACGCTCGGCCTCGGCTTCGTCCTCGCGCTCGTCGGCACCCAGTCGCGGCTGGACGACCAGTACGAGGAGCGCGCGCTGCTCGTCGCCCGTTCCGTCGCCGCCACGCCGGAGATCGCGCGAGCGGTGGCGCAGGGGGACTACGACGGCGCGGTCCAGCGCCGGGCCGAGGCGATCCGGCGATCGACCGGCACGACCTTCGTCGTCGTCACCGACGCCCGGGGCATCCGCGTGTCGCACCCCGACCCGCGGCGGATCGGCCGCCCCGTCAGCACCGACCCGACCGAGGCGCTCCGCGGCGGCACGGTGCTGGCCGTCGAGACCGGCACCCTGGGGCGGTCGGCCCGGGCGAAGGTCCCGCTGCGCGAGGGCGGGCGGATCGTGGGCGCGGTCTCCGTCGGGATCCACGTCCGCGCGCTGCGCCGCGAGCTGCGGACCCTCGTCCCGGTGCTCGCCCTCTACCTGTCCGGCGCCCTCGCGCTGGGCGTCGGCGCATCGTTGCTGCTCGCCCGACGCCTGAAGCGACAGACCTTCGGCCTCGAGCTCGACGAGCTCACCGGTCTGGTGCAGGAGCACGAGGCGATGCTGCACGGGATCCGCGAGGGCGTCGTCGTGGTCGACCCGGCGGGCCGTCTGCGGCTCGTCAACGACCAGGCCACGCGGCTGACCGGCCTGACCCCGGGGGACGTCGGCCGCACGGTGGGCGACGTCGCCGGCGGGACCCCGCTCGGCGCGCTCCTGGCCGGCGCCGGCCCGGGGACGGACGAGCTGCTCGTGCACGGCGACCGCGTCGTGGTCGTCAACCGGATGGCCGTGCGGCGCGACGGTCGCGACCTGGGTGCGGTCGCGACGCTCCGCGACCGCACCGAGCTCGACGACCTGGTGCGCGAGCTCGACAGCGTCCGCGGCCTCACCGACGCCCTCCGCGCCCAGGCGCACGAGTTCGCCGGCCGGTTGCACACCATCGCCGGGCTGCTGGCCCTCGGCCACCCCGAGGACGCACGGGCGTTCATCGCCGAGATCAGCGACACCGACGTCGGCCTGCGCCACGAGATCGCCGAGCGGATCGGCGAGCCCCGGGTCGCCGCGCTGCTGCTGGCCAAGGCGACGATCGCGGGCGAGCGCGGGGTCGCGCTCGACCTGGCCCCCGACAGCGGCCTGCACGGCGCGCTGCGCGACCCCCGCGAGGTCCTGACGATCGTCGGCAACCTCGTCGACAACGCGATCGACGCGGCCGCGGGCGGGCCCAACGCGCGCGTGGTCGTCGGCCTCGCCGTGGAGGCCGACGCGCTGGTGGTCTGGGTCCGCGACACCGGCCCCGGCGTGGCCGAGGCCGACCGCGAGGCCGTCTTCTCCCCCGGGTGGTCCACGAAGGCCGCCGAGGGCCGGGGCGTGGGCCTCTCGCTGGTCCGCCAGCTCGTCCTGCGCCGCGGGGGCGACGTCGCGGTCGAGGACGCGGAGGACGGGGCCCCGGGCGCGGTCTTCACGGCGTGGGTGCCCGGGGCGATCCGCCAGGACGACGGGGCGACGGCCGCCGTCGGCGGCCGGCCCGGGGCCCACGCCCCCGACGCCCCCGGGGACCGCTCGTGACGCTCGGGGTGCTCGTCGTCGACGACGACTTCCGGGTCGCGGCGCTCCACGCCGAGGTCGTCGGGACGGTCCCGGGCCTGCGGGTCGTCGCCCAGGTCCACGGCGCCGCCGCGGCGCTGGACGCCGTCCAGAAGCACCGGCCCGAGCTCGTCCTGCTGGACCGCTACCTGCCCGACGCGGACGGCATCGACCTGCTGCGGCGCCTGCGAGGCGCCCGCGACGGCGCCCCCGACGTCCTGATGCTCACCGCGGCGCGCGACCTCGCCTCGGTCCGCTCCGCCGTGCGGGCCGGCGCGCTGCACTACCTCCTCAAGCCCGTCGACTTCGCGGTCCTGCGCGCGCGGCTGCAGGCGTGGTCCCGCCTGCAGGCCGGGGTGCGCCGGGACGCCGCGCTCGAGGTCGACCAACGCGAGATCGACCGCCTCTTCGCGCTCCGGTCCGGGGCACCGGAGCGCCCGGCCCCGGAGGGCGACGGGCCGCCCACAGCGCGGCGGATCCTGGAGGCGCTGCGGGCCGCCGGGGGCGAGCGCACGGCGACGGACGTCGCGGAGGCCGTCGGCGTCAGCCGCGCGACCGCCCAGCGCCACCTGGCGGCGCTGACGCGGACGGGCACCGTCGCGCTGGACCTGCGCTACGGCGCCACGGGGCGACCCGAGCACCTCTACCGGGTGGCGGAGGGGGCCCCGGAGCCCACGCTCTAGGCTGCCGGGATGGCTTCGACCCGCCGCCCAGCCACCGCCGTGGACGACGTGGTGATCGACCTGCACGGCCACGACGTCGCCTTCCGCCGTGCCGGGACCGGACCCGTCGTGCTGCTCGTGCACGGGATCGCCGGGACCAACGCCGTCTGGGACGCCGTGCTCCCCGAGCTGGCGACGACGCACACCGTGATCGCCCCCGACCTGCCGGGCCACGGCCGCTCGGGCCGCTCGGCGGGGGACTACTCCGTCGGCGCGATGGCCGCGACGCTCCGCGATCTGCTCCTCGCCCTGGGCATCGAGCGCGCCACGGTCGTCGGGCACTCGCTCGGCGGCGGCGTCGCGATGCAGTTCTCGTACCTCTTCCCGGAGCACTGCGAGCGCCTCGTCCTGGTCTCGGCCGGCGGCCTGGGCCGCAGCGTCGCGCTCGCGCTGCGCAGCGCCGCCCTGCCGGGCTCCGAGGTCGTCACGGCCGGGCTCGGGCTCGTCGCCCGGGGCGGAGGCCGCGCGCTCGGCGCCGTCGGGCTGCTGCGCCCGGAGCGCCTGAGCGCGCCCACCCGCGAGCTCGGGCGCAGCGTCGCCGCGCTGGCGGACCGGGAGACCCGCACCGCGTTCCTCGCCACCCTCCGCGCCGTCGTCGGACCCGTCGGCCAGCGCGTCTTCGCGGGCGACCGGCTCTACCTCGCGGCGGCGATGCCGACGCTGATCGTCTGGGGCGCCGACGACCCGATCATCCCCGCGGGCCACGGCCGCCGGGCGCACGCGGCGATGCCCGGCAGTCGCCTCGTGCTCCTGCCCGGCGTCGGGCACTTCCCGCCGCTCGAGGCGCCGGTCGAGCTGACCGCCGCGCTGCGCGACTTCCTCGACACCACCGAGCCGGCCCTCGCCGACCCGGACCGCTTCCGGGCGCTCCTGCGGGACCGCCCGGACGCCTGAGCGGGGACGCCGACCGGACGGGCCGGCGCTGACGGGTCCCGCGGCGGCGCCGGGCGGACGACCGGGCCGGGCCGGCGGTGCCCACCCGACGGACGGTCTCCTCAGCCGCAGTGCGCCGTGTCCAGGGCGTTGCGACGGGCGGTGCGCTCGTCCCAGACGATCAACGCGACGAGGACGAGGACCAGCAGCCCCGCGGTGACCAGCGCGGAGACCTGCGTGCCGAGCAGGCCGATCAGGACGCAGGCGACGATCGCCGTCGTCCGCGGGACGCTGAGCGTGCCCGCGATCCGCAGGCGGATCAGGAGCTGGGCGACGAGGTAGAGCACCGGCCCGGCGACGACGGCCAGGAGCTCCGGCGTGTGCAGCACGTCCGTCGGGTGCGCGAGGACGACCTCGTCGCCGACCGCCGACACCACGATCGCGCCGATCAGGAGCACGTGCAGGTAGGTGTAGACGTCGCGGGCGATGCGGCCGGGGTCCTCGGCGTGCTCGATCGTCTCCTCCGCGATCCGGCCGACGGAGGTGAAGTAGAGCCACCAGAGCGCACCGGAGCCGAGGAACGCGACGACGAGCGCCGCGACGGCCTCGGCGTCCAGGGCGTGGTCGGCGGCCGTCGCCCCGGTGATGACGATGCTCTCGCCCAGCGCGATGATCACGAAGAGCTGGAACCGCTCCGCCATGTGCCCGGGGCTGACGTCCCACGAGGCACCCGACAGCCGCGGCCGGCCGGGGACCCAGAAGAACACGAGCGGCCCGCCGTAGTCGACGAGGAGCGCCAGGACCCACAGCACCGTCCGGGCCCCGCCGTCGGCGAACGCCCCGGCGATCCAGAGCACGCCGGCCGCGACGAACCACGCGAGGATGCGTCCGGCGCGCTCGCGCTGGTTCGTCCCCCGGGCCGCCGCCGCGAAGGTGAGGAACGTGTGGCGCCCCACCTGGATCGCGACGTACGCGAGGGCGAACAGCGGCGCGCGGTCGCCGAACGCCTCCGGGATCGCGATCGCCATCAGCAGGCTGGCGAGCATGAGCGCCAGCAGGAGCACCCGGACCCCGAGCAGCTCCGGGTCCAGCTCGTTCGTCGCCCACGTCGTGAAGTTCCAGGACCACACGACGACCAGCAGGATCAGGCCCGCCTGCGCCGCCCGGGTCCACGTCAGGTCCTCCAGCAGGAAGTGGGAGACCTGCGTGATCGCGAAGACGAAGACGAGATCGTAGAACAGCTCGAGCGTCGTCGCCCGTGGTTGCGCGACGCCGTCGGTGGCCCGCCGCAGGCCGGTCGTGGTGCTCATGGCCGGGAACGGTAGCGGCCGCCCCGGCCACCCGATCAGGCCGGCGTGGCGTCCACCAGCCGCTTGCGCACGGCGGCGGTGAGCGGCACGTACGTGTCGGTCTCGCGGTCCAGCGCCCAGGCCCGGGCGGGACGGCGGACCTTTGGGATGCCGGCCGCCCGGAGCTCGCCGGTCATCGGGCGGTACCAGGTCGTCACCGGGATCTCGTCGACGACGTGGACGATGTCGGGGCGGCAGCCGCCCTCGACCTGCTCCATCGCCGCGGTCAGGTCGCCCGGCGTCAGCTCGTACCCGTCGCGGACGGTCACGGCGGTGATCGCGAGGCTCCCGTCGGGACCGTCCACGCCGTAGACGACGGAGAGGTCGACGGCCGGCAGCCCGCCGAGCGCGTCGTGGATCGGGAACGCGTAGGCGATGCCGCGGTCGGTGTGGATCGCCGCCTGGGCGTGGTCCACCAGCCAGAGGTCGCCCTGCTCGTCCTCGCGGAAGAGGTCGCCGGTGACGTGCCAGGCGTCGCCGCGGGCGAACACGCCGCGCAGCGGCGCGCCCGGGGCGACCTCGACGGAGGTGCGCACGCGCGCCAGGAGCATGCCGATCTGCCCGCGCTCGGCCGGCAGCACGAAGCCGTCGGGGCCCTCGAGCAGCGTCCCCGCCTCGGCGTCCCACCGCGCGAGACGGATCTCGGCGCTGCCGGGCAGCCGGCGGCCCTTCGAGCCCGGGCGCGACGAGACGTTGGCCAGCACGGCGTCGCCCTCGGTCGACGCGTAGAACTCGAGCACCCGCGCGCGGGTCGCCGCGGCCGGCCCGCCCGGGCCGAAGCGGTCCAGCACCCGCAGCCACAGACCGCGGGGCATGCCCGAGCCGATGAACAGGCGGACGGGGTTGTGCGCCTCGGCGGGGTGCGGCGGCGCCTCGGTGAGGTCGCGCAGCAGCGTCCAGGTGTACGAGACGACGGTGACGCCGTAGCGGCGGACCTCGTCCCAGAAGGTGGCGGTGTCGAAGTCGCGCGCCAGGGCGATGCGGGCGCCGGAGGCGACGGCGCCGCCGACCGACGTCAGGAGGCCCGAGGGGTGGTGCAGCGGCGTGACGGCGTAGACCGTGTCCGACGGCGACAGGGACGCGGCGGTCGCGGTGCCGAAGGCCGACAGCGCCCAGCGGTGGTTCGTGATCCGCTTGGCGCGCGTGCTGCGCCCCTCGCCCGAGAAGACCACGAAGCCGGGGTCCACGGCGCGCCCCGCGTTGGGGCGGTACCAGGCGGGGACCCGCACCTCGTCGGGGTCGATCCGCTCCATGTCGGTGACGCCGGGGCCGAGGTCGCGCGGGTCCGCGCCGCCGCCGAGGACGAAGACGTCGACGCCGAGCGTGCGGGCGGCCTCCGTCGCGAGCTCGGGGTCGGCGATGACCGACTCGACCTGACCGAGCTCGGCCTCGCGGGCCAGGTCGCCGTCGGGACGCATGAGGACCGCGACCGCCCCGAGGCGGCTGAGCGCCGCGATCGTCGCCAGCCCGGAGGGCCGCGTCTGCATGACGACGCCGATGTGCTGCCCCTGCCGCACGCCGAGGCTGATCAGGCCGCGGACGATGGAGTCGATGCGGTGTTTCGCCGCGGCGTGGGTGATCGCGCGGTCCTCGAACAGGAAGAGGACGCCGTCCGGCGCGCGGCGCGCCTGCTCGTCGAGCAGCAGCCCGAGCGACATCCGCGTGTTCGGCTGGATCTGCTCCAGGCGGAAGATGCGGGGCAGTTGGGCAGCGGCCTCGTTGGCCAGGCCGACGACGTTGCGGCCCGACCGGCGCGCGGAGCGCACGGCGGAGCGGGCGAGCCCGACGCTCGTGGTGGCCGCCAGCTCGACGCTCGCGCCGATCGTCGGGCCCGAGGTCAGCTCGCGCGGGCCGTCGACCGTGATGAGCTCCATGTCCTCCGGCGGCGCGGGGTCGTCGCCCTGCCCGGACTCCACCCAGCGGGTCCACCGCTGGACGCCCGGCCACGTCACGTTGCTGGCGGACGAGCCGACGACCATGCCGAAGTGGCCCGTCGGGACCGCGATCGTCCACGCGTCGGTGCGCGGCGTCGCGCGCTGGATGCCCAGGACGGAGTCCGGCACGCCGATCGTGTCGAACTCGCCGTGGAAGGCGAGGATCGGGCAGGTCAGGTCCGCGAGCGTCACGAGGCGGTTCTCGATCACGAAGCCGCCGGAGATCATGCGGTTGTGCGCGACGATCTGACGCAGCAGCTCGGCGATCGCCGGCCCCGACCACGCGACGAAGCCCTCGCCGCCGAGGAACCGGCGCTGGCCCTCGCGGGGCAGCAGCGCGTCGCGGTCGCCCAGGCGGCGGAGGAAGTCGATCCGCTGCTGGAACGTCTTGACCGGGTCGAGCATCCGGAACGCCGCGGACGTGAACCAGCCCGGCAGCGCGCGCTCGGAGAAGACGTGGTCGGCCAGGACGTTGGCCATCCCGCCGACCAGGCGCTCCGGGATGCCGAACGGCAGCGCGGTGAAGTCCACGGGGCTGCCGAAGGTGATGATGCTCGCGATGCCCTCGCTCCGCCGCAGCGCACCGGCCTGGTAGCAGAACATGCCGCCCTGGCTGTAGCCCGTGAGGTGCACGTCGCGGCCGGTGGCCTCGCGCACGCGGTCGATCGCGTCGGAGACGGCGATGACGTGGTCGGTGAGGGTGCGCTCCAGGCCGCCCTCCTCGTGCTCGGGCGCCCCGAAGTCGACGACCCACGGGTCGAGGCCGAGCGCGTGCAGCTCGGTCACGGCGCTCGACGTCGGCGAGACGTCGTAGATCTCCGTCGCGAGCATCATCGGCGGGACGAGCAGCACGGCCGGACGGTCGCCGTCGTCCGCGTCGTCGGCGAAGTACCGCCGCAGCCGGTAGATCCGCTGCTGCGTGACGACCTCGAAGGACGCGGGCTCGTCGCCCGTCTGGAGGCCGCCCATCAGCAGGACCTCCATCGCGTTCTGGGCGACGGCCCCGATCCGGTGGGTGCTGCGCGTGACCTGGCGCGGCACGAGCCTCATGCGCGGTCCCCCGCGTCGGGCGCCCGACCCGGTGAGCGCGTGGTGATGGGCGTTGCGTCTGGCTGCATCGTCGTCCTCGTCCGCGTCGCGGGACCTCCGCCGATCCCTTCCGCGGAGCGGGACCGGGGCCGGGAATACCGGCGGTAGGGAGCGTACGCCGTCGGACGTCCGCGGGCCGTCACGCGCCCGCGCGCGAGGGCGCGGCGGCGTCCGCCTCGACCGCCTCGCGGTGGACCTCGGCGTCCGGGGGCGGCGCCGTCCCGCGCTCGCGGTGCGCCACGACGTCGCGGACCCACCCGGAGACGACGTCGGGGTGCAGCACCGGGATCCAGTGCGTGGCCTCGGCGCGGCGGATCCACAGCTCGGGCATCCGTCCCGGCAGGCCGTCGTAGGTCGCGGGGTCGATGAACGCGTCCTGCATCGTCACGCCGACCTGCACGAGGGGCACGTCGACGCGGGCGTAGCGCGGGCGCAGCAGGCGGTCGAGCATGTTGCGGCGGTAGAGCCCGATCCCCCGGACACCGTCCGTCGCGATCGTCGGCGCGGGGTGCCCGGCGGGCGGTCGGACCCCCTCGGAGCGCGAGAACACGAAGGGCCAGCGGCGGCCGATGAACACCCGCCACGCCAGCGGCGCGAGCAGCGGCGCGTGGAACGCGAGGATGTACCAGGACTTGCGCAGCTGCCGGAGACCGTCGGCCGGCCCGCCCTCGCGCATCGCGTGGCCGGAGAGGTCGAGGCTCGGCCCGGCGACGGCGGTGAAGGACGAGAGGCGCGACGCGACGCCGCGGCGGGCGGCGGACTCCCAGCTCTGGATCGCTCCCCAGTCGTGGCCGACCAGGTGGACGGCGCGACCGTCGTCGGTCGTCGCCTCGATCACGGCGAGCAGGTCGTCCGAGAGCCGGGTCAGGGCGTAGCCGCCGAGGCTCCGTGCGGCGTCGCTCTCCCCCGCGCCGCGCACGTCGTAGGAGACGACGTGGTGGTCGTCCCGCAGCCGGGCCACGACGCCCGACCACAGCTCCTGCGTGTCGGGGTAGCCGTGGACCAGGACGACCGTCGGGTGGGACGGGTCGCCGTGCTCGCGGACCGCGAGCGCGACGCCGTCGGACGCGACCACCACGGAGCGGCGAGGACCCGGCACGGTCAGCCCCCGTCCCGGGCCAGGAGCGATTCGACGTAGGGCCGCACGAGGTCGGCGATCCCGCGGGCGGTGGCGTCGCGCTCGGCGTCGGCGACGGGCAGGACGACGTAGCTCAGGCCCAGCCGCATCACCGTCCCGGCGAGGAAGTCGGCCTCGGGGCCGCGCAGGACCGGCCACGTCTCGCGCATCATCACCGCGAGGCGCCCGGTGCCGTGCTCGAGGATCGGGCGCCCCTCCGAGGTGACCAGCGGCAGCAGGTCGTCGCGTCCGTCCTCGCGGATCACGGCGGCGACGAGGGCGTCCTCCGACGCCGCCTGCAGGAAGACGCCGAGCGCCGCGCTCAGCGCCTCGGACGGATCCGCCGGATGCCGGCGGATCGCGTCGCCCACGGCGGTGAGGAACTCCTCGGTCTCGTGCAGGACGAGCGCCTCGGTCAGCCGGGGCCGGGAGCCGAACTCGTTGTAGACCGTCTGCCGCGACACGCCCGCCCGTCCGGCGATCGCGGCCATCGTCACCGACCGCCACGGGCGGTCGGCGGCGAGGTCCCGCGCGGCCTCCAGCAGCGTGCGGCGCAGCAGGGAGCGCGACGCGTCCGCGAACGTCGCCCCGTCGGGTGCGGGGGCGTTCGCGGGATCGTCGGCGGCGGACAAGGTCCGCAGAACGCTAGCCATCGAGGGCCGCGGGCGCGTCTCCCGCGGTCGTCCGCTCCCCCTGCCCGGTCACCGGCACGAAGTCGACCTTGTCGCGGACGCCGCAGTCCGGGCAGCGCCAGTCGTCGGGGACCGCGCTCCACACCGTGCCGGCGGGCACGCCGTTGCGCGGATCGCCGGCGGCCACGTCGTAGTCGTAGGAGCAGATCGGGCAGCGGTAGGCGTCCGCCACGACCAGGGCCTGGGCGGCGGCCGCGGCGGCCTCCGCCTCGGCCTGCGCGCGGGCCGCCTCGTCGGCGGCGGCACGGACGGCGAAGACGCGGGCCCCCTCCTCGGCGGCCTTCGTGCCGGGGCCGTAGGCGCGCAGGACCCGATCGCGCGTGCGCGGGTGGAGGTGCGCGCGGGTGACGTCGCCGCCGTAGTGCGCCAGGACGCGGGGATCCATCACGCGACGCCAGACCGGCGGGAACAGCGCCAGCAGGATCATCGTCGCGTACCCCGAGGGCAGCTGCGGGGCCTCCTCGAAGTGGCGCAGCGCCTGGTACCGACGCGTGGGGTGCGCGTGGTGGTCGGAGTGGCGCTGGAGGTGGAAGAGGAACACGTTGGACGCGACGTTGTTGGAGTTCCACGAGTGCTCGGGACGCGTGCGCTCGTAGCGGCCGTCGTCCTTCTTCTGCCGGACGAGACCGTAGTGCTCGAGGTAGTTGACGACCTCGAGCAGCGAGAAGCCGATGACGCCCTGCAGCAGCAGGTACGGGGCGACCTCGACCCCGAACGCCGCGACGAGGACGACGAACCCCACGACGGTCATCCCCCACGCGTTGATCAGGTCGTTCTTCAGCGTCCAGCGGCTGGTGCCCAGCCGACGGAACCGCTCGGTCTCCAGGTGCCACGACGACGTCGCGCTGCCGTACACGGTGCGGGGCAGGAAGCTCCAGAAGCCCTGGCCCATGCGTGAGCTGGCCGGGTCCTCGGGCGTGGCGACGCGGACGTGGTGCCCGCGGTTGTGCTCGACGAAGAAGTGGCCGTAGCCGGTCTGTGCGAGCGCGATCTTCGAGAGCCACTTCTCGGCGGCGTCGCGCTTGTGCCCGAGCTCGTGGGCCGCGTTGATCGCGAAGCCCGAGACGCAGCCGACCGTCGCGGCCAGGCCGACCGCCTCGACGACCGACAGGTCGCCGGAGGCCCAGAGGACGCAGGCGAGCACGAGCGACGCGTACTGCAGCGGCACGTAGGCGTAGGTGACCCAGCGGTAGTAGCGGTCCTGCTCCAGCCAGGCGAGGACCCGGTCCGGCGGGTTCTCGGCGTCCGTGCCGATCAGCGTGTCCATGATCGGCATGACGCCGAAGACGAGGAACGGTCCGAGCCACCAGAGGACGCCGAGGCCCGTGGCCTCCACGAGCCCCCACGCGACGAAGGGCGAGACGGGGATGAAGAGCCCGAGCAGCCACGCCCAGCGCTTGCCGTCCGTCCAGCTCGGGGCGTGGACCTCGGGCGCGTCGCCGTGACGATGGTCGTGGTCGTGGTCGTGGTCGCCGGTCTCGTGCGTGCCGGCGGCGCCACGGGGGCCGGGGATGGCTGCGGTGCCCATCGTGCTCCTCCTCGTTGTACATCGACGCGCTCGATGTCAAGCACGTGGACGCACGGTAGCGCAGATGTAAAGCGACGCGGGAAATCCTCCGCAACGGGTGGCCGGGGGCGGCGCCCGCCGCTACCGTCGGGGCATGGCTGTCCCCGAGCCCGATCCCCCGGCGGCGGGCGCGCCGCCGTCCGTCCCGGCCCTGCGCGCCTCCGACGCCGACCGCGAGCGCACCGTCACCGTGCTGCGCGACGCCGGCGGAGACGGCCGGCTGACGGTCGACGAGCTCGACGCCCGCCTGGACGCCGCCTACGCCGCCGTCACCCACGAGGACCTCGCCGTGCTCACGAGCGACCTGGTGGCCGCCGGCGCGACCGGTGCCGCGCGGTCGGCGCCGCGCCGGGTGCCCGTCGTCGCCGGCGAGCGCGGGTCGCGCTGGATGATCGCCGTGATGGGCGGCGTCGAGCGCGAGGGCGTCTGGAGGGTGGCGCGGCGCGCCACGTCGCTCTCGGTCATGGGCGGCAGCGACCTCGACCTCACGCACGCGGAGTTCGACGGCGAGGACGTCCACCTGAACGTGATCTGCGTGATGGGCGGCGCGGACGTCCGCGTGCCCGACCACATGAACGTCGTCGTCTCGAACGTCGGGATCATGGGCGGCAACGACGTGCGGATCGGCGAGGCGACCCCGGATCCCGGCGGCCCGACGCTGCACCTGCACCTCGTCTCGATCATGGGCGGCTCGAACGTCCGTCGCGGCCCGAAGCGCACCCGACGGGAGCGTCGCGAGCAGCGCGAGCAGGAGCGGATCGAACGCGAGCGGGAGCGGGACCGGCACCGGCTCGACCACGGCTGAGCCGCGGCCCCGAGGGCGACCTCCGGTCGGCCGCACCCGGGCGCGGGGGGGCGTCGAGCCCCGTCGTTCAGGCCCGCTCGCCGGCGACGATCGAGACCGTCACCCGCCGCTCCTCGAACGCCGCGGCCCACGGTGCGCGGACGTGGCGCTCGCGGTGGCGCTCGGCCAGGCGCAGCAGCGCCTCGAGCGGCTCCTCGGTCGCGGCGACGCGCCAGGCCATCCACTGCCCCATCGCGTGGCGCACCGTGCCCGCCCGGGGCGCGGGGACGGGCAGCAGCAGGGTCCGCTGCGGCGTGGCCCGCGGGGTCGCGACGAGGCCGGCGCGGTCGAGGTCCGCCAGCAGGACGCGGGCGAGCTTGCGGTGGTCGGCGTCGGCCTTGAGGCCCAGCACCTCCGCCAGCGCCCGCGAGAGCGCCGCGATCGGCATCTCGACCGGTCCGATGCGACCGCCGGTGTGCTCGGCGAGGAGCATCCAGAGCACCATCCCCCGGACCGCCCGGCGGACCGCGTTGGAGCCCCGGCCCGCCCCCAGCAGCACGGCGTAGGTCTCCGGGGCGGTGGCCCACAGCTGGGCGTCGCCGCGATCCCCGGGGAGGATCTGCTCCAGCGGCACCCACGAGCGCTCGGGGAAGGTGTGGTCGAGGACCGCGCCGGGCGCGTTGCGGAACTCCGGCAGCGACGCCGGACCGACCTCGAAGAACGGGTCGCGGACGCCGTCGAGCACCGCCCGGCGGGCGACGGACACCCGCAGCCGGCCGGCGGCGGCCAGCTCGCGGAAGCGCGAGACGCCGATGCCCGAGTACGTCTGCTTCCAGACCGCCCGGAGCAGGCGGTTGGTAACCGGGTCGTCGGGTTCGCGGTGCTCGTGGTCGTCGAGCATGTCGCGCATCAGCCGCATCCGCTCGACCGTCGGCGGCGCGGGGCGCAGCAGCGCGATGCGCGTCGGGGTCAGGTCGACGACGCCGCCCTCGCGCAGGAGCTCGAGCGACTCCTCCCACCCCGGGACCGAGTCGTCCCCGGCACGGATGCCGTCGAAGACGGGAGCGACCTCCGGCAGCACGCGGGGCACGGTCGCGTGGAATCCGCCGGTGCGGGCCACGAGCGCCAGGTGCGCCGCCGCCGGTCCGGTCAGCGCCCGGATGCCGAGCGCCTCGGCCCGCGGGATGCTCCACGCCGCCTCCAGCTGCGAGCTGAGGACGGGCCAGTGGACCGTGGCCGGCCCGTCGACCGGGCCCGCGCTCGCGTCGGCGAGGACGGGGTCGTAGTGCAGCTCGTCCGCCGCGAACCCGCCGCGCCAGGCCCAGGAGTCCCGGACGATCCGGCGCACTCAGCGGCCCGTCCCTGCGGCGGACGGCGGGCGCGGCGGGTCCAGCGGATCCGGCTGCCGATCAGGCATCGGTGGAGGCCTCGTCGACCGCCGCCCGGCCCATGGCGAGCAGCAGCGCGTCGTTGGCGCCCTCGCCGATCTGCGTCTGCGGCGCGTCGCGACGCAGTCGGGCGAGCTCGTCGTCCGCCCGGTAGGAGCGGCTGGCCGCCAGCCGCGCGGCGCGATCGACCGCGAGGACCGCGAGGTCGGAGGCCACGATCTTGGCGGCCGAGGCGAGGTCGCGGGCCTCGTCGGAGCCGGCGTCCACGGCCTCTGCCGCCCGCAGCGTGAGCGACTCGGCCGCGAGCAGCCGTGCGCGGAGCTCACCGATCCGCAGCTGCGCGTGCGTGTGCTCGCCGAGCATCGCCCCGCCGACCTCGCGGTGGGTGGCCTCGTCGAGCGCCACCGCGAGCGCGCGGTCGACGATGCCCAGCGCGC
Source organism: Patulibacter sp. (assembly GCF_030655195.1). GTDB lineage: Bacteria > Actinomycetota > Thermoleophilia > Solirubrobacterales > Solirubrobacteraceae > Patulibacter. Next base: position 1,121 of record NZ_JAURWA010000156.1, on the reverse strand, counting down.
GGCAGGCGACGTTGACCCGGCCGACGCCCAGGGCACCGAGCATCTGGCGCGCGCCCTGACCCGCAGCGTCGGGGCCGCCGAGGATCTCGGCGCCGACGGCCTCGTGCCCCTCGAAGACGTAGGCGGCGGACTCGACCCCGCGGTAGCCGATCTTGTCGATCTCCTCCACCCGCCAGGTCGGCGAGTCGCGGCCCTCCGCGGGGACGACCGCGCACGACAGGCCCTCCCCCGTGCGGACCATCATCAGGACCACCGCGGAGGAGACGCCCCCGGCGACCCAGCGCTTGCGTCCGTCCAGACGCAGGCCGCCGTCGACCGGCTCGGCGGTGGTGACGATGTTCGACAGGTCGCTGCCCGCCCCGGGCTCGGTGATCGAGAAGGCGGCGTGCCCGTCGCCGGAGCCCAGGACGGGGAGCCACCGCCGGCGCTGGGCGTCCGTGCCGTGGGCGAGCAGCAGCGTGGTCGCCAGGCCCGTCGGGTTGATCGCCCCGGTCAGCGAGATCCAGCCGCGGGACAGGGCCCGCCAGACCGGGACGAGCTCGCCGACGGTGCGCCCGCCGCCCCCGTGCTCCTCGGGCACGAGCGCACCCGGCAGCCCGAGGGCCACCAGGCGGTCCCACAGGGCGTCGGGGAGCACGTCGTCCCGGTCCCAGGCCGCGACCTCCGGGAGCACGACGTCGCGCACCAGGGATTCGACCGCACCGAGCAACGGGTCGCCGACGGGGGCCGGCGAGGCGGCCGTACACACGCGCATCGACGGATCCTCCCCCATCGCGCGGACGTGTGCCGGCCAGGCGCGGACGACGGGGTCGCCGTCGCCCGCGCCCGATCAGACCTCGCGGCGGATCTTGGGCTTGCGGCCCTTGATCGTCGTGCCGCGCAGGGCCTCGATGACGCCGTCGGCGGCGGCGTCCGGGACCTCGACGAGCGAGAAGCGGTCGTTGATCTGGATCGCGCCGATGTCGCGGCCGCTCAGCTGCGACTCGCCGGCGATCGCGCCGACGAGGTCCTGCGGGCGCATGCGCGCCTCGCGCCCGGCACCGACGAAGATCCGGGTCGTGCCGACCCCGGCGCCGCGGCGCTCGCGGCGGTTGCCGCCGGCGCCGTCGCGCGGCTCGCGG
>NZ_JAURWA010000146.1 GCF_030655195.1 Patulibacter sp. | reverse complement strand
CGACCCCGGCCCGCCCGGGACCGCGCGAACCCGGCCCTCCGAGCCGACCGGCGGCGGGCCACCCGCCGCGCCGCCGACCCCCGCGGCCCTACGCCTCGGCGAAGAACTCGGGGTGCTCGGCGCGGATCGACTCGAGGACCGAGAGCACCATCCGCAGGTGGTGGCGGAGGGCCTCCTCGGCGCGGTCGGGGTCGCGCGCCGCGACGGCCTCGAGGACGGCGCGGTGCTCGTCGATCATCTCGCCCATGTACTCCGGGACCGGCAGGCTGAGGCGCCGGACGCGGACGAGGTGACCGTCGGCGCGCTGCGCCAGCGACCAGGCGATGCCGTGGCCGGAGGCCTCGCACAGCGCCTCGTGGAAGGCGTCGTCGAGCACGAAGAAGCGGTCGAAGTCGTGGCCGGCGTGCGCCTCGTCCTGCTGCGCGACGATGGCCTGCAGCTGCAGCAGCTCGGCGTCGCCCACCCGGCCGGCGGCCAGGCGGATCGCCGCGCACTCGAGGGCCTCGCGGACGAACTGCGCGTCGGCGACGGCGCCGATCGAGATCTTCGAGACGAACGTGCCGAGCTGCGGGACGATCTCGACCATCCGGTCGTCGCGCAGGCGGACGAGCGCCTCGCGGACCGGGGTGCGGCTGACGCCGAGGGCCTCGGCAAGCTCGTTCTCCGACAGCCGCCGGCCCGGCTCGAGGCGACCGGCGACGAGCGCGTCGCGCAGCGCGTCGTACACGCGCTGACGGGTGCCGCCACGGGCGCGATCGGCGAGCGCGATCCTGAGGTCCGGCGGGGGCACGCTTGCATACTAGGTGTGCGGCCCCGCACGGTGACCGGCCGGTGACGCGTCCCGGGGCCGGACGAGCGGCCGACCGACGCGGGAAGGTGCCGCCCCACGGCACGAAGCCGCGTCGCTCCCGGCCGCGCACCGACCGACGCACGAACGTGCCGCTCAGCCGCACGAACCTGCGTCACGTGGGACCCCGCACCGACCGACGCACGAACGTGCCGCTCAGCCGCACGAACCTGCGCCATGTGGGACCCCGCGCCGACCGACGCACGAACGGGCCGCCCGACCGCACGAAGCCGCGTCGGTCCGGCCCCACCGGCCGCGACGGCGGAACGTGGTCGCGTTCGCGCCGCTCACGGCGAAGGAACCACGACCACCACCGGTCGTGGCGGAACGTGGTCGCGATCGCGCCGCTGACGGCGAAGGATTCACGACCACCCCCGATCGACGCCGGAACCTGGTCGCAATCACGTCGCCCGCAGCGCCGGAACAACGACCACCCCGCGCCGTCAGCCCCGCGGGTCCGCGATCGCGACCACCCCGCGCGGCCTAGTCCCGCGGGTCCGGGATCGCGACGTAGCGCGTCTGGAGGTACTCCTCGAAGCCCTCCGGGCCGCCCTCGCGCCCGAAGCCCGAGTCCTTGATGCCGCCGAACGGGGCGGCGGGGTTGGAGACCAGGCCGGTGTTCATGCCGAGCATGCCCGCCTCGATCGTGCGCGCCAGGCGCAGCAGCCGGGCGGCGCCCTCGGTGTAGGCGTAGGCGACGAGGCCGTACTCCGTGTCGTTGGCCAGGCGCACGGCCTCCTCCTCGTCCTTGAACGTGATCACCGGCGCGACGGGCCCGAAGACCTCCTCGTGCAGGATCCGCGCGTCGGCCGGGACGCCGGTCAGGACGGTGCCGGGGTAGTAGCGGCCGTCGGCCTTGTCGTTGCCGCCGGCGGCGACCGTCGCGCCGCGCTCCACGGCGTCGTCGACGAGCTCGCGGACCTTCTCCACCGCGGAGTCGTCGATCATCGGCCCGAGCGTGGTGCCCTCGGCGGTGCCCGCGCCCAGCTTCAGGCCGTCGGCGATCTCGACGAGGCCCTTCGTGAACTCCTCGGCGACGGCCTCGTGCACGAGGAAGCGGTTGGCCGAGGTGCAGGCCTGGCCGCCGTTGCGGAACTTCGCCACCTTCGCGCCCTCCAGGGCGGCGGGGACGTCGGCGTCGTCGAAGACGAGGAACGGCGCGTTGCCGCCGAGCTCCATCGACATGCGCAGGAGGGCCTTGCCGCCCTGCTCGGCGAGGTTGCGCCCGACCGGCGTCGACCCGGTGAACGACAGCTTGGCGGTGCGCGGGTGCTCGATCAGCGCGGTCGTGGTCTCGCGCGAGTTCGTCGTCGTCAGCACGGAGACGGCCTTGGGGTGCACGCCCGCCTCGAGCAGGATGCCGACGAGCGCCAGCATGGTCAGCGGCGTCTGCTGCGGGGGCTTGATGACGACGGAGCAGCCGGCGGCCAGCGCCGGGGCGATCTTGCGGGTGCCCATCGCCAGCGGGAAGTTCCACGGCGTGACGAACACGCACGGCCCGACGGGGTCCTTCTGCGTGAGGATGCGACCGCCCGTCGTCTCCTGGAACGCGTGGCGGCCCTCGATACGGGTCGCGCGCTCGGAGTACTCGAGCAGGAACCCGTTGGCGTAGGCGACCTCGCCCTTGGAGTCCGGCAGCGCCTTGCCCATCTCGAGCGACATCAGCTCGGCGAGCTCGTCGGCCCGCTCGTCGATGAGCTCCCACGCGCGGCGCAGGACGTTCGACCGCTCGCGGGGCGACGTGGCGCGCCAGGCGAGGAAGCCCTCCCAGGCGCCCTCCATCACGGCGTCGGCGTCGTCCGGGGTGCCGTCGGTGACGTGCGCCAGCTCGGACTCGTCGGCCTTGTTCGTGACGACGAACGTCTCGCCGCCGAGCTTCGTCCACTCGCCGTCGACGTGGCTCTGGGTCGGCACCCGGAGCGGGAGGTCGTTCGTGCGGTCTTCGGCCATGGTCATCCTCGATCTGCTCGGTTCCCGGGTCGGATCCCGACCCCTGCCGCGAGACGCTCCGCGGCTCGTCGGCCCATCCTGTCACGCGACCCCGGGCCCTCCCGGGGGACGGCCCGTCGCGGGTGCCGGCGCGGTGCCGGACGACCCGTGCGCTCGCGTACCCCGGCGGCGCGGGAGCCATGCGGTCGCTCGCCGGGACCGGGGGGACGACGGGCCGAACCGGGCCGTGGGACCACGGGGGCGCGGCTCTCGGCCGGCCGTCGCCGGTCGACCCACCCCGCCGGTCAGTCGAAGACGACGACCTGCCGCACGCCCTCGCCCTTGGCGAGGCGCTCGAAGCCGAGGTTGATCTCGTCCGGGCGCAGGCGGTGGGTCAGCAGCCGGTCGACCGGCAGGCGGCCGGCGCGGTAGAGCGCGACGAACCGGGGGATGTCGCGCTCGGGGACGCACGACCCGAGGTACGAGCCGCGCAGGGTCCGCTCCTCGGCGGTCAGCGAGACGGCCGGGATCGTCAGCTCGGCGGAGGGGTGCGGCAGGCCGACGGTGGTCGTCGTGCCGCCGCGACGCGTGGCCGCGTAGGCGGTGGCGAGCACCGTGGCCGACCCGACGGTCTCGATCCCGTGGTCCGGTCCGCCGGCGGTGGCCGCGCGGACCTGCTCGACGACGTCGTCGCCGGAGTGGATCGCGTGCGTCGCGCCCAGCGCGCGGGCCAGCTCCAGCTTCTCCTCGACGACGTCGACCGCGACGATCGGGTGGGCGCCCGCGGCGACCGCGCCGATCAGCGCCGCCAGCCCGACGCCGCCCAGGCCGAAGACCGCGACGGATTCCCCCGGTCGCACCTTCGCGGCGTTGACGACCGCCCCGACGCCGGTCAGGACCGCGCAGCCGAAGAGCGCGGCGATGTCCCACGGCACCTCCGGATCGATCCGCACGACGGAGCGCGCCGAGACGACGACGTGGTCGCTGAAGCCGGAGACGCCGAGGTGGTGGTGGACCTCGCCGTCCTCGTCGTGCAGCCGCCGCCCGCCGGCGAGGAGCTCGCCGCGACCGTTCGCGGCGGCACCGGGCTCGCAGAGCGCCGGTCGGCCCTGCCGGCACGGGTCGCACACGCCGCACGAGGGGACGAACGCCATCACGACGTGGTCGCCGACCGCGAAGCCGTGGTCGCCGTCGCCGCGGGCGGTGCCCTCCCCCAGCCCGACGACCTCGCCGGCGACCTCGTGCCCCAGCGCCATAGGCGTCGGCCGCGGCCGGTCGCCGTTGACCGTCGAGAGGTCGGAGTGGCAGAGCCCGGCGGCGCGGACCCGGATCAGCAGCTCGTCGCGACCGGGCGGGTCGAGGTGCAGCGTCTCCTGGGTGAGCGGACGGGTCTCGTCGTAGGGACGGTCGACGCCGGTCTCGCGGAGCACCGCGCCCGTGACGGTCATCCCGGTGGGTGCAGCCATCGGGCCATGCTATGCCTCGGTGGTGAACTTCGCCCGGGACACCGTGGACGCCGCCGATCCGGACGCGGTCGCCATGATCGAGCTCGCCCGCGACGGGGGCCGACGCACGTGGTCCTTCGGCGAGGTCGCCGACGGCGCGGCCCGCCTGGCCGGGGGGCTGCGGGCGCGTGGCGTGGGACGGGGCGACGTCGTCCTGACCCTGATCGGCAACCGGCCCGAGTGGGTGCTGACGATGGTCGCGTGCTTCCGGATCGGCGCCGTCGTGCTGCCGTGCACCGAGCAGCTGCGCCCCGCCGACCTGCGGGCGCGGCTCGACGCGCTGCCCGGCGGCGCGCGGCTGATCGTGGCCGACGAGCGCAACCGCGAGGTCCTCTCCGCCGCCGCCCCGGACGCCGACGTCGCCTGGATCCCCGACCCTGCGCTGCTCCACGCCGAGCCCGTCGCGGCGGTCGAGCTGGAGCCGACCGACCCGTGCCTGATCACGTTCACGAGCGGTACCTCGGGCCGGGCGAAGCCGGTGCTGCACGGCCAGCGCTACCTGACCGGCCAGGCCGTGCAGGCCGAGCACTGGCTCGGCGCCGGCCCCGGCGACGTCGTCTGGTGCACGGCCGCCAGCGGCTGGAGCAAGAGCGCGCGCAACGTCTTCATCGCCCCGTGGCTGCGCGGGGCGACGGCGCTGCTGCACGACGCGCGGTTCGATCCGGTCGAGCGGCTGCAGCTGCTCGTCCGCGAGCGGGTCCGGGTGCTCTGCATGGCCCCGACGGAGTACCGGGTGATCAGCGCGCGGGCGACGGTCCCCGAGCTGCCCGACTGCCGCGGGCTCGTGGCCGCCGGCGAGGCGCTGAACCCGGAGGTGCTGCGCGCCTGGCGCGAGGCGACGGGGCTGACGATCCGCGACGGCTACGGGCAGACGGAGACCGGGCAGCTCACGGGCGTGCCCCCGGGCGGCGAGGTCCGGCCGGGCTCCATGGGACGTCCGCTGCCGGGCGTCCGTGCGTGGATCGACGAGGGCGAGCTCGTCGTCGACCCCGCGAGCGTGCCGACGTTCTTCGTCGGCTACCTCGGCGACGACGGCGACCGACGCGACACCGGCGAGGTCTGGCGGACCGGCGACCGGGTGCGCCAGGACGACGACGGCTACCTCTTCTTCGAGGGCCGCACGGACGACGTGATCATCAGCGCCGGCTACCGGATCGGGCCGTTCGAGGTCGAGTCCGCGCTGGTCTCGCACCCCGCGGTCGCGGAGGCCGCCGCCGTCGCCGCGCCGGACCCCGAGCGCGGGTCGGTCGTGCGCGCAATCGTCGTCCTCCGCGACGGCCACGCGCCGTCCGACGCGCTCGTCCGCGAGCTGCAGGACCACGTCAAGGCGGCGACCGCGCCGTACAAGTACCCGCGCATCGTCGACTTCGCGGACGAGCTGCCGAAGACGTCGAGCGGCAAGGTCAAGAGGAGAGAGCTCAGGGAGGACCCGCGGTGAGCGGCGAGATCCGGGACGCTGCGGCCGTCGCCCGCGACCTGCGACGGATCGTCGGCGACGCGCACGTGCTCGAGCCGGTGCCCGCCGAGCTGCTGCAGGACGCGACCGAGACGCGCGGGGTGCGCGGGTCGGCGCTGGCCGCCGTCGTGCCCGCCGACGCCGAGGAGGTCGCCGCCGTCGTCCGCTGGGCGGGGGCGCAGGGCGTGCCGGTCGTGCCGCGCGGCGGAGGGACCGGCTACTCGGGCGGCGCGGTGCCCGACGCCGGCTCGGTCGTCCTCTCGACCGACCGCCTGACCGGGCCCGGGCGCCTCGTCCCCGAGGCCTGGCGCGGGACCTTCGGGGCGGGCACCACCACCGCCGAGGTGCAGCGCCGCTGCCTCGAGGCCGGGCTGTTCTTCGGGCCGAACCCCGGGTCGGCGGAGTCCTGCCGGATCGGCGGGAACGTCGCCACGAACGCCGGGGGTCCGCGCTCGTTCCGCCACGGCTCGACCCGGGCCTGGGTCGGCGGTCTGGAGGTCGTCCTGCCCGGCGGCGACCTCGTCCGGCTCGGCGGCGACGCCCGCAAGTCCGTCGAGACGCTCGACCTGCTCGGCCTGGTCTGCGGGAGCGAGGGCACGCTGGGCGTGGTCTGCGAGGTGACCCTGCGGCTGCAACCCGCCCCCGAGATCGCCCTGCCGGTGCTCGCGGTCTACCCCGACCGCGCGACGGGGCTCCGGGCGATCGCGGCCGTGATGGCCTGCGGGGTGGTCCCCACGGCGCTCGAGTTCCTCGACGGCGGCGCGCTGCGGGCTTCCGCGGCGGCGTTCCCCGGCGGTCTGCCGGACGACGCGGCGTTCGCGGTGCTCGCCGAGGCGCTCGGCACGACGGAGGTCGCGCGACTCGAGGCCGCGGCGCTGGCGGACGCCCTCGCCGACGACGCGCTCGCGCTCCGTCGGCCGGACTCCCGCGCCGAGGTCGACGCGCTCTGGCGCTGGCGCGACGGGGTGTCCCTGGCCGTCGTCGCGGCCCGCGGCGGCAAGCTGTCGGAGGACGTCGTGGTCCCCGTCGAGCGGCTCGGCGAGGCCCTGGAGTCCGTCGACCGCCTGGGGGCCGAGCACGGCGTGCCGGTCACGTCCTGGGGGCACGCCGGCGACGGCATCCTGCACGCCACGGTGCTCGTCGACCGGTCCGACGAGGCCGCATTGGCCGGGGCGCGTGGGGCCGCCCACGCGATGCTCGGCATCGCCGCCGACCTGGGCGGCTCGCTGAGCGGGGAGCACGGCATCGGCGCCGTCAAGCTCGCGGGCGCGGCGACGCTGGATCCGGCGGTCCTCGCGGCGCAACGGGCGGTCAAGGACGCCCTGGACCCGCGGGGGATCATGAACCCGGGGCGCAAGCTGCCGCCGGGCTGACGACCAGTCCGCTCGGACACGGGACGCCACCGACCTGGTGACGGACCGACTCACGCGCGGGTCGCCGCCGATCCGGAGGTTCCGGACCGGCGGCGTCCGCGGTCCTGGGTGCGACGGGACGGGACCTGGGACGGGTCCCGGGCGGGACGGACCACGCCTCTCAGGAACGTACCTGTTCACCGATGCGGGCCGGGTGAAGGGCGTGTGAACGTCGGACCGGACCGTGCGTCCGGTCCCCGGGGGCGCGTCGCGCCCGGCCCTCGCCCCGCCCCACCCGGCCTCCGGCCCGCGACGCCCGGGCGTCGCGCCCGGCCCGCCCGGGATCAGCCCCCGACGCTCACCCGCAGGATCCGGTCGTCGCCCGACCGGACCTCGCCGCGGCCGTCGCGGTTGGAGGTCCCGATCCAGAGCGAGCCGTCCGGCGCCGCCGTGACGGCGCGGATCCGGCCGTAGCGGCCGACGAGCGAGGCGGTCGCCTTGCCGGCGCGCGCGCCCCGCAGCGGGATCGTCCACAGCCGCTCGCCGCCGAGGCCCGCGACGTAGAGCCGCGAACCGACGATCGCGGCGCCGCTGGGCGAGGACTCCGACGTCCGCCACGTGACCTGCGGGTTGGTGTACCGACCGCCGTCGGTGTCACCGCGGCCCTCGATCTCGGGCCAGCCGTAGTTCTTGCCCTTCTCGATCAGGTTGACCTCGTCGAAGGTGTTCTGCCCGAACTCCGGCGCCCACAGGCGACCGCTCCGGTCGAACGCCAGGCCCTGCGGGTTGCGGTGCCCCAGCGACCAGACGCGCGAGCCCTCGATCGGGTTGTCCGACGGCACCGAGCCGGTCGGGTTCATGCGGAGGATCTTGCCGTTCTGCGAGCCCCGGTCCTGGGAGGCCGAGGTGTTCCCGGCGTCGCCCACCGTCGCATAGAGCTTGCCGTCGGGACCGAACGCCAGACGGCCGCCGTTGTGGATCTGGGCGGACTCCAGTCCCGTGAGGACCGTCCGCGGCTGGATGCGGCGGGTCGACGCGGTGAGCCGGAAGCGGACGATGCGGTTGTCCCGCGAGGTCGTCAGGTACGCGTAGACCAGGCGGTCCTTCGCGTAGGTCGGCGACACGGCCAGGCCCAGCAGTCCCCCCTCGCCACCCTCGACGACGCCGGGGACCCGGGCGAGGGTCGTGGCGCGCCGCCCGTTCTTGGCGATGCGCTTGATGACGCCGCCGCGCTCGGAGACCAGGGCGGAGTCGTCGGGCAGGAAGACGATGCTCCACGGGGTGTTCAGGCCCGTGGCGATCGTCGAGCGGACGGACACCGCCCGCGGCTGCGCGGCGTCGCCGGCCCCGGTCGTCGACCCGCTCGCGGAGGGTGCCTCGGCCGCGGTGGTCGCCGCCATCGAGGTGACGTCGCCGTCCGACGCGGTGGTGTCGGCCGCGTCGTCCGAGGACGACCCGCAGGCGGTGAGCCCGAGCACCGCCACGGCGGCGATGGCGGACGTCGTGGCGAGGCGGAGCATCACCCCATGCTGCCCGATGCGGCAGCGGCGATGCGCCACTCCGGGCGCGCAGACGCTCGTCCGCGCGTCCCCGTGGCGCCCTACTTGCGGCGCTTGCGGCGGCCGCCCGAGGAGGCCTTGGGCTTCGGGGCCGGGGCGTCGGTGGGGTCGGGCCCCTTCGATCGACCGGCACCGGCGCGCTCGGCCTCCTCGAGGACCTGGGCGCGCGAGGGCCACGGCATCGGCTCGCCGCTGTCCCACGCCGGCGGGCGACCGCCGGGCCAGCGGCCCAGCAGCGTCAGGCCGACGGCGACGAACCAGAAGCCGCGCAGGACGTTGCCCTGCGGCCCGAGCAGCGGGATCACGACGAGGAACGCCATGAGCACGCCGATCGACCCGATGACGCGGGTCAGCAGGCCCACGTTCATCGCGCTCAGCGCCGCGGCACCGAAGCCGACGGCCGTGAACAGGGACCCGATGCCGCCGGCGAACTGCAGGAACGACAGGTCGTCCTGGGCGGCGTTCAGCGCGTCGTTGGCCGCGCCGTTGTTCTGCGCGGCGGCGGCCATCTGCGTGAAGTCGTGGTACTGGACGGCCTGGTAGATCAGGGCGACGACGGTGGCCACGGCGAACAGCACGCCACCGACCGCCGGGGTCCAGAGGAACCACCGCGGGAACGACGGGCGACGGCGCCAGGCGGCGCGGATCAGCCCGTAGAGGACCGGGATCGCGAGGAGCAGACCGAGGCCGGTGCAGACCGCGGCCGCCGCGACGGTGAGCCACTGGTCGCCGTAGTGGGAGACGATGTCCGCCTGCCGGCCGGCGATGCCGTTCGGCGCGTCACCGGCGCCGTAGCGGGTCAGCGCCTGCGAGACCGAGACGACCCGGTCGACGTCGTCGTCGATGCCGCGCGAGGCGATCGTCTGCAGGATCAGCCCGATCACGGGCAGGATCCCGGCGAGGATGGCCGTCACCGCGGCGATCGGGCGCCAGCCCCGCTCGAGCTCGACCGTCGCGGCGGAGTCCATCGCTTCGGGGATCGGCTTGACGGGGCGCTGCTTGCGCTCGGTGCTCATGCGGACTTCCGGTCGGAGGTTCGGGGCGCTCGGACGCGCGACGGCACGCGACGGACGATCCAGCGCTCGGCGCTCGCCCCGGTGCGGCCGACGCGCTCCACGGTACCGACGAGCACGTCGAGGCCGGGGCCCGCCACGCGCAGGGCGATCTCGAGCCGCCCGCGCCAGGCGCGCTGTCGGGGGCTGAGTCGGGCCACGGCCGGTGATTCTACGGACACGGGATACGGTTGGCCCGTGCCTGCGCCACCCCCCACCGGCGCGACCGGAGCCCCGACGGCCGCGCGCACCGCGACCGGCGACCCGGCCCCGGACGTCTGCCCGGCCTGCGGCGGCCCGCTGCGCCCGTGGCGGACGGTCCCCACCAGCGACGCCTCCCTGCCCGGCGTGTTCGACCTGCTGCGGTGCGGGTCGTGCGGCAGCGCGGTGACCGCGGGGGCCCCGCCGACCTTCGAGGACGCCCACGACGGCGGGTCGTACGCGACCCGCCGACCCCGTGGGTCGGGCCTGGCGGCCCCGCTGCTGCACGCGTTCGACCGGCAGCGCCTGGCGCTCCTGGCCCGGCACGGCGCCCGCTCGGGCCGCCTGCTGGACGCCGGGGCCGGCCGCGGGCGCTTCGTCGCCGCCGCCGCCGCG
>NZ_JAURWA010000145.1 GCF_030655195.1 Patulibacter sp. | reverse complement strand
GGCGGGCGGCCGTGCCGCCGCCCGCCGCCGGCGGCGCCCCGCGGGGCGCCGCGGGATCAGGCCGCCACGTCGGAGCGGTCGAGGTCCATGACCGTCGCCCAGGCGGCGACGAAGGCGTGGACGAACTGCTCGGCGGCGTCGTCGGAGGCGTAGACCTCGGCCAGCGCGCGCAGCTCGGAGTTCGAGCCGAACACGAGGTCGGCGCGGGTGCCGGTCCACTTGACCGACCCGTCACCGTTCCGACCCTCGAACGTGTCGTCGCCGGCGCCGGACCACGACACGCCCATGTCGAGCAGGTTCACGAAGAAGTCGTTCGTGAGCGTGCCCGGCCGGTCCGTGAGGACGCCGTGGGTCGAACCCGCGGCGTTGGCGCCGAGGACCCGGAGGCCGCCGACGAGCACCGTCATCTCGGGGGCGCTGAGCGTCAGCAGGTTGGCGCGGTCCACCAGCAGGTACTCCGCGCGCTGCGGCTGGGCGCCCGTCGCCCAGTTGCGGAACCCGTCGGAGGCCGGCTCCATCGCGTCGAAGGACTCGACCTCCGTCTGCTCCTGGGAGGCGTCGCCGCGACCGGGCGTGAACGGCACGGTGACCTCGACGCCGCCGGCCTTCGCGGCCTGCTCGACCCCGACGTTGCCGCCGAGCACGATCAGGTCGGCGATCGAGACCTCACCGTCGAAGGCCTGCTGCACGCCCTGCAGGGCGGACAGGACCTTCTGCAGGTTCTCCGGGTCGTTGACCGCCCAGTCCTTCTGCGGGGCCAGGCGCACGCGGGCGCCGTTCGCGCCGCCGCGCTTGTCGCTGCCGCGGAACGAGCCGGCAGAGGCCCACGCCGCGCGGACGAGCTCGGACACCGACAGGCCGGTGTCGGCGATCGCGGACTTCAGCGTCGCGACCTGCGCGCCGGTGAGCTGCGGGCCGGCCGGGACCGGGTCCTGCCAGATGAGCTCCTCCTGCGGGACCTCGGTGCCGAGGTAGCGCTGGATCGGGCCCATGTCGCGGTGCGTGAGCTTGAACCAGGCGCGGGCGAACGCGTCGGCGAACTGCTCCGGGTTCTCGTGGAACCGCTTCGAGATCTTCCGGTACTCGGGGTCCTCGATCATCGACAGGTCGGTCGTGAGCATCGTCGGCTTCCGCGGCGGTGCCTCCGGCGTCGGCCCGGGAATGATCGCCTCGGCGCCCTTGGCGACCCACTGCCACGCACCGGCGGGGCTCTTCTCGAGCTCCCACTCGTACTCGAAGAGGAAGTCGAAGTAGTCGTTGGACCACTGCACGGGCGTGCGGGTCCACGTGACCTCGAGGCCCGACGTGATCGTGTCGTTGCCGTGGCCCGACGCGTAGGAGTTGCTCCAGCCCAGGCCCTGCTCGACGAGGTCGGCGCCCTCGGGCTCCGCGCCGATGTGCGCGTCGGGGTCCGCCGCGCCGTGCGTCTTGCCGAACGTGTGGCCGCCGGCGATGAGCGCGACGGTCTCCTCGTCGTTCATCGCCATGTTGCCGAAGGTCATCCGGATGTCCTTCGCCGCGGCGACCGGATCGGGCTGCCCCTCCGGACCCTCCGGGTTCACGTAGATCAGGCCCATCTGCGAGGCGCCCAGCGGCTTCTCGAGCTGGCGCTCGCCCGTGTAGCGCTTGTCGCCCTTGAGCCACTCCTGCTCCGGGCCCCAGTAGACGTCCTCCTCCGGCTCCCACACGTCCTCGCGACCGCCGGCGAAGCCGAAGGTCTGGAAGCCCATGGACTCCAGGGCGACGTTGCCCGCCAGGACCATGAGGTCGCCCCAGGACAGGCTGCGGCCGTACTGCTGCTTGACCGGCCAGAGCAGGCGACGCGCCTTGTCGAGGTTGGCGTTGTCGGGCCACGAGTTCAGCGGGGCGAAGCGCTGCTGGCCGGCCCCGGCGCCGCCGCGGCCGTCGTGGACGCGGTAGGTGCCGGCGCTGTGCCAGGCCATGCGCACCATGAGCCCGCCGTAGTGCCCGAAGTCCGCGGGCCACCAGTCCTGCGAGGTCGTGAGGACCTGTTCGATGTCCCGCTTGACCTGCGCGAGGTCGAGGCTCTCGAAGGCCTTGGCGTAGTCGAACTCCTCGCCCAGCGGGTTCGCGACGGCGGGGTTCTGCGCCAGGATCTTGAGGTTCAGGCGCTCGGGCCACCACTGGCGGTTGCCCCCACCCTGGGTCGGATAGGGCAGGCGGTCGTGCCCGACCGGGCAGCGGGCCTCGGCGGCCTCCGGCTGCTGCTCGTTCATCTTGCCTTCGACGGCATCCGGCGTATCGGACATCGCTGCTCCAGGGGTGAGGGGATGGACTTCAGGACCTGCTGTGCGCTGCCACGCACGTGGGGCACGTGCCCCAGTAGACGACCTCGGCCTCGTCGATGACGAAGCCGTGGTCCTGCTCCGGGTGCAGGCACGGTGCGGCGCCGACCACGCAGTCCACGTCGGCGATCGTGCCGCAGGAGCGACACACGACGTGGTGGTGGTTGTCGGCCACGCGGGACTCGTACCGCGCGACGGACCCCCGCGGCTGGATGCGGCGCACCAGCCCGGCGTTCGTCAGCGCGTCGAGCACGTCGTAGACCGCCTGCTGCGACACGGCCCCGTGGTCGGCGCGGACCGCGTCGACGAGGGTGTGCGTGTCGGCGTGCGGACGGTCGTGGACCGCCGCGAGGACCGCGACGCGGGGACGCGTCACGCGGAGCGACGCTCCGCGCAGCAGGTCCTCGAGGTGCGGGTCGGACGACACGGCCCGAGTCTCGCACACTCTCTGGAACGAATCCAGAAAAGTGCGGTTCTGTCACCACCCGGTCACAGGTCGTGGACGACGAGGCCCGGGAGGCGCTCGGCCAGGCGCTCCACCAGCACCCGCCGGTGGCACACGGCCGGGTCGGCCTCGAGGCACATCAGGACGGTCCGCGGCGCCTCGCCCGACGCGAGCTCGGCCGCCAGCGCGTCGAGGGCGGCGGCCGGCGCCTCCTCCTCCTCGACGTGCTGCTCCATCCGGGCGTGGCCGGCCGCCACGCGGCCGCCCTTGTAGTCCACGCGGATGTCGGCCGGGGTGCCGAGGTCGCGGCGGTGCTCGTAGGCGATGCGGTGCTCCCCCAGCAGCAGACCGAGCTTCGTCTTCGACATGCCCGCGCGCCGCGACTGGGCGCGGAAGCGGACATCGATCAGCCGCTGGACCCCGGCGGCGGTGAGCTCGGCGACGAGCTCGTCGGGCAGCAGCCGCTCGTAGCCGACGGTCCAGATCTCGGGGGCCATCGGCGCAGCATCGCACCGGACGGGGTCACCCCCGGTCCGCGTCCCCGGGCCACGGCGAACCCCAACCTTGACGCGCTCGTGTCAAGGTTGCGTGCGGCGTTGCTACCCTCCATGGATGGCCGAGCGCGATTACCTGGCAGCCGTCCGCGATCACGTCGTGGTCTTCGACGGGTCGATGGGTGCCCTGCTGGAGGACAAGAACCTCTCGCTCGAGGACGACTACAAGCTCCCCGGGCGCGCCCACGAGGTCCTGGTGCTCAACCGCCCGGACGTCATCGAGGAGCTCCACACCACGATGCTCGACGCCGGCGCCACGGTGCTGGAGACGGACTCGTTCCAGGCCTCGCGCCTGAAGCTCGACGAGTGGGGCCTGGCCGACCACACGCTCGAGATCAACGTCCGCGCCGCCGAGATCGCCCGCAAGGCCGCCGGTCCCGACCGCTTCGTCGCCGGCTCGATCGGCCCGACGGGCTTCCTGCCCAGCTCGGACGACCCGACGCTGGGCAACATCATGTTCCGCGACCTCGTGACGGTCTTCGAGGAGCAGTCCCGCGGCCTGATCCAGGGCGGCGCCGACCTCCTGATCATCGAGACCGCGCAGGACATCCTCGAGGTCAAGGCGGCCATCTTCGGCGCCCGCGAGGCGTTCAAGGCGACCGGCATCAAGGTCCCGCTGCAGATCTCGGTCTCGCTGCTGCCCAACGGCGGCAAGATGCTGCTGGGCACCGACATCGCCTCCGTCGTCACGACGCTCGAGGCGCTGAAGGCCGACGTCATCGGGCTGAACTGCTCGACGGGCCCGGAGGACATGCGCGACGCGATCCGCTACCTCGGCGAGTACGCCTCGGTGCCGGTCCACTGCATCCCCAACGCCGGCATCCCGCAGCAGGGCATCAACGGCGAGACGGTCTTCCCCGAGAAGCCGCAGCCCCTGGCCGACGCGCTGGGCACGTTCGTCGAGGACTTCGGCGTCTCGATCGTCGGCGGCTGCTGCGGCACCACGCCGGAGCACATCTCCGCGATCGCCGAGCGCGTCGCCAAGTCCGCCCCGGGCGCCACGGCGTTCAACGTCGGCGCGAACTCGAAGGACAAGCGCGCGATCCAGGTCTCGTCGATGATCGGCGCCGCCGACCTCGTGCAGGAGCCGCGCCCGACCATCGTCGGCGAGCGCGTCAACTCGCAGGGGTCGCGCAAGGCCAAGGAGCTGCTCCTGGCCGACGACTACGACTCGCTCGTCACGATCGCCGAGGGCCAGGTCGAGGGCGGCGCCCACGTGCTCGACGTCTGCGTCGCGCTCACCGAGCGCGCCGACGAGGCCGAGCAGATGCGCCAGGTCGTCAAGAAGATCTCGCTGACGCAGCCCGCGCCGATCCAGATCGACTCGACCGAGCCGGACGTCATCTCGATCGCCCTGGACCAGATCCCGGGCCGCGCGATCGTCAACTCGGTCAACCTCGAGGCCGGCCGGGACAAGATGGACCTCGTGGTGCCGATGGCGCTCGAGCACGGCGCCGCGGTCATCGCGCTGACCATCGACGAGGTCGGGATGGGCAAGACGGTCGAGCGCAAGCTCGAGATCGCCGACCGCATCTACGACATCGCCGTCAACGAGCACGGGCTCGAGCCCGAGGCCCTGATCTACGACCTGCTCACGTTCACCCTGACCACGGGTGACGAGGAGTGGCGCGACTCCGCCGTGCAGACGATCGGGGCGATCAAGGAGATCTCCACCCGCCTGCCCGGCGTCAAGACGTCGCTGGGCGTCTCGAACGTCTCCTTCGGCGTCGGCCTGGCCGCGCGCTCCGTCCTGAACTCGGTCTTCCTCTACCACTGCGTCGAGGCCGGCCTGGACCTGGCGATGGTCAACCCGGCGCACATCGTGCCGATGGGCGAGATCGACCCGGTCGAGCGCGAGCTCGCCGAGAACCTCGTCTGGAACAAGAGCGAGGACGCGCTCGAGCTCTTCATCAACCACTTCGAGGCCAAGGGCCCCGGCGCGGAGGCCGAGGAGAAGGCCGACCCGACCGCCGAGATGGAGCCCGAGGACGCGCTGCACTTCCGCATCCTCAAGCGCAAGAAGCAGGGCGTGGAGGCCGACATCGACCGCGCCGTCGAGAAGCTCGGCGCCGTGCCGACGCTGAACGACGTGCTGCTCCCGGCGATGAAGGAGGTCGGCGACAAGTTCGGCGCCGGCGAGCTGATCCTGCCGTTCGTCCTGCAGTCCGCCGAGGTCATGAAGAAGGCCGTGGCGCAGCTCGAGAACTACCTCGAGCGCACCGCCGACTACACGAAGGGCACCGTCGTCCTGGCGACCGTCTTCGGCGACGTGCACGACATCGGCAAGTCGCTCGTCAACACGATCCTCTCCAACAACGGCTACACCGTGATCGACCTGGGCAAGCAGGTCCCGGTCGGCACGATCCTCGAGGCCGCCAAGGAGCACAAGGCCACGGCGATCGGCCTCTCGGCGCTGCTCGTCTCGACCTCGAAGCAGATGCCGCTGGCGATCCAGGAGCTCCACCGCGAGAACCTGGAGTTCCCCGTCCTGCTGGGTGGCGCGGCGATCAACCGCAACTTCTCCTACCGCGCGCTGCACCCCAACGGGTTCGACGACGACACGACCTACGCGGGCGGCGTCTTCTACTGCAAGGACGCGTTCGAGGGCCTCGGCGTCATGGACCGCATGGTCGACAAGGAGGAGCACCCGCAGATGATCGAGGAGATCAAGGCGGGTGCCATCAAGCTGCGCGACCAGGCGAAGAACGAGGAGGTCCTGCCCCCGACGACCGAGGTCGCGGACTCGCCCGTGGCCCGGGACGCCCCGGTTCCCGAGCCCCCGTTCTGGGGCGTGCAGGAGGTGCCCGTCGACATGGACGAGCTCTACCACCACCTCGACACGCACGTCCTCTTCAAGCTCCACTGGGGCGGCCGCGGCATCAAGGGCGACGCCTGGAAGAAGCTCATCGAAGGCGACCCCACGGACCCCGAGTCCGAGGAGGGCTTCCGGCACAAGCTCGAGCGCATGTGGAAGGAGCAGGACTACCTGCGTCCGCGCGCGCTGATCGGGTTCTTCCCCTGCTACGCCGACGGCAACGACGTCGTGGTCCTCGACCCCGAGGACCGCACGACGGAGCTCACCCGCTTCGTCACGCCGCGCCAGCAGAAGGGCGACCGGATGGCCACGTCGGACTTCTACCGCCCGGGCGTCAAGCAGCCCGACGGCACCGTCGCGCCGCCCGAGGAGCTCGACGTCATCGCCGTGCAGGCGCTGACGGTCGGTGACGAGGTCACCGAGCTGATGGCCAAGCTCGAGAAGGACGGCGAGTACGCCGAGCAGCTGTTCGTGCACGGCCTCGGCGTGCAGACGGCCGAGGGCCTCTCGGAGTGGCTGCACTGGAAGGTCCGCGAGTGGTACGGGATCCCCGTCACCCAGGGCCGCCGCCTGTCCTGGGGCTACGCCGCGATCCCCGACCAGTCCGAGCACGACAAGGTCAAGGAGCTGCTCGACATCTCGCAGATCGGCCTGGACCTCACGGACGGCTGGTCGCCGACGCCGGAGCAGTCGACGCTGGCGATGGTCCTGCACCACCCGCAGGCCGTCTACTACGGGATGCGCAACGGCCGCTTCATGAAGGACGGCACGCCGGACGACGTCATCAAGGACACCGAGCGCGACCCCACGCGCATCGAGGCGGACTTCCTCGAGGCCGAGGTCGACGAGGCGCCGGACGCCGTGAACGCCGACGGGACGCCGGCCGCGGTCTGACCGCCCGGCCTCCGGGCCCGCATCACCCGCGCCGGGGAACGGCGAGCAGGATCCCGACCCGCCGCGCCCGGCGGGTCGGTGCGTTCCCGGGGCTCCGCGAACTTCGTCCCACCTCGGGGCACGCATCTGGGAACATCGACGTTCATGGATGCCCATCGTCGACCTGCGCGCGTCCCACGGGTCCGTGCCCGCCCGTCGCGGTCCCGGGTCGGCGGGGTCGTCGTGGGCGTGCTGCTGGGACTGCTCGCGACCGTGCCGGCGTCCGGGGCGGCGACGGTCGAGGAGGCCCACCGCGTCGGCATGTCCGACGGGGTGACGCTGCGGGCGACCGTCAAGGGCGAGGCGCCGCTGACCCGTCGGCCGACGATCGTCGAGTTCACCCCCTACGGGCGCTTCGGCGGCACCGGCGCGGACGTCCCCGGGTTCAACCGGCTGACCGTCGAGATCCGCGGGACGGGCGACAGCGACGGCGTCTTCGACGCCCTGGGGCCCCGCACCCAGCAGGACGTCGAGGAGACGCTGCGCTGGGCCTGCGGGCAGCCGTGGAGCGACGGCAAGCTGGGGCTGTACGGCTTCTCGGCCAGCGCGATCACGGTCTACAACAGCCTGCACCGCCGCCTGCCGTGCGTCGGTGCGGCGGTCCTCGGCTCCGGCACCCACGAGCTCTACCGCGACCTCCTCGTGCCCGGCGGCATCAGCAACCTCGTCCCGGGCGCGGGCGTCATCGCCGGCATCGGCATCCCCGCCCTCGCCCAGGGCCTCGACCGGCTGCTCCGCAACCCGCTGTCGGCGGTGACCACGATCGTCGGCCTCGCCGGCGCGGGCATCACCGAGCTGACGCGCCCGCACCTCGACGACTGGTGGCGCGAGCGCGGGATGCGCGGGAACGCCAACGCGTTCCCGATCCTCATGCTCGACGGGTTCTTCGACGTCGAGTCGCGTGGCGCGTTCCAGGCGTTCCAGGAGCTGCGCGGGACGGGTGCCCGCCTCGTCGTCGGCGGCGGGCACGACCAGCCGCCGGCGGGCACCGACGCCGGCCGGGCGCAGCGCGCCGACTGGTACCGGCACTTCCTGCGGGGGCAGGACAACGGCGTCGAGCGTCGGCCGAAGGTCGAGCTGCTCCTCGCCGACGGCGACCGGCAGGCGTACGTCGGCGGGCGGTTCGTGCGCCACGACGCGACCGACTGGCCCGTCCCCGGCACGCGCTGGAGCACGCTGCGGCTGGACGCCGCGCCGAGCGGCTCGGGTCCGCTGATCGGCGACGGATCGCTCGGCCTCGGCGCGCCCCGCCGCACCGGCTCGCAGGCCTACGCCGCGCTGCCGTCGATCCTGACCGCGACGGACCCGCCCAACGCCGCGGTGCTCGGCGGCGTCGGTGACGCCGTCACCGGGGCGCTGCCGGTCCTGCGGGACATGAACCTCCACGAGCAGCTCGGCCGGTCGTACACGACCCCGCCGCTGCGGGAGGACGTGCTGGCGGCGGGGCCCGCCGCCCTGAAGGTGCGGCTGGGCACCTCGTCGCCGGGGTCCGGCATCTGGGCGGTGATCTCCGACGTCTCGCCCGACGGGGTCGCCCACGCGATGGCGGCCGGGCGGCTGAACACGAACTACCCCGAGGTCGACCCGGACCGGTCGCTGCGCGACCCGCGCACCGGGACCGTCGTGCAGCCCTACGGTCGCTTCGACCGGCCGTCGCCCGCCACCCAGGGTCGCGAACGCGACTACCAGGTGGAGTTCTGGCCGATCGGCAACCGGTTCCGGGCCGGGCACCGGATCCGGCTGACCGTCGTCGGCGCGTCGCTCGGCTCGCCGCTCTCGCCCCCGGGGATCCACACGCTCGACGTCGGGGCGTCGTCGCTGCAGTTCCCCGCGCTGCCCGGCAGCGACCTGTCGCACGCGCTGGGCGGGCCGCGCACCCCCGCCGACGCGGCGCCGGGCGCCGGGGCCGCGTCCGCTCGGCCCCGGATCCGCGTACAGGCGTCGCCCCGGCGACTGCGGGTCGGGCGGAGCGTCCGGCTGCGCGTCCGCGTCCGCTCGACCACGACCGCGTGCCGTGGGCGGGTCCGCGTGCGCGTCCTCGGGCGCCGGGTGCGGACCGACCGGCGTGGTCGCGCGAGCCTCCGGGTGCGGCCGCGGCGGGCGGGTCGCGCGTCGGTCGTCGTGGGCGCCACCGGATGCCGCACGGGGCGGGCCACGCTGCGGGTCCGCCGGTGACCGCGTGAGCCGCACGTCGCGTCGCGTCGTCGCCCTGCTCGTCGGCGCCGTGCTGACGGTCGCGGTCGTCCTCGTCCTCGGGCGGGGCACGGACTACCGCGTCGTGGCCGCGTTCGAGGACGCCGGACAGCTCGTGCCCGGCAACGAGGTCCGCGTCGGCGGCGCGGTCGTGGGCTCCGTCGAGCGGATCCGCGTCGGGCGCTCCGGTCTGGCCGAGCTCGAGCTGCGGGTCGACGACGACGACCTGCTGCCGCTGCACCGGGGCACGGTCGCCGTGCTGCGCAACCCGTCGCTCTCGAGCGTCGCGGGGCGGATCGTCGCGCTGCAGCCGGGGCCCAACGACGCGCCGGAGATCCGCTCGGGTGGGCGCATCGAGGCGGTCGACACCCGGTCGGCCGTCGACATCGACCAGGTCGTCGCCACCTTCGACGTGCAGGGGCGCCGGTACCTGCGCGGGGCGTTGCGCGGCGGGGCGTCGACCTTCGACGGGATCGCCGCGCCGATGCGCCGGCTGCTGCGCGAGCTGTCCCCGGCGCTGCGCGAGACCGACCTGACCCTCGACGGGCTCGCCCGCGACGAGCCGGCGCTCCGGCGGCTCCTGACGTCGACCGCCGTGGTCGCCGACACCCTCGCGGGCTCGCGGGACGACCTCGGCCGGGGCCTCGAGTCGGCGGCCGCCACGCTGCGGGCGATCGCGGACGAGCGCGAGGCGCTGACCCGCACCCTGCGCCGCGCACCGGCGGTGACGGACCGCACCGGCGCGACGCTGCGCCGCGTCGAGACCCTGGTGCGCGACGCCCGCCCCCTGCTGCGGGACACGCGGCCCGTGGCGCCCCGGCTGGCGTCCACCGTGCGCGTCGTGGGTCCGCTGGCCGACGACCTGCCGCCGCTGCTGGCCGACGTGCGCGCGACGGTGCCGCCGCTGACCGACGTGCTGCGCAGGACGCCGCTGCTGGCGGACCGCTCGGTCCCCGCGGTGCAGGAGCTGACGGCCGCGCTCACGGCGCTGCGACCGATCGTGCCGGCCCTGCGGGCCTACACCCCGGACGTCGTCGCGGGCCTGGCCACGAGCTTCGGTGGCCGCGCGGCCGGCTACTACGACGCCAACGGGCACTACGGCCGGATCGGCATCGGCGTGAACGCCGACGCGCTGCCGGCGCTGCTGCGACCGCTGGGCGCCGGCGTCGACCTCCTCGCCCCCGTGCTGGGCACGGGCATCGCGACCACCCAGACGGGCGTGACCCGGCGCTGTCCCGGCGCCGCGACGCAGACGGCCGCCGACGGCTCGAACCCCTGGGCGGCCGGCGCGGGCACCGCGTGCACGCCGACGGTGCCCTCCGGTGGCGCGGCCGCCGCCAGGACGGGGACGCGACGGTGAGGCGGGCCGTGGCCGTCGCGGCGGTCGCCGCGCTCGCGCTGGCCGGGTGCGGCCGCGGCGAGGACGCCTCGGGCGTCCGGATCGACGCGCTCTTCGACAACGCCTCGTTCGTCACGTCGGGGCAGGAGGTCCGGGTCGCAGGCGCCCCGGCCGGCGAGGTGACGGCCGTGACGCTGACCGGTGACCGCCGCGCGCGCATCAGCATGCGGGTCGAGCCCCGGTTCGCGCCGTTCCGCGCCGACGCCGACTGCACGATCCTCCCGCAGTCCCTGATCGGCGAGAAGTTCGTCGAGTGCGACCCCGGGACGCCCGCGTCCCCGCCGCTGGCCCGCGGTGGCGGTGCGGCGCCGACCGTCCCGCTGTCGGGCACCTCCAGCCCCGTCGACCTGGACCTCGTGCTGGCCACCTTCGGCGAGCCGCGCAGCACCCGCTTCCAGCTCCTCGTCAACGAGCTCGGTGCGGGCCTCGCCGCCCGCGGGGACGACCTCTCCGACGCCCTCAGGCGGGCCCACCCGACGCTGAAGTACACGAAGCAGGCGGCCGACGCCCTGGCCGGCGACGAGGCGGCGCTGCGCCGGGTGATCGACGCGACCGACGCGGTGCTCGGCGAGCTCGACCGGCGACGCGGGCGGCTGAGCAGCACCTTCGAGCGCGCCGCGGACGTCCTCGAGGTGACCGCCGACCGCCGCCGCGCGCTCGCCGAGGCGGTGCGCCGCCTGCCCCCGTCACTGGCCTCGCTGCGCCCGGCGCTGCGTGCCCTGCAGGCCCTGACGCGCGACGCGCGACCGACCGTCGAGGCGCTGCGCGTGGCCGCCCCGCCCGTCCGCACCCTGGCGCGGCAGCTGGGACCCCTCGCCGACGACGCCCGCCCCGCGCTGAGCGACCTCGCACGCACCGCCCGGAGCGGCACGCGGGTCCTGCGCGGCACCGCGCGCCAGCTCACGCGGCTGCGGACCACGAGCAGCGCCCTGGCCCCGGTCGTCCTGCGGGCCGCGGACCTCAGCCGCAGCCTCGCCGACAACGGCGCCCCGTCGCTGCTCGCCCGCTTCGTCCTCGCCACCACGATGGCGACGGCCCGGTTCGACGGGGTCTCGCACATCCTCCCCGCGCACGTCCTGCTCAACCACTGCATCGCCGCGGCGAAGACCCCGGCGCCCGGCTGCTCCGCCCGCTTCGCCGACGACGGCACGAGCACGAAGGCGCGCCCGTGAGACGCCGGCCCGCCTCCGCCATCTCGGGCGCTCCCGTCCTCGTCGGTGCCGCGACGGTGATCGTCGCGCTGATCGCCGTGATCCTCGCCAACCGCAGCGCCACCGGCCTGCCGCTGGTCGAGACCTACGACGTCCGGGCCAACGTCGTCGACGCCAAGCGGCTGACCCCCGGGGTCGACGTGCGGATCGGCGGCAAGCGCGTCGGCCGGCTGCAGACGATCACCGCGCAGACGGCGGCGGACGGGCGCTCCGCCTACGCGTCGCTCGCGCTGCGCCTGGACCGGGCCGCCGGGCCGCTCCCCGCCGACAGCACCCTGCGAATCCGGCCGCGCAGCATCATCGGGACGAAGTACGTCGAGATCGTCCGGGGCGAGAGCCGCCGCACGATCCCCGCCGGCGGCGTCATCCCGCGACGCAGCACGAGCGCCTCGGTGGACCTCGACGAGGTCGTCGGGACGTTCGACGCCGGCACGCGACGGGCGAGCCGCCGCGTCGTGAAGGAGGCCGCGGACGGGATCGCCGGACGCGGCGCCGCGGTCAACGCCGCCGTCGGCAGGCTGCCCGGCGTCCTGCTGCGGGCCGGGCGGGTCACGCGGACGCTGGCCGATCCGGGGACCGACCTGGCGGGCCTGGTCGCCGGGGCCGACGGGGCGACCGGCGCGCTGCGTCCCGTCCTGCCCGACCTGGGGCGGCTGGTCGTCGCGACGGACACCACGCTGGGCGCGGTGGCCCGCGAGCGCCCGGCACTCCGCGACGTGCTCGACCAGGCACCGCCGACGCTGGCCGCGGTCCACGCCGGGTCCCGCGAGCTACGCCCCGTGCTGCAGGACACCGCCGCCCTCGCGCGCGCCCTCCGCCCGGTCGCGGGCGAGCTGCCCGCCGCGAGCCGCGCCCTCGCCCGTGCCGCGGTGGACGGCCGACCCGTCCTGCGGCGCGTGCCCGCGCTCGGCCGCGGCCTGCGGAGCACCCTCGGAGCCGCGGACCGGGCGCTGCGCCGCGACACGACGACCGGTGCCCTGCGGCTCCTGCGACCGACCGCCGACGCGCTCGACGCCGCGCTGCGCCACGTCGTCCCGCTGCAGACGCGCTGCAACTACGTCGGCCTGTTCGCCCGCAACGCGTCGGACCTCATCGGCGAGGGCGACCAGAACGGGGCCTGGCTGCGTCTGGCGCTCGTCCTCCCGCTCGCCCAGACCGTGGGACGTGCCGCGTCGCCCGAGCCCGACCTGCACCTGCGCGCCTACCCCGACGAGCGCTGCGGCGTGGGCAACGAGACGTGGGCCCCCGGGCGGGTCGTCGGCGCCCCGGCCGGTGAGCGGCAGCACGTCAACCCCACGACCGCGGCGCCCGCGGGGACGCCGAAGGGACCGGACGGGCGATGAGCCGACGCTCCCGGATCCGCCGTCCCGTGTCGGCCCGTGCCCGGCGTCGCACGTCGATGCTGTGGGGGATCGGCGTGCTGCTGCTCGTCGCCGCCGGCGTCTACGCGATCTTCGGCGGACGGGTGCCCGGCACCGGCGGCCGGGAGGTCGTCGTGGTCGTCCGCGACGCCGGGGCGCTGCGCGCCGCCACCGCCACGAAGGTGCGGGTGGCCGGGGTCGACGTCGGACGCGTCACCGCGGTGCGCCCGGACCCCGACGCTCCCGGGCTGGCCGAGATCGTCCTCGAGCTCGACGACGACGCGCCCGTGGTCCGGGAGGACGCGACGATCGAGATCCGCCCGCGCCTGTTCCTCGAGGGCAACTTCGTCGTCGAGCTGCGGCCCGGCTCGCCGGGCGCACGACCGCTCGCGGGTCGCCCGCTCCCCCCGTCCGCCGCGACCGTCCACGTCGCCGTCGACGAGGTCCTCCGCACCTTCCAGGCCGGGACCCGCGAGGACCTGCGCGCGACGCTCGGCGGGCTGTCCCGCACGCTCGACGGGCAGGGCGCGCGGTCGGTCCGCGGCCTGGTGCGCGCCACCCCCGCGCTCCTGGACGACGTCACGGTCGTCGCCCGGGCGGTCCGTGGCGCGGAGCCCGGCGACCTGCCCGGTGCGATCCGCGAGACGGGCGAGCTGCTCGACGTCCTCGCCGACCGGCGGACCGCGCTGCGCGGCGTGCTGCGCGACGGTCGCCGGACCTTCGACGCGTTCGCCGCCGGCCAGTCCGACCTGCGCGCGACGCTGACGGGCCTCGACCGCCTGACCGCCTCGTTGCCCCCGTCACTGGACCGGATCGACGCGGGGACGCCCGAGGCGCGGGCGCTCGTCCGCACCGCGCGGCCGCTCGTGCGCCGGCTCTCCCCGACGCTCGACGCGGCCGCACCCGGCCTGCGCTCCGTCCTGCGGTTCACCCGGTCCGGTGCTCCCGGCCGACTGCTGACCGAGCTGCGCCCCGCCTCCGCGGAGCTCGCCGAGGCCGCCGACCCGCTCGGCCGAGGCCTCGAGCCTCTGCGGGCCGTCGGCGTCTGCCTGCGCCGCAACCTCGTCCCCGTGCTGAACGCCGAGGTCCCCGACGGACCGCTCTCGACCGGCACCCCGGTCTACGCCGAGTTCCTCTCCTCCATGGTCGGGCTCGCCGGCGGGGCCCAGGACTTCGACGCCAACGGGCCCTGGGTCCGCTACCTCGTCGGCCTGGGCAACCAGCTCGTGTCGCTCGGCGGTCCCGCGGAGAGCCTCGCCGGCCGCGCGACCCGGCCGATCGCCGGGTCCAGCCCCGCCCCCACCACGCCGCCGCCGCTCCGTCCCGACGTGCCGTGCGAGACGCAGCCGGTCGCCCAGCTGCTGGCGCGCGCCACGCCGTTCCGGGGGGCTCAGCGGCGCGCGCCGATCGACGACGACCGGGTCTCGGACGCCGTGGACCGGCTGCTGCGCAAGGGCGACGCCACGGCGGGCGGGGCGACGGCGGACGACGGTCCGAGCGACGCGACGGCGCGCGGAACGACGGCGGACGACGGCGGGGTCGGGGCCGGGCGCGACCGGTCCGCCACCCGCGGTGCCGACCCGGCGGCCGCCGCCGCGCGGATCCGCCGTGCGCTGGGCACGCTGATCGCCCCGGGCGCCGACGGGGGCGACCGATGAGGACGGTCCGCACGGTGCGCCAGCACTGGTGGGCGGTCGCGGTGATCGCGGTCGCCGCCGCGCTGGCGGTCGTGGTCACGGCCGTGATCCTGCTCGCCCAGGACGTCGAGCTGCCGTGGGACGATGTCTACGTCGTCGAGACCGAGTTCCGCAGCGCCCAGGCGGTCACCCCGGGCCAGGGGCAGACCGTCGCGGTGGCCGGCGTGGCGGTCGGACGGGTCGGCGACGTGCGGCTGCGGGACGGCGTCGCGCGCGTCACCCTCCGGATCGACCGCGACCTGCTGCCCGCGGTGCACGCCGACGCGCGGGCCTCGCTGCGCCCCCGGACGCCGCTGCAGGACATGACCGTGGAGCTCGACCCCGGGACGCGCCGCTCGCCCGTGCTGCCCGACGGCGGCGTCGTCCCCCGGGAGCGCACGACGTCGCAGGTCCAGCTCGACGAGGCCCTGAAGGCGCTGGACGCCGACACGCGCACGTACCTCGAGCAGCTGCTGGACGCCGGCGGCCGCGCCCTGGACGACCCCGCGAAGATCCGCGCCGTCCTCGCCGCGGGCGCGCCGACCGTCCGGCGGACCCACGACGTGCTCGACCTCGCCGCGCGCCGCCGCGTGCAGGTCCGTCGGCTGACCACCCGCCTGCACCGCGTCTCGGCCGCGCTCTCCGACCACGACGGCGCGATCCGGTCGACGGTGGAGGGTGCCGCGACGACGCTGCGGGCCCTGGGCGACGGCGACGCCGACCTGCGCCGCGGGCTGGCCGCGCTGCCCGGCACGCTGGAGCGCGCCGACGCGACCGCCCGCGACGCCGCGAGGCTCACCGACGCGCTCGTCCCTGCGTCCCGCGCGCTGCGCCCGGCGCTGCGCACCACCACCGGCGCCCTGCCCCGTGTCGAGCCGCTGCTGCGCGAGCTGCCCGCCCGCGTCCGACCCGTCCTGCGGGTCTCCCACGACGCCCTGGCACCGGTGCGGGACCTGCGCGCCGCGGTCGGCGTCCTGCGGCCGCGGCTGCAGGACCTGCGCGACACCGGCCTGACGCTCCAGCACCTCGTCAACGTCATCGGCTACGACGCGCCGGGGCCGGAGCAGAGCTACGCGTACTACCTCGCGTGGCTGGCCCACAACGCCAACTCGCTCTTCTCGACGCAGGACGCGCACGGCCCCGCCTGGCGCGGCCAGCTGCTGTTCTCCTGCAGCTCCTTCACCTCCCTCGACGAGCTGCGACCCGTCGTGGGCATCCTCGACGCCCTGCAGGTCTGCCGATGAACAAGGCCCGCCCCACGCTGCCGCAGATCGCCGTGATGGTCGCCTTCGCGCTGTCCTGCGTCGGCCTGCTGCTGTTCCTCTGGTCGAGCTTCGGCGGCCCCGTCCCGATGCGGGCGAAGGCCTACGAGGTCACCGCCCGGTTCCGCGACGGCTCGCAGCTGGCCCGGTACTCCGACGTCCGGATCAGCGGCGTGACGGTCGGCAAGGTCGTGCGGATCACCTCGAGGGACGGCACCGCCGAGACCCGCCTGCGGATCGACCCCGAGCTGGCGCCGCTGCCCCGCGGCACGATCGCGATGCTGCGCACGAAGACGCTGCTGGGCGAGACGTTCGTGGCCCTCTCGACGGGCGACCGGTCCGCGGTCGCGCGCGGCGTCCCCGGGTCGTTCATCCCGGACGGCGGCACGATCCCGCAGCGGAACGTCCGGGCGGGCGTGCTCCTGGACGAGGTGCTCGACGCGTTCGCCCCGTCCACGCGCGAGGACCTGCGCACCACGCTGGTCTCGCTCGCCCGGGCGACCCGCGACCGCGGCGGCCACGTCAACGCCGCCGCCGGCGACCTCGCCCCGGCGCTGCGGTCCGCGGACGCCCTGCTGCGCGTCGTCGACCGCCAGTCCGCCGAGGTCCGCTCGGGCATCCGCGACGTCGGCACCACCCTCGGCGTGCTCGGCGAGCGCACCGGCGCGCTGCGCGAGCTGACCCGCGCGGGCAGCCGGGTCCTCGGGACCACCGCCGAGCAGGCCGCACCGCTGCGGGCGACGCTCCGCCGCCTGCCCGCGCTGCTCCGGCGCACCCGGAGCACCGTGGCGGAGGCGCGTCGCGCCGCACGCGACGCCCGACCGACCCTCGACGCCCTCCGGCCCGTCACGCCGAGGATCGCTCCCGCACTGCGCGACCTGACGACGCTGGCCCCAGACCTGCGCGACGCGCTCGTCGCCGCCCGCCCGGCGCTGCGGGCCGCGCGCCGGGGCCTGCCGGCCGTCGACCGCGTCGCCGACACCCTCGGCCCCGCGATGGACGTCCTCTCCCCCGTCTCGTCCGACCTGCTGCCGATCGCCCGCCACCTGGAGGACCACCGGCGGGACATCGGCGTGACGTTCGCCAACACCGCCGCGGCCACCCAGGCCACCGCGCCGGACCTGCGCGGGCGCCGACGGCATTACCTGCGCACGTCGCTGGCGATCACGGACGAGCTGCTGGCCGGCGCGGCGCGGCGCGTGCCGGGCAGCCGCACCAACCCCTACCCCGCCCCCGACGCCATGGACCGCTTCGGCACCCGGACGATGCCGTCGACGAGCTGCGCGCACACGACGAACGCCACCGGCCTGCTCACCCCGCTGCTCGGCGGCGCCGGCCCGCCGTGCCTGACGTCCGCGTCCCCCGCCTTCCCGCGCCTGACCCCGGTGCGGCCCGAGGACGTGCCGGACGGGCCGTGACCTCGGAGCAGGACGGGCGATGAGCGCCGGCCGAACCGACGGTGAGGCCTGGCCGGAGCGGGCGGTGAGGACCGGGCCGGAGCGGGCGGTGAGGACCGGGCCGGGACGGGACGGGCGGCGCGGCGCCGGCCCGCGGTGACCTACCGCCGCCGCCGGCCCCGCGGCGCGTCCGGCGCCATCCGCAGTGCCGTCAGGGTGGTGGCGAGCATCTCGTAGTGGCCGACGAGCAGCAGCAGCTCGATCGCCTCGCGCTCGTCGAGGTGTGCGCGCACCGCCGTCCACTCCGCGTCGTCGAGGTCGCGGCGCTCGTGCAGGGCGTCGGCCGTGGCGAGCAGGACGCGCTCGCGCGGGGCCCATCCCTCGGCGTCCGGGCCCGCCAGGACGCGCTCGACATCGGCGGGGCCCACGCCCGCGCGACGGCCCAGGCGCACGTGGTGCTCGAACTCGTACGCCGACCCGGCGAGGTGGGCGACGCGCAGGATCACCAGCTCGGTCTCGCGGCGCGGCAGCAGCCCGCCCGGCATGAGCCGCCCGGCGAACCGCAGCCAGCCGCGGAACAGCCGGCGATGGCGACCGAGCGTCAGGAACAGGTCGGGCGGCGTCGTGCCGGTCACGACGCCGGCGACCTGCGCGAAGACCCAGACCGGCAGGCCCACCTCGCGGCGCCCGCCCGGGGCGATCCGGGGGCCGCCCGCGACGCTCACGCGGCCGGGACCCGCTCGAGCGGCTCGTCCCGATCGCGCGCACCGGGCGGGTCCGGCGCGGCGGACCCCGTCGCCGCGACCGGCTGCTCCGTCGTGAACGGGACGGTCTCCTCCCGGGCGATCCGCAGCGCCTCGGGCACGTCGGCCCGCAGCCGCCGGGCGACGACGGCCTGGGCGATCGGTGCGATCAGCCGGACCGCCCCGACCCACGACGGCGAGACGATCCGCCGGTCGCGCCGGGCGATGCCGCGCTCGACCGCGTCGATCGCCGGACCGAGCGGGGCGACGCCCGAGAGCGTCAGCCCGGAGAGCGCGGTGCGGGCGGCGTCCGTGTCGAAGCCGCGGGAGGTCATGTCGGTGTCGAGCTCGGCGAACGACGCGACGCCCACCCGCGCGCCCGTGTGGTGGAGCTCCTGGCGCAACGTCGTCGCGAGCGCCTCGACCGCCGCCTTCGAGGCGCTGTAGGCCCCCATCAGCGGCAGGTTGATGTCCGCCCCCAGCGACGAGGTCAGGAGCACGTAGCCACCGGGGTGCGCCACGTGCGGGCCCGCCGCACTGATGGTGTTGTGCACCCCGACGACGTTCACCCGCAGGGTGGTGGCGAGGACCTCGGGATCGCCGCCGATCAGCGGCAGCTGCTTGCCGATGCCGGCGTTCGCGACGACGACGTCGAGACCGCCCAGCGCCTCGGCCAGCTCGTCCACCGCCGTCGCCATCGCCTCGTGGTCGCCGACGTCGCAGAGGCGCCACGGCGCGCCGCCGGCCGCGGCCGCCGCGTCCTCCAGCAGCTCGGCCTCGAGCCCGAGCAGGGCGACCTCGGCACCCCGTCGGTGCAGGCGCACCGCGAGCGCCCGCCCGATGCCGCGCGCGGCTCCGGTGATGAGCACCCGGCGGCCGGCCAGGGACGGAGCGGGGCGTCGTGACATGGCGTCACGATAGCAACGATGAACGACAGTGTTCATATATGTCGCCGGGTGTGGGCCCGGGGTCGCCGACGGGCGGACGCGCGCGTCCGCGCTGCTAGCGTGCCCTGCGTGCCCGAGTCCGCCGTGCCCCCTGCGCCGCGCCCCGACGCCGCGGACGCGGCGCTCCGCGAGCGCCTGCCGCGCGGCCGCCACGGGCTCAGCCGGGAGGAGGTCGCCGGCGCCCAGCGCGAGCGGATCATCCACGGCATGGCCGCCGCGATGGCCGAGGAGGGGTACGTCGGCACATCGGTGACGTCGATCCTCAAGCGCGCCGGCGTCTCCCGGCAGACCTTCTACGAGCAGTTCGCCTCGAAGGAGGCGTGCTTCACCGCCACCTACGCGTGGGCCGCCGAGACGATCATGCGCGAGACCGCCCGGGCCGCCGAGGACGGGGGCGCCGGCGGCGCGCCCCCCGCCGACCGCGACGTCGCGATCGACCGGATGCTCGCGTTCTACCTGCGCGGCCTCTCCTCCGCTCCCGCGTTCGCGCGCGTGCTCCTGATCGAGACCTACGCCGCGGGCCCGTCCGCCCTCGAGAACCGGGTGGCGCTGCAGCGGCGCTTCGCCGAGACGCTCGGCGCCCTGCTCGGAGCGAGCAGCGACGCGGACCGCTTCGCCTGCGAGGCGATGGTCGGCGCGATCAGCCAGCTGGTCACCGCGCGGCTGGCGACCGACGACGTCGACGGCCTGCTCGCGCTGCAGGAGCCCCTGGCGGGATTCCTCCGCCGCCAGGTCGCCACGTTCGGCGACGCCGCGGACTGAGCCCGGCTCCACCGAGAGTCGGCGGTGCCGACCCGGGGAGCGGTGGGTCCGGGCAGAGCCCGAGGCTCAGAACGCCTGCGGCGCGACGCCCCCGTCGACCTTCAGCGCCGCGCCGGTCGTGGCGGACGACGCGGCCGAGCCGACGTAGTGGACGAGCGCGGCGACCTCCTCCGGGCGGATCAGGCGGCCGAGCAACGACGTCGGGCGCTCCTCCGCGATGAAGCGGCGCTCCGCCTCCTCGAACGGCACGTCGTCGCCCACCCGGTCGCGGATGAACTCCTCGACCCCGGGCGTCAGCGTCGGGCCGGGCATCACGGTGTTGACGGTCACGCCGGTCCCCGAGAGCTCCTGGGCCATCCCGCGGGCGACCGCGATCTGGGCGGTCTTCGTCATCCCGTAGTGGACCATCTCGGTCGGGATCAGCACGGACGACTCGCTCGAGATGAAGACGACGCGACCCCAGCCCCGCTCGCGCATCCCCGGGGCGTAGAGGCGCGCCAGACGGATCCCGCTGAGCACGTTGACCTCGAAGAAGCGGCGCCACTCCTCGTCGGGGATC
Source organism: Patulibacter sp. (assembly GCF_030655195.1). Classification (GTDB taxonomy): domain Bacteria; phylum Actinomycetota; class Thermoleophilia; order Solirubrobacterales; family Solirubrobacteraceae; genus Patulibacter. The sequence continues at coordinate 11,432 of NZ_JAURWA010000145.1, read as the reverse complement.
TCGAAGACCGGACGGGCGGCGAAGATGCCGAGGTTGTTGACCAGGACGTCGACGTCGGGCACCGCGGAGCGCAGCGCCTCGGCGCCCTCGTCCGTGGCGACGTCGGCGGCGACGGGGACGACCTCGCCCGCGGCGCCGGCCTCGCGCACCCGCTCGGCGGCGGCGTCGGTGCGCTCCGGGTCGCGGCCGTTGACGATCACGCGGTCGCCGCCGCGGGCGAACGCGACGGCGATCGCCTCGCCGATGCCGGCGGTCGAGCCGGTGACGAGGACGGTGCGGGGGGACTCGGGGCTCATGGGGCTCCTGGGCGCGTTCACGGGCGCGGGTCGGTGCAGCAGGTCGTCCTCGACGCTAGACGACCGCCGTTCCGGGCCCGCGGCGCGGGGCGTTCCGCGGAGCGGCGTGGGAGGCTCGGGGCATGCGCCCGCCGCTCAGCAAGGACACCCGGCTCTGCCTGTCGCTGTCGGGACGGCCCGGCACGTTCGGGACCCGGTTCCACAACCACCTCTACGACGCGCTCGGCCTCGACTACGTCTACAAGGCGTTCACCACGACGGACCTGCCGGCGGCGATCGGCGGGGTCCGGGCCCTCGGGATCCGCGGGTGCGCGGTCTCCATGCCGTTCAAGGAGGACGTGATCGAGCTCGTCGACGAGCTCGATCCGTCGGCCGCGGTGATCGACTCGGTCAACACGATCGTCAACGACGACGGCCGGCTCAGCGCCTACAACACGGACTTCATCGCGGTGGCCACGCTGCTGCGCGAGCACGGCGTGCCGACCGACGCCCCGGTGCTCCTGCGCGGCAGCGGCGGCATGGCCAAGGCGGTCGCGTTCGCGCTGCGGGAGGGCGGCTTCGGCCGAGGGACCGTCGTGGCGCGCAACGAGGCGACGGGGCGGCCCCTCGCCGAGGGCGCGGGGTTCGGGTGGGCCGCCGAGCCGCCCGCGACCGACGGCGCCGTCCTGGTCAACGCCACGCCGATCGGCATGTCCGGCGGTCCCGAGTCGGACGACCTGCCCTTCCCCGCCGCCACGGTCGACGCGGCGGCGACGGTCTTCGACGTGGTCGCGAGCCCGTCCGAGACGCCGCTGGTCCGGCGGGCCCGCGCGGCCGGCGTGCCCGTGGTGACCGGCGCCGAGGTGGTCGCGCTGCAGGCGGTCGAGCAGTTCGTCCTCTACACCGGCGTGCGGCCCACGGACGAGCAGGTCGCGGCCGCCGCCGCGCACGCCGCGGGCTGAGACGACGGGCAGGCCGCCACCGCCGGGGACCGTCGCGCCCGGACCGGCGACCCGGGGTGGGACGGTCGGGTGGAGGAGCTCGCTCCCCCGCGGGTCAGTCCGCGCGGGCGCTCGTCTGCAGCGCGATGCGGGCGGCCCGCTCCGGGTCCTCCCAGAAGTACAGGTGCCCGGCGCCGTCGAAGGTCTCCAGCGCCGCGCCCGGGATCGCCTCGGCGAGGGCGAGGCCGTTGGGGTAGGGCAGCATCCGATCCTCGGTGCCGTGGGCGACCGTCGTCGGGACGGCGATGCCCGACAGCCGATCGACGGTGTCGTGGCCGACGATCGCCTGCATCTGCTCGGAGATCACGCGGAGGGAGACGCGGTCGTGGTTGGTGACCTCGACGAACTCCTCGTAGCGGTCCGCGCGCTCGGCGGCGAACGCCGCGGAGACGTTGATCTCCCACGACGCCCGCAGCGCCTGGGCCGCGTCGCCGCTCTGCATCGCGCCGACGAGCGCCTCCATGTCGGCCTGGGCGGTCCACGTCGCCGACGCCGCCCCGGCGGTCGAGCAGCCGATCACCAGCGACCGGACCCGCTCGGGGTGGCGCAGGACGAGCTCCTGCGCGGTCATGCCGCCCATCGAGATGCCGTAGACGTCGATCGGCCCGTCGATGCCGAGGGCGTCCAGCGCCGCGGCCTGCGCGTCGGCGAGGTCGACGATCGAGAACTGCTGCTTCGAGCGGCTCGAGCCGGCCACCCCGACGTGGTTGACCGAGACGACGCGACGACCGGCGCTCACGAGACGCTCGAGGAACGGCACGCCCCAGTGGCCGTGGGTGCCGCTCATGCCGTGGATCAGCAGCAGCGGCTCGCCGTCGCCGAGCTCGAGGACCGTGCGGTGCGTGCCGTCCGCGAGGTCGATGCGCCGCGTCTCGTACGGGAGGGTCACGGTGCGAACGTCGCTGCTCATGGACCCCGAGGGTAGTGCAGGTCCGGCGCCCTCCACCCCGGTGCGGACGCGTGTCCCGGACGTCCGGCGGGGGCAGACGGCGTCCGCGCGGCCGGCCGGCCTACCGCGCGAGCGTCAGGCGCTTCGTGCCGGGCAGGTCGCCCGCGGAGGTGACGGTGGCGACCGTCTTCACGCGTCGCACCGAGCGCAGCAGCTTCCGGCCGTCGCCCGTCGGCGCGGCCGTCAGCGTCGCGGTCCGCCCGGCCGGGACGTCGAAGCCGACGCTGAGGACCACGAGCACCGCGCGCCGCCGGCCGAGGGCGACCCTCGACGCGGTGCGCACCCTGATCCGTCCGGTGCACCGCGTCCTGCCGGCCGTGCAGACGACCTTCAGCGCCACCTTGCCGCGGCGCAGCCTCAGCGACGGCGACGTCACCCGGACGTTGCGCGGCTCCGCCGGGCCGGCCATCGGCGGGACGACGGGCGCGGTCGGCGTGACGGGGACCGTGACCGGCGGCGAGAACGGGCCGGGGTCCGGGGTGGGCGTCGGCGCGGGGGTCGTGGGCCCGGACGGCGAGGCCGGCGTCGTCGTGGGCGAGGTCGTGACGGGCGGGGTCGTGACGGGCGGCGTCGTCGTGGGCGGCGCGACGGGCGTGGCGTCGGCGGGCAGCGCCGGGGGCACTGCGGCGGCGCGGTCCGCCGGGCACGGGTTCGCGGATCCGTCGCCGGGCAGCCCGGCCCGCGCGCGCAGCCACTGGCAGTACCCGAGCCCGAAGTCCCGGGTCGGCGTGCCGTCGTTGAACCGGATCAGAGAGGGACCGTCGTCGCACGCCCAGCCCGTCGCGGTGGTCGCGGGGTCGCCCGAGGCGTCGCCCCGGCGCATCGCGTTCCACGTCCACGCGAGGTAGGAGATGCCGCCCTCGTCAGGGGTGCCCTCGCCGTCGGCCCAGGCCGTGAACCGCCGGGTGAAGTCCGCGCGGCAGTCGTACTGCCCGATCTCGCCCGTGACGACGGGACGGCCGGCGTCCCGGACGGCGCCGAGCGTCCGGGTCCAGCACGCCTCGTCGGCGCAGAGCGTGCCCTGACGGGCCACCGAGCCGTCGGCGTCGCGCCTGCTGCCGTAGGCGTGGAACGAGCCGACGAGGCCGGGGTACACGACCCGCCGCCCATCACCGTCGACGGACGTCGGGAGGTGGCCCGACCAGCCGGACAGGTCGTTCGCGTAGTCCAGTCCGCCGAGCATGATCGGCCGGACCGGCGACCCGGTGTCACGCTCCTGCCCCCGGACCGCCCTGACGAGGTCGGTCATCCCGGCGGTCCGGTACGCAGGGGTGGAATCCGCCGTCGCGGGCGGGTCGGTCCGAGCGTCGACCGTATTCACCTCGCAGCCGTCGCGCCAGCAGTCCCAGCCGGTGGTCGGGTCGATGCCGTCACGCGCGTCGAGGTGCGGCTCGTTGTAGAGGTCGTACACGATGCTCTCGCGCCGTCGGACGCCCGTCGGCAGCGCGCTGCCCATCCGCTGGACGACGTCCTTCCAGAACCGGGGTCCCTGGACGGCATCCGGCATCGGCAGCAGTCGGGGACCGAAGTTGGGCGAGACCGCGCCGTCGACCGTCGTGCTCGCGATGTGCAGCGACAGGATCGCGACGATGCCGTGCCGGGCCAGCTGGTCGACGTAGTCGGCGATCGCCGTCTGGTACCTCGTGCCCGAGTACGCGCGGTTCAGCGCCGGGTCCCCGAACCAGCACGCGTCGCTCAGCGGGATCCGGACGGCGTTGATCCCCCACCGCTGCATCGCCTCGATCGACGAGTCGGGCTGCACGACGTCCGACGGGACGTTCGGGCGGCTCGGGTCGTAGCTGTTGTAGGTCGGCCCGTCGAAGATCGCGTAGCCGCCCTCTCCGGGGGGCCGCACGCCCGCCTCGTACGCGCACGCCGTCTCCGTCCCCGACCGGTTCACGCCGCGCAGCTGCAGCGTCCGTGCCTCGCCGCCTGCGACGTCGACGAGCTCGCTGCCGCGGACCTCGACGACCGGTCGTGGGGTCGCGGCCGTGGCGGCCGCCACCCCGGCCAGGGTCAGGACCGTCGCCAGCAGGGCGACGGCGAGCGCACGCACGCGGGACGTCATCCCTGGGTGCATCGGCGGGGTGGCTCGGGGGCTGACGTCGCGCGCGTCGCGGTAGACGGGTGGACGGTGCGGCGCACGTGTCGGAGGATCCCACGACCGCCGGGCGGCCGCGACGGTCGACCCCCGGCCGGTCGGTGTACGGTTTTTTCGTACGACCTCGTACGGCCATGTCGTACGAAGAGGACGCCACGGACCGCATCGTCGACGGTCTGCGCGAGCTCCCCGGCGTCGGCCCGGGCGTGCTCGAGGGCCGCCTGACCCGGCTGGGCCTGACGATCGGCCCGACCGGGGTCCAGCTCCGGGTCGCCCCGAACCGGCAGGTCCTGCGGGACGCGGACGGCTCGACGCGGCTCCTGGACCCGCTCCTCGCGGAGTGGGTGCGCCGGCGCTGACCCCGCGCCTACGCCTCGGTCTCGACGCCGCCGGCCTGCACGCCCTTGGGCAGCGGCGGCAGGTCGACCGGGGTCGCGTGCAGGGCGCGCGACTTGATGTCGCGCCAGGTGACGCCCTCACCGAGCATCGCCGGCATGCCGAGCGTCAGGGCGGTGGCGATCTCGACGGCCTGCAGGACGATGCCGTAGCCCAGCGCGTCGGCGTACGAGACGCCGTAGCCCGAGACCAGCACGGTCACGCAGGCGGCCTGGAAGACGCCGAGGTTGGACGGCGTGAGCGGCAGGACCGCGGTGACGTTGACCGCGAAGAGGACGGCCGCGGCGGCGCCGAGGCCCTCGTCGATGCCGAACGCCCGCAGGAGCAGGAAGCAGGAGAGCCACTGCAGGACCCAGGCGAACAACTGGGCACCGACGGCGACGGCGCCGAGACGGGGGCTGCGGAAGACCCGGAGGCCCGCGCGCAGGGACTGGAAGAGGTCGCGGAGCTTCGCCTGGATGCGGTGCAGCCGACCGCTGCGGTCCGTGGTGCCCCAGCGCAGGCGCAGCAGGACCGGGCCGAAGAGCACGATCAGCAGGATCGCCGCGGGGGCGATGGCCAGGGTCACGAGCGCCCCGTCGTGGCCCCGGAAGAGCTGGATCGAGCTGATCATCACCGCGCCGAGCAGGAGCAGCGCGAAGACGTTGATCAGCGTCTGGGAGACGAGCGTGCCGACCACGACGGGCAGGCGTTCCCGGGGCCTGCCGATGCGGCGGGCCATGATGATCGCGCGGGACGGCTCGCCCAGGCGGGCCGGGAGCGTCGCGGACATCATCACGCCGATGGCGGTGGCCCGGAAGGTCTCCATCCGGGTCATCGTCGCCTCGGGGATGGCGGCCCGCAGCACGGCGTGCCACGAGATCGCGCGGAAGGCCATGGACGAGGCCATCACGGCGAGCGCGAAGAGCACCCACAGCGGCGAGGACCGGACGAGGCTGTTGCCGATGCTCTCGAGGCCGATGCGCTCGAGCGCGACGGCGCCGAGGCCGACGGTCGCCAGCACGCCGGCGCCCACGAGGCCCCTGCGGGCCAGGCGGCGACGGCGCTGGGAGCGCTCGTCGCGCGTCGGCGGCTCGGTCGGGGCGTCCGGCCGCGGCATGCGGCGGGCGGGGACGGCGGGGCGGCCGTCGGCGGGCTTCAGGCCGCGGCGCATCTGGACGCGCTCCACGCGGGTGGCGGGCTCCGGCGCCGTCTGGGCGTCCTCGTAGACGGCCATGACGCGCTGGGCGATGCGCGGCCAGGCGTACTTGTGGGCGGACCGCGCGGCGGCCTCGCTCATCGTCCGGCGGCGTGCGGGGCGCAGGGCGAGGTCGCGGAGCGCGTGGGCCAGGGCGAGCGCGTCGCCGGGCGGCACGAGCACGCCGTCGCGGCCGTGGTCGACGACGTCGCGGTAGCCGACGATGTCCGACGCGACGACCGGCACGCCCTGCGCGAAGGCCTCCGTGAGCACCATGCCGAAGCTCTCGCCGCCCAGCGACGGGGCGCAGAGGACGTCGCAATCGGCCAGCTCGCGGTGCTTCGTCTCGTCGTCGACGCGGCCGAGGACGCGGACGCCCTCCATCCGCTCGTCGAGCGCCATCCGCTGGACCTCGGCCTCGTCCGGACCGATGACCACGAGCTCGACGGGCAGCTGCTCGCGCAGCGCGTCGAACGCCCGCAGGAGGATCGGCAGGCCCTTGCGCTCGACGGCCTGGCCGACGAACGCGATCTTCATCGCCCCGGCGGGACGCTCCGGGCGCGGGTGCTGGACGTGCTCGGGGTCGAGCAGGTCGACGCCGTTGGGGATCACGCGGTAGCGGCCCCCGTAGTAGCGCTGCCCGGTCCAGGCCGCCGCGTCGGAGACCGCGATCCGCTCGACGAGGCGGTTGAGCCGACGGCGGGCGCCGGCGGCGACGCCGATGCCGTTGGTCAGGTCGTTCGTCGAGTAGCAGTGGAACGTGCCGACCATCGGCGCGGCCGTGCACGACATGAGGGTGTTCCAGCCCAGGAGCGGCGCGTGCGGCTCGTGCAGGTGGATGACGTCGTAGCCGCCCGTGTCGAGCGCCTCGCGCAGGCGTCGGAGGGCAGCCGGGCTGATCGCCAGGTTGGAGACGCCACCGTTGGCGGGGATGCCGACGGTGCGTCCGAGCGGCACGAGCCACTCCGGTGGTGTCCGGTCCTGGGGCGGGGCACCTCTGTGGAGCCGGGTGGCGAGAGCGTCCGGCGGATCGAACGGCGCGAGCACCTGGGCGTCGTGCCCCTGCTCGCGGAGTTCCCGCCCGAGTGCCTCGATGTGCCGGGCCACGCCCCCGGGATACGTCCACGAGTACGGCGAAACCAGCGCAATGCGCATTACGCAGGACAGTACACGCGAAGTCGGCAGAGGGAACACCCGCCGAGCACGCTTGACACGACGGTCACGGGACGCCGCGCGCGGCACGCCCCGGTGGGGACGGGCGATCCGGCCCGCGGCGCCCCGCGCGAGCCGGTCGGACGGTTGGCGCGAAGACGCCCGCCGCGGGTCCCTGCGCGCCGCGCCACCGGCGGGCGGGCGTCCCCCGCGGTCCGGCAGCGCGGCCGTCCGGCGGACCGGGTCAGCCCGGAGGGGCCTGCTCCCCCGCCCCGTCGGAGGCCTGGGCGCAGCCCTCCGGGAGGGCCGGCGCGGCCGCGCCGGGCTCGCGGCTCCCGCCCCAGGCGGCCCACACGTCGGCGACGGGGAACGTGCGCGAGAGGTCCTCGGGCAGCAGGCCCGTCGGGAACGCCGGGTCCTCGCGCACGGAGTACTGGAACGCGGCGGTGACCCGGGGGTCGTGGTACCAGCGGTCGAGCTGGCGGTCCATCAGACGGCACTCCGCGCGAAGCGTCCCGGTCGCGGCGTCCCGGTCGCCGCCCGAGCGCGGGGCGCCGACGGCGGTCTCGGTGATCCAGGCGGGGCGCCCGTCGAGGCAGGGGCGGCGGTCGAGCTCGCGCAGGCCGGCGGCGATCGGCTCGCCCTTGCCGCTGCGGGGCTGCGCCTCCAGGTACCCGTGGACCGACAGCACGTCGGCCCGGCAGAGGACGTCGTCGGGCAGCGCGCGGAGGAACTCGTCGGCCGGGACGGCGCGGCGGCTCGGGGCGCCCCAGGCGGCGAGCTCGCCGACGACGAGCCGGTCGCCGCGCTCGGGCGACCCGGCGGGGGACGCGGCGCGCAGGCGGTCGAGCTCGGCGTCCATCGCGACGACGAGGCGCGAGAACTGGGCGGGCGAGCGGGCCTCGGCGGTCGAGGAGCAGGACGCCCGCTGCGGGTCGAGGAAGTACGGGGCGTTGGGCTCGTTCCACGGCGTCCAGTCCGCGCCCTGGATCCCGGCGGCGCGCACCGCGGCCCAGACCGCGGCGACGGCGGCGCGGTAGGCGGGCTCGCGGCCGGGGGCCAGCGGGCGGGCGCCGTCGCGGGCCTTCGCGGCCTCGCAGCCCTCCCCCGCGGCGCCCGCCCAGGCCGGCATCCCCCAGAAGCTGATGAGCGGTCGGAAGTGGCCGGGGTGCGCGGCCTGGGCCGCCTTCAGCGCGCCGAGGGTGCGGGCGAGGCTGATCGCGCCGGAGCACGGCTGCGCGCCCTCGCGGCCGCAGCCGTCGCCGATCACGCGGGCGGGGTCGAGGGGAGCGCCCTCGGCGGGCTGCAGCAGGTCCCAGCGCACGTCGACGCGGACGAAGCGCGGGGCGATCCGGTCCGTCACGGCCTGCGCGGCCCCGAAGCCGGCGACCGGGGTGGCCGGCGGGGTCAGGGCCCCGGCGTCCGTGGTGACGAGCCCGACGGCGAGCGTCGGCGGGCGCACAGCCCGCGTCGCGTCGCCCCGGTCCGCGGACGGCGACGGGGTCGGACCGGTCCGCGCGGCGGACGGGCCGACACCGCCGTCGTCGGAGGCGGTCAGCCGCCCTGCGGCCACGCCGACGACGAGGACGACGAGCGCGGCGAGGACGAGCAGCGCCCGTCGACGGGAGGGACCGGGCGACGACACGCGCCGCACGCTAGCGGCGGCACCGCCGGTCCCGCGTCATGCCGAACCCGGCCGGGCCGGACGGCGGGTGGGCACGACCGCGGCCGTGCCCGGGCGATCAGACCGCCGAGACCTCTTCCTCGTCCTGCACGCGGAACGACGAGCCGCAGCCGCAGGCGGCGGTCACGTTGGGGTTCTCGACCTTGAAGCCGGCGCCCGTCATGGCGTCGAGGTAGTCGATGGTCGAGCCCGTCACGTACGGGAAGGACTGACGGTCGCAGAGGACCGTGATCCCGTGCGAGTTGAAGCTCATGTCGCCGTCGCGCTTCTCGTCGAAGGCGAGGACGTACTGGAACCCGGAACACCCGCCGCCGCGAACGCCGACGCGCAGGCCGGCCTCGCCCTCCTGCGGGTTGGTGTCGAGGAACTCGCGGACCTTCTCCGCGCCCTTGTCCGTGATCGTGATCATGCGTGGTCCTCCGAAGCGGTGTGGGCCTGTCCCGAACCCAATGCTTCCCAAAGTGTAGCGACCCCGGGGCGCGGTCCGGAAGTGCCCGCCGCCGCCCGCGGGACGCGCCCGTCGTCGCCGACGTCCCGGCGCCCCGGGGCCCCTGCTGGGCCGGGGGTGTGGCGCGCTACGCTTCGTCCGATGCCCAGTGCCGACGACATCAAGCAGCGGATCGAAGCCGCGCTCCCCGACGCCTCCGCGCAGGTGGAGGGTGCCGACGGCGTGCACTTCCAGGCCGTCGTGACGTCGTCCGCCTTCGCGGGCAAGTCCCGCGTGGCCCAGCACCGCATGGTCATGGACGTGTTCGCCGGCGAGCTCGGCGGGTCGATCCACGCGATGGCCCTGACCACCAAGACCCCGTCCTGAAGGACAGCGACATGAGCGAGAACCAGCTCCGCGACGCCATCTCCGAGGCGATCAAGGACAACGACGTCATCCTCTTCATGAAGGGCACGCCGGAGCAGCCGGCGTGCGGCTTCTCCGCCCGCACCGTGGGGGTGATGCAGGCGCTGGACGTGTCCTTCGCCAGCGTCGACATCCTCCCCGACCCGCGGATCCGGCAGGAGCTCTCCGGGATCTCGCAGTGGCCCACGATCCCGCAGCTCTTCGTCGGCGGCGAGCTCGTCGGCGGCTGCGACATCGTGATGGAGATGTACGAGAGCGGCGAGCTCGCCACCCTCGTCGGCGCCGAGGACGGCGCCCCGTCCGCGGCCGAGGACGTCCCGACCGGCCCCGCCGTCGAGCAGGACGGCCTGCTGCAGCCCGAGAACCGGCTCTCCTAGCCGCACGGACGGCCGGGCGTCGGGGTCCATGTCGCGGCTCCGCCCGGCCGCCGCGCTCGGCGCGACCCTCCTGGTCGCGTCCGCGGGCTCGGTCCTCGCCGCGCCCGGGTCGTCCGGGTCGGTCCCCGCCGCGGCGCGCGCCGCCGCCTGCCCGGTCGTCCCGGGCGCGGGAGAGCTGCCGACCGCCGAGGCCGTCCTGGGCCACGGTCTCACCTCCGCACCCCCGACGGCCGACGAGGCCGACCGGCTGCTGCTCGCCCTCGACGCCGCCTCGCCGCGGATCGTGTCCGGCGTCGCCGGACGCTCCGTCCGCGGCCGACCGCTGCGGTACGCGGTCGTGGGGGCGCCTGCCGACCTGACGCCCGCCCGCCTGCGGGCGATCTCCTCCGCCGCCCGCGCCGTGCGCACCGGGTCCGGCGGTCCGCGCGCCGTGTCCCGCGCCGCCGCGGGCCCGGCGATCGTCTGGATCGGTGGCGGCGTGCACGCCAACGAGCCCTCGGGCGTCACCGCCTCGCTCGCCCTGCTGCGCCGACTGGGCACGGACGACGGCTGCGAGGTGCGGCGCGTCCTGGACGGCACCGTCGCGGTCGTCCTGCCGGACCAGAACCCCGACGGCCGGCAGCTCGGCACCCGCACCAACGCGGCCGACGTCGACCTCAACCGCGACTGGGCGACCGCGAGCCAGCCGGAGACGACGGCCCGGCTCGGCCTGCTGCGCCGGTACCCGCCGACGATCGCGCTCGACGCCCACGAGCAGTCCGGCGACGGGTACTTCGTGCCGCCCTACGCCGACCCGGTCGTCGCCGGGCTGCCGTCGGCGACCCGCCGGATCGCCGACGGGCGCGTGTCGCGGGCCATCGACCGGGCGCTGTCCCGGATCGGCGTGTCGGCCACGCACCGCGGCTACGACCTGCTCTACCCGGGCTACGCCGACTCGGCGTCGAGCCTGCTCTTCGGCGCCGGCGGCATGACGCTCGAGCAGGGCTCCGACCCGCCGCTGGCCGACAAGTCCCGGCGACACGAGACCGCGATGCTCGCCGCGCTGGGCGCCGTCGCCGCCGACCGCGGCGACGTGGTGCGGGCCTGGGCCGCGGGGTTCGCGGCCGCCCGGAGCGCCGGCCGCGCCGGGCGGGGCACGACCGGCGACCGCGTCTTCGGATGGGTGCTGCGGACGGACCGCCACGCCGCCGACGCGCTCGCGCTCGCGGGACGGCTGCGCGCCGACGGCGTCCGGGTGCGCGCCCTGACGCGGGCCACCCGGCTCGAGGTCGATCCGCTCGGGCCCGCCGGCGCGTCCCGGTCCGTGCTGCCGGCCGGCACGCTGGTCGTCCCCGCCGCCCAGCCGCTCGGCCGCTGGGCCGACGTGCTGCTCGGTCGCGACGCCGACGAGGCCGGCGAGGCGTCCTCCGGGGCGGACACGTTCTCGGCCCCGCGCGCGGCCGGCGTCGAGGCGGGCGTCCTGCGCGC
>NZ_JAURWA010000143.1 GCF_030655195.1 Patulibacter sp. | reverse complement strand
GGCGGCGCCGTCGGGGCGGCGGTCGGGGCGGTCGCGGCCGGGAACCGCGAGGCCGCCAGCGGCACCGTGCCGCACGGCCGCAGCGCGCTGCCCGCCCGGACGGTGACGGTCGTCTGGTACCGCAGGCCGCCGGACTCGATCGAGATCGTCGTCGTCCCCGCGTTGAACGGGCACATCAGGCCGGAGCTGGCGTCGGGGACCGGCTTGTCGGTCGCCGGGTCGACGAACGGCTTGCGCGGGTTGGCCGACGCCGGGTCCAGTCGCACGAAGTCCGCGATGTCCGGGTCGCTGGAGTGGAACGTGACCTCGGGGTCGATCCGGGTGGTCGCGCAGTCCGCGCGCTGGACGCCGACGCAGACGGGGCTGGGGAGCGTCACGTACGGATCCGCGCCGTTGCCCTCGCCGCCGCCGGTGGCGCCGCCCTGCACCCAGTTGCCGCCCGAGCGCGGACGGCGCCCGAGACCCTGGAACAACGCGGGGCGGCTGCGGTCCAGCACGCGGCCGTCGACGGCGTCGATGGCGAGGTCGTCGATCACCGGGATCAGGCGGACGCCGGCGGGCGCGCGGTTGGACGTCGCGTCGCGCTGGGCCAGGTCCAGCTCGAGCAGCAGCAGGCCGGGGACCCCGCGCCCCTCGACGTCGGCCTGGTCGCGGTAGCCGAGCGACCCGCTCGCCCAGCTCGGGATGGTGTCCTGGGACGCGAACGGGATCGTGCCGCGCTTCTGCACGCCGGCGCCGTCGAAGACGTAGGCGGACGCTCCGCCGTCGCGCAGCAGCACCGCCGTGGCGGTGGCGTCGGTCGCCGCGCCGGTGTCCCGGGCGTTCAGGCTGCGGCTGCCGGAGACGACGACGGCGATCCCGCGGGCCTTGGCGTCGGCGAGGACCGCGACGATCCACGAGGCCTGGTCCTCGGCGGGGTTGCCGATCGCGTCCCCCGCGGTCAGGGACCCCGACGCGTTGTCGATGACCATCAGGCGGACGACGCCCTGGGCGGTCGCGACGTCGACGGCGTAGTGGGTGCGGGCGCGGCCCGCGGTCGGCTGGTTGCCGATCGCCACGGGCGTGATGCCCGGCCCCGCGGGCCCGGCGCCCAGGGGCGCAGAGGCGGCGGAGAACGCGGCGCCGAAGGCGCTGGTGTCGCCGCCCTCGGCGTCCGGGCCGGACAGGGCCGGCAGCGTCGGCAGGGCGCCGCCGGCCAGCAGCGTCGCGTAGCGCCCCTCCTCCCCCGCCTGCGCCTGCCGGCCCGTGCGGGCCAGGCGACCGCCGGTGTAGACGAACGCGCGCGGGCCGTTCGCGGCGGCGCCCAGGACGTCGGCGGTCTGCAGCGCGCGCCCCAGGGTCCGGTCGGGCATCGTGTCGATCGGGGCCAGGTCGGCGCACGCGGCGGCGCACTGGGCGTGGCCGCCGACGAGCAGCCGCGCGCGGCCGGCGGCCATCGCGGGGGCCTGGACGGTGACGTTGGTCGACGTCTGGGGACCCGCCGGGTCGTAGCGGCTGACCGAGGCGGTCTCCGCCGGCGTGGCGGGCGGGTCGTCGCCGCGGCCGAGCAGGTCGACCCCGCCGGTCCAGCCGCCGATCGCCCAGCCGCGACCCGCCGCGTCCGTCAGGAGCGCGAGGTTCGGGTCGGACTTGCGGGAGCGCTCCGTCGTCGGCGAGTCGAGCTGGGTGCGCTCCTCGTCGCGCCAGCCCGAGGCGGTCTCGCGGACGAGGTACCCGTCGACGGGCAGCGTGAACGGCACGCGCCGCGGGGCCGGCGACGCCGGGTCGGCGGCCGGGACCTGCAGGTCGTCGACCGTCGGCCAGACCCGGGTGCTGACCGAGACGAGCGCGCGCACGCGACCGTCCTCGCGGAACGCGGACGCGGCGACGGCGGTGCCCGTCAGCGGCTGGTCGCTGAAGCGCCAGGGGCCGCCGGCGGCGTCGCGCTCGAGCACGAGGCCCTTGTTGTCGCCGGTCGTGCCGACGGCCACGGCGCCGCCGTCGGGCAGCCCGGCGACGGCGTAGATCGCGCCGGCGCCCTTCAGCCGGTCGAGCAGCGCGGCCACGCCGGGGTCGGGCGTCCAGCCCGCGCCGTCCTCGGTGAGGACGCCGCCGGGACCGGCGGCGGCGAGCGCCTGCGATCCGGCGAAGCTCACGCCGTAGAGGTCCGCGCGGCCGCCGCCGGGGCCGACGGTCGAGAGCGCGGCGGGCAGGTCCATCGGCTCCCAGCTCTTGCCGTACCGCAGCAGCACGCCGTCGCGACCGACCGCGAACCCGCGCTCGGGGTCGCCGGGCTGGAAGGCGACGCCGGTGAGGTGGCCGGTGAAGTCGTACGGGGTGGCCGGGTCGGTCTCCCAGAGCCCGGTCTGCCGGCGCCAGCGCCACATGGTGCCCTCGTCGCCGACGGCGAACGCCACGTCCGCGGTGGGCCAGGCGACGCCGCGCAGGTCGTTGCGGGCCACGCCGCTGGGGTCGAGCTTGACCTCGCCGTCCCAGCCCTGGCCGGGGGTGTAGCGGAGGATGTTGCCGTCCATGCCGACCGCCAGCGCGGGCGTGCCGAGCTCCCCCGCCGGGCCGCCGGGACCCGACACCACGCCGGTCAGTGGCCGGCGGACGGGGATCGACCAGGCGGCCAGCGGGGAGGGCGGGCGGTCGCGCGTGATGTGCACGTCGCCGAGCCAGCCCTCGGTGAGGCTCGTGAAGGCGATGCCGTCGGTGACGGCGTGGAACGCGGCGGACACCGACCAGGTCGTGCCGTCGAAGGTCGCGTAGCGCGCGGTGTCGGTGCCGACCGGGCCGATGACGCGGGTGCCGTCGCCGCCCCCGGCGTACGCCTGGCTCGTGGCGTCGTCGCGCAGGTCGAAGCCCAGCGGGCCGTCGCAGGCGCCGCCGTCGCAGAACGTCCGGGTGCCCTGGTCGGTGACCTTCATCGTGACGCTGCGCTGCACGCCGGCCTGCCGGAACGTGCCGTCGAGCCAGACGCCGTCGGTCGTCGCGGTGGCCGCGTGCCCGCTCGGCAGGGGCCGCACGGCGGTGATCCCGTCGGCCGGGGTGGCGGCCACGGCGAACCGCGGGGCGCCGAGCGGGCGCAGGCGCCAGCGGGCGTCGGCGCCGTCGCCGTCGCGGCGGAAGAGGACGAGCCCCTGTCCGGCGGCGACGTCGGCGCGGGCCAGGAGCCACGCGCCGCCACCCTCGACGGTGCCGAGCGCCACGGCGGTCAGCGAGTCCTGGGAGCCCTGCAGGGTGTCGGCGTCCGCGCAGCCGTCGGGCGCGGTGGTGCCGTCGGCGGCCACGCAGATCGGCTCCCGGCTCCACGCGGCGCCGTCCCAGCGGGCGACGGCGGTCTGGAGCGGCCGACCCTCGATCGCGGCGAAGCCCTCGGTCCGGCCGTCGTCGCGTGCGCGGGCGGCGATCACGGTGCCCGACAGCGCCTCGGCGGGGTCGGCACCGGCGGCGGGCAGGACGACGGTCGCGCCCGGCGCCGGGGTCACCCGGGTCGGACCGACCGCGTCGCGGGTCAGGACGACGCGCTGCTCGGCGTCGGGTCGTGAGCTGTCGGTGCCGGTGAGCAGGAGCCCGCCGCGGGCGGTGACGCGTCCCTCGGTGAACGTGCCGGCGTACGGGGCGCCCTGCTCGTCCTCGGGCGACTGGACGTGACGCCAGCCCTCGGCGGGGCGGTAGCGGACGATCGAGACCTTCGTCCGCGGCAGCTCGGCGCCGTCGACCGTCGTGGGCTGCGCGTTGGTGCGCTGCTGGTCGGTGAAGCCCCACGCCTCGCCGGCCGTGCCGGTGGCGGTGGCGGGCCCGAGCAGCCGGGCGACGCTCGCCGGGCCTATCTGCGCCTCGATGCCGACGGGTCCCGGCGCGCTCTGGGCCCGCGCGTCGGGACGGCCGAGGACGACGAGGAGCAGACCCAGCGCGGCGACGAGCAGCGCGAAGGCGGCGGCGACGCGGCGGCGCCGGCGCAGGAGAGGGGTCATCGGGTGCTCGCGGGGAGGACCGGGCGCGCGGCGCCGGAGGAGGTCAGGGTCACGGAGGCCTGCGTCGTGCGGCGGACCGCCGAGCGGGTCACCGTCGTGTCGTCGCCACCGATGCCGTCGCCCTCGGGCACGCAGGCGGGCGTCGTGAGCTCCTTCAGCGAGAAGGAGATCTTCTTCGGGAACGTGCGACGCCGGACCGCGACGGTCAGCCGGCGGGTTCCCGGCTTCAGCGTCCGGGCCTTCGCTCGGCCGACGGTCTTCGAGCCCCGCTTGGCGATGACGCCGACGGTGGCCGGGCGGGCGAGGCGGAAGGCGATGACGAGCGTGATCCGCGCGTTCTTCTTCCGCGCCTCCTTCTTCGACAGCGGCTTGCGGCCGGCCTTGACGCGCGAGATCAGCGCGGGCGGGGCGGCGCACGCGGTCGGGACGGCCGCGGCGGCCGGGGGCGGCAGGACGACGGGCGGGGCGAGCAGGCGGGAGTCGTCCGCGGGCGGCTCGTCCGGGATCACCTGGGAGGCGGCCTCGTTGGGGCGGATCGCGATCGTGCCCTGGAACGCCGGGTCGGTGTCGCGCGGATACGTCGCGCCCGACGTGCGGCGGTAGAGGTAGCCGCGCGCCGTGGCGACCCAGCAGTCGTCGGTCGCCGGGCAGGCGATCGCCGTGGCCGCGCCGCGGGCGGCGCCGCCCTCGCGGGCGTCCAGCTGCTCCGGGACGACGGTCCCGTCCGCGGCGATCCGGGCGACGGTCGGCGCCGAGGTCTCACCGGACGGCGTGGGGCCCGCGACCTCGGTGTCGGCGAGCGTGGCCCACGCCTCGCGCGTGCCGGGCACCGCGGCGACGGAGCCGAACCAGCGGGTGCTCGGCAGGTCGTCGCCCCGCAGCGCCAGCTCCTGCCAGGCGCCGTCGCCGTCCTTGCGGGCCGCCACGGGCGGGCGCGGGGTGAACCCCTCGGCGGTTCCGGGACCGGAGTTCGCGGCGCCGCCGACGGCCCAGGCGGTGGTGCCGTCGGTGTCCAGCGAGCGCAGCTCGGCGCCGTCGGCCCGGCCGCCGTCGAAGGGCGCGACGCTGAAGGCGTCGTTGCGGAAGACCCCGGCGTCGATCCGGTGCAGCAGCGCGGGGACCGGCTCCGCCGTGCCCAGGAACGGGCGGGTCCCCTGGGCACCCGGGCCCGTGCCGACGAAGGTGCTCTCGAGGATCGCGCCGCGGTGCGTCACCAGGTCGGAGACCCCGCGGCCCTGGCCGTTGTAGACGGACGCGAGGGTCGAGCCGTCCCAGTGCAGGTGGAACGCGCCGGCGCGGCCGTCGACGCTCGTGGCGCCGACGCCGCCGAACCAGCAGTCGTCCGCCGTGCGGCAGGTCGCCGCGTTCACCGACGGGACGAAGTCCGGCACGTTGTAGAACGAGTACGAGCCGACGACCGCGCCGTCCTTGTACCGGCAGAGGCCCAGGCCGTTGGGTTGGGTCCCGACCGCCGGGGCGGTGATCGTCCAGAACTCACGGGGACCGGCCCAGGCGATCTTCGCGTTGGGGCCGCCGCCGCAGACCGTCGAGAGCTGGTGCCACGACTCGCCGTCCCAGCTGTAGAGCCCGGGCTTGACGCTGTTGTTGCCGCCGACGGTCATCAACCCGCGGTTGGGCGCCCAGAACGAGAGGTCGCCGACGAACCCGGCCGGGACCGAGAACTGGCCGCCGGGTGGGGGCGGCAGCGGGACCGGGGTCCAGCCCGCGGCGCCGGCCGCGCCGGCACCGCAGAGGAGCGCCGCGGTCGTCGCGGCGAGCGTGGCCAGCAGGCGTCTCATCGGGTGCTCCCACCGGTGCTCGACCGGGTCGTGGCCGTGGCCTTCGCGGAGGCCGACGACCGCTTCTTCGCCGACGGCCGCTTCTTCTTCGGCTTCAGGCTCGCCACGTCGGACCGCTTCAGGCGGTAGCTCCGTGTGGCGGTCGTCGCGTCCGCGTCGCGCGGTCGGAAGACGAGGGACAGACGGACGTCGAGGGCGTGGGGCGACCGGCGCAGCGCGACCTTCGCCTTCGCGCCGACCTTGATCGTCAGCCGGACCGTCGTCGCCCGCTTCGGGGTCTGCCGCGCCGACCCGACGGTGACCGTCGAGGTGATGCGGCGCGACCGGCCCTTCGCGCGGACGGTGCGCTGCTGCGTGCCGCGGGCCGAGGCCGACAGCGTGCCCGCCGTGGGCACGGCGACCTGCAGCGTGGCGGTGCCCGTCCGCCGCGACAGCGAGACGCGCCCGATCGTCGCGAAGAACCGGGAGCGCAGCGGGACGGCCGGGGTCTCGTCCGTCGCCGGCGGCGGCGCCTGGACCGGCAGGACCCGGACGCCGCGGTCGACGGTCGTGACCGCGCGGCGGGCGATCAGGACGTCGTCGACCCCGTTGGCGTCGCCCACGAAGAGGTTGCCGTCGGGTGCGGGCAGCGCGATCACGCCCGCGTCGGAGGACGGCACGGCGATGCCCGACGGCGTCGAGGGGCGGGACGCGGTGACGTAGTCGCCCCCGTCCTCGCCGCGGGTCACGAGCTCGACGTTGCGTGCGTCGAGGTCGGCGACGAAGACGTTGAAGGTCACGAGGTCGCCGGTGGGGAAGGCGCCCACGGGCTGCAGGCCGTCGAAGCGGTTGTCGCGGGAGCTGAACGTCGCGTGCCGGCCGTCCGGGGCCAGGCGGCCGCCGAGCATCGGGAAGCGGCCCGCGACGTTCGGGTAGGACCAGGCCACGGTCACGCCGCTCTTGCGGGAGACGCCGGGCCGGATGTCGGCGAGGTAGCTCGTCGACGCCCGGTAGGCGAGCGGGTCGAACGGGCGGCGCCGCGCGGAGGAGGCCAGCAGCACCCGTGCGCCGTCGTGGCTCAGGCCCTCGAACACGAGCGAGCTGGTGTCGCCGCTGAAGTCGACGCCCTCGGAGGTCTGGAACGGCCCGGCGCACGGGCCGCCGTCGGAGGGCCCGGGAGCGGCGCTGCCCGGCGCGCACGCCGGGTCGTCCAGGTCGACGGCGCCGGCGACCCGCCGTGCAGGCGCGGTGATCGACGAGAGCCGCCGGGTGAGCAGCGACGGCTGCGGGCCGAACGGTGCCTCGCCGGCGAGCGTCGGCGTCTGCAGCTGCCCGTCGCCGGCGGTCCAGACCACGGTGCTGCCGTCGCCGCTGATGGCGGCGGTCGGGACCGCGGACCCGACGCCGGTGGGCGCCGGGGCCGGCGTGCCCTCGGTCGACGGGTCGTCGACGCGGCGGCTGACCAGGCGCGTCGTCCGTGCGTCGAGGTCGCGGACCCAGACCTGGCGAGCGGGGGCCGTCGGGGCCACGAGGGCCGGCAGGTCGGAGCGGCCGGTCGTCACGAAGACCGCGCGGCGGCCGTCGGCGCTGAGGGCGTAGCCGGGGGCGCCGGCGATGCGGCCCAGGGCGTCGTCCGTGGTGTCCGCGCCCGCGTCGGAGCCGTCGCGGGCGGAGGCGAGCTCGTAGGCCGCGGTGTCCGTCACCGGCCGGCCCATGTCGCGGACGTAGACGTCGGTCGCGGCACCGGTGCGGTCGCCCGGCGTCAGCCGCGCGGCCGTGGTGAAGAGGACGTACCGGCCGTCGGCGCTGATGCCGGCCACGCCGGAGGACGTGCCCTCGCGGGCGAGCGAGCCGTCCGCGGTCCGGACCTCGCGGGGCGGTGCGACGGACGCGACCGCACCCGTCACGAGGTCCTTGCGGACGAGCCCGGCGGCCGGCCGGACGTCGTCCGTGGATCCCGGTCCGAGGAGGACGGACGCGGTGGTCTGGAAGACGGCGTAGCGCCCGTCGGCGGAGAGGAGCGGCGCGGCGCTGGCGTCGTCCGCCAGGAGCGCGCCGAGCGCGGAGGCCGGGCTCGCGCCGGGAGCGTAGGCCGCCGAGGCCGGGGCGGCCGACGCGGCGCCGAGCGCGACACCCGCGAGGGCGACCGCCGACCCGGTGGCGGCGCGGGCGCGTCGGTGCGCGCCTGGCCGTGATGACGACCCGGATGAACGTTGACGCAGCACCGGCCGGGGACTGTAGGTCTCGGACCCCCCGCGCTCGTGAACTTCATGGGAACCGGACGAAAACATCACACGCCAAGACGTCAACGCCTGTTGACGCGCCATCTCGGGTCCCGGGCGTCGGCGACGACCGGGATCGTGGCGTTCGAGGCAGGGACGGGCGGGGTCCGGGGGCCTCCGGGAACGGGCTCGGGCCGGCCTGTGTGGGCCGGCCCGAGGAGAACCCCGTCCCGATGTGTCGCACGTCCGGGCCGCGGGCGGCCCGGACGGTCCCGATCGCTCAGCGCTTGATCTTGACCTTGAGCGTCTTCGTCGACGTGGTCTTCGACCCGTCGGCGTTCGTGAAGGTCACCTTGAAGGAGATCTTCACGGAGCGGCCGGCCTTGAGCGCCTTGCGGCCCTTGGAGGTCGGCTTCAGCGTCACCTTGAGCACGCCGGACTTCTTGGCGGTCGCGGAGCCCGTGGCCACCGTCACCTTCTTCTTGCCCGTGCCCGTGGTGGCGGAGACGGAGACCCGGCCCGCGCCCGAGGGCGAGACCGACAGGGTGACCTTGCGGCCCTTGAGCGCCGCGGCCTTGGAGACCTTGACCGTGGCCTTCGCCGGGGCCGGCGTCGTGGGCGTCGCCGGCTTCGGCGTCGTCGGGACGACGGCCGGGACGGTCGGGACCGTCGGCGTCGGCGTGGTGGGGGTCGGGGTCGTCGTCACCGGGGTGGGGGTCGTGCCGCCGCCACCCGTGCCGCCGCCACCGGTGCCGCCGCCCGTGCCCGGGTCGACGACCGTGGACTTGTTCCAGGTCAGCTCCTTCTGGGCCGCCTGGGCGATCGCCAGGACGCTGCCGGCCGTGGCCGTCGTGCCGCCGGTGACGGCGGGCAGCGCCTGGTAGCCGGCGGGTGCCAGCTCCTTCTGGCCGCCGCCGATGTTCAGGACGTAGCCGAGGAAGTCCTTGACGCCACGCGCCTGGCTCTGCGTGTAGTCGGGCAGGCTCGCGGCGTGCCCGACGCTCGCCTTGGCCATGTCCTCCCAGACGAGCGCGTAGGTCAGCGCGCACAGCGGGTAGTCCGCCGCGGACGCGCTGGACGTGACGTCGAGCCAGCTCTGCTTGACCGTCGGCAGGCCGCCGGTGCTGACGTCGGAGTACGTGACGTTCTTGCAGTTGGCGCCGGTGTCCGTCGCGCTCTTCTTGTCGTCCAGGGCGGGGCTCTGGTACGTCTGGTCCTTGCGCTGGACGCGGACCCAGAAGGTGCTGTCCGTGTCGCTCGGCGTCGTGCCCGTGACGTCGGTGTCGAAGCCGCGGGAGCGGGCCGCGCCGAGGTCGGCGTAGCCGATCCCGCCGTCGGTCGACTGCGTGCTCAGGAGGTCGAGCAGCGGGCCGGCGCCGTTGCTCGTCGGGCGGACGACCGCCGTCGCGCCGCTGTTGTTCGGCCAGGTCGTGTTGCCGTCGGCGACCTTGAAGTCCGTGGGGCTGATGTCGCGCAGGTAGTTCTTGAACGCGAACGTCGTGCCCGACGAGTCGAGACGGACGATGCGCTTGAAGGACTTGGCCTTGCACGCGGCGGTCGCGTTCGCGTCGGCGCCCTGGATCGCCGGGAGGATCTCGCCCCAGGTGCGGAAGCCCGCGTTGCCGGCGAACGCACCTTCGAGGTTCGCCCGCGACAGCTGGTGCGAGGCGTACGGGACGGTGCAGGTGTCGGGCAGCTTGACGAGGACGCCGACGGAGGACTGGGCGACCGGGACCGTGTAGAGGACGGCGTCGTCGGCGGTGCCGGCGGCACCGTCCGGGCCGTTGTTGGCGGCCGTCAGCTGCGCGACGCTCGGCGGCTCGTCGGCGGCGCCGTAGTGGACCGACGTGTCGCGCACGCCGGCGAGTCCGGTCCCGGTGTTGGCGCCGACGGCGTTGCGGCCGTCGCCGGAGCCGCGGGGCTCGAACGTGACCTTCTTGCTGCCACCGGCTGCGGGCAGCTTGAAGTCGCCGCAGCCGCCGTTGGCGGCCGTCGCGTAGCCGAAGCCGACGCCCCCGGCGGGGGCGGCGTCCGGGGCGAGCGCCTCGACGCCCCAGGCGAGCTGGGCCGTGCGCTGGAACGACGCGCCGCGGCCGGCGATGCTGCTCGCGCCTTGGCACTGCGTCGAGAACGACGGATCGAAGGCGGCGCCCGCTGACGCCGGGATGACGGCCAGCGCGCAGATCGCGCCGGTCGCGGCGGTGGCCGCGGCCGCGCTGATGCGCAGGCCCTTGGAGGTCCTCATCGTGTGCTGTGCTCCTGAGTGGGGTGGGACCCGGGCGACGTCGCCGCCAGGACACGGGCACTCTCGTGCTCGGCCGACAACACCGCGTGAACATTGCGTGGCCGACTGGGGCACAACTCGTAACGGCGTTCACGGCTTCAGGTGGGACGGCGTGCGGGATCCCCAGTTCCCTGCTGCTCGTGCGGGCTGTCGGCGGCCCGCACCCGGCCCACGCCTCCGCCCCACAGTGTTGACGTAGCGCGTCAACAGATGTCCGCTTCGCCTCCACCCCTGTGAACAGTGGGTGAATCCCGCGCCGGACCGCCGACGTGGGCCCCGGCCTCGGCTACGGTGCCCGGCGATGTTCACGCCGTCCGGCCCCGCGTCGCTCGTGGCCCTGGCCACGGCCGCCGCCCTCGCCCTCCCCGCCGTCGCCGTCGCCCGCATCGGCCCGGCGGAGACGATCGCCGGTCCGGACCCGGCGATCATCGACGTCGGCGGGGTGGCGATGGCGCCCGACGGGACGGGCGGCGTGGTCTTCCGCCGCACGGACGCCGGGGCGCCGCACGTCTACGCCGCGCGGTACGACGGCGAGCGCTGGTCCGCAGCCCAGCGGGTCGACGCCGGTCAGCGATTCACCTCCTCCTGGCCGCGGATCGGGGCGGCGGACGGCGGACGGCTCGTCGTCACCTGGGTCCAGCAGGGACCGCCGAACCAGGACTCGATGTACTCCGCGGCCCTCCCCCGCGGCGGCAGTCGGTTCCAGGCCCCGACCCTCGTGGACTTCACGATCGGCGACTCGCGCGCGGCGTTCCCGTCGCTGGCGATGGCCCCGAACGGCGACGCGCTGCTCGTCTACCAGCGCGTCACCTCGTTCTCCGACGCGCTGCTCGGCAACGCCTACGTCAACAGCCAGGTCCGGCTGTCGCGCTTCGACGGCAGCCGCTGGAGCGGCCTCGGGGTCCCGGTCAACCGGATCCCGTCCGCTCCGCTGCGCCGCCCGGACGCCCTGAACGCCCCGCGCGTGGCGATCGGCGCCGACGGCTCGGCCGTCGTCGCGTGGCAGGAGCCCGACGAGTCGCTGCAGGACCGCGTCTGGGCCCGGAGGATCTTCGGCCGCCGGCTCGGCGTCGTGCTCCCCGTCAGCCCGACGACGATCGCCGGCGCCCCGGCCCGCGGCGCCGCGGACGCCCTCGACGTCGCGATCTCCTCGAACGGGCGCGCGGTCGTCGCCCTGCGCCAGCAGCCCGACCCCGCCGCGCGCGGCGAGCGACCGCGGGTCCTCGTCAACCAGCTCGACGAGCCCGAGAGCGGCAACGGCCGGGCCTTCGGCGGGGCGCAGGTCGTCCCGGAGCCCCCGGGCGCCCCGGTCCCCGGTGGTCCCCGGGCGGCCATCGGCGGCCGCTTCGGCCTCCTGACCGGCTGGGCGGGCGGCGGCGCGGGCGCCCTGGCCGTCGGCACGGGCGCGG
>NZ_JAURWA010000133.1 GCF_030655195.1 Patulibacter sp. | reverse complement strand
GGCGTCGTGCCGCCGGCGGCCGTGCCGCCCGTCGCGGTGCCGCCCGCCGCGGGAGCGGCCGTGCCGGTGCCGGCGGACGCCGTCCCCGTGCCCCCGCCGGTGGTGCCCGCGGTGCCGGTCGTCCCCGTCGCCGCGCCCCCGCCGGTGGTGCCCGCGGTGCCGGTCGTCCCGGTGGAGTCCTGCGTGCCGGTGGTACCCGACGCGCTCTGGGTGCCCGTGGCCGCCGGGGCGCTCGGGGTCGGCGTGCTCGGGGTCGGGGCGGCGGCCGCGCCCGCGGTCGACGGATCGGCCGCGGGACCGGCGACGCCGCCGGTGCCCGGGGCTGCGCCCTCGGCGTCGTCGGTCGCGTCGCCGTTCTGCTCCGACGGGTTCGGCGCGGGCTTCCAGTCGGCCGACGGCGGGGCCAGCATGCCCGCCGAGCGGCCGGCGTCGGCCTTGCGCGCGTCGAGGTAGCCGACGCCCTCGGGGTCAGCGATGACCATGCCCTGCGACGAGCCGAACGCGGCGACCCGGTCGGTCGACCGCAGGCCCGCGACGTCGTTGCGCAGCGTCGCGGTCTCGCGCTCGAGCTTGTTGATCTCGAGGTCGCGGGCGGCGACGGTCTGGTTCGTCTGGAGCGTCGCGGCGTGCAGCGCGATGACGCCGCAGCCCAGCGCGAGGATCATCACGAGCCACGGACGCCCGCCGGTCAGGCGGGCCAGGACGGAGATCGCGATCCGGACCGGCACGAGGGCCAGCCGGACGGGGATCAGCGCGAGCCGGACGCCCAGCGGCGCGGTGGCGAGCCCACCGGGCCGCGGGGTCGCCTTCGGCCGCCGGGGGCCGGGGACCGCGCGCAGCGGCGGCCGCTGGGGGGCCGGGCGGGCCGGGCGATGCTTCGGTGCGGGTGCGGCGCTCATGCGGCCACCGCGATCCGGCGGGCGCCACGCAGTCGGGCGGAGCGCGAGCGGGGGTTGGTCTGCTGCTCCTCGGGGGTCGGGACGACGCCGCCCTTGCCCAGCACCTCGGCCTCGGGCTCGTTGCCGCAGACGCAGATCGGCAGGTCCGGCGGGCAGACGCAGCCCTGCAGGAGGCCCTGGACGAAGCGCTTCACCCGCCGGTCCTCGAGCGAGTGGAAGCTGATGACGGCCAGCCGGCCGCCGACGCCGAGCAGGTCCCAGGCGGCGGGCAGCGCGCGGTCGATCTGGGCGAGCTCGTCGTTGACGACGATCCGCAGGGCCTGGAACGTGCGCTTGGCCGGGTGGCCGCCGACGTGGCGGGCCGGCGTGGGGATCGCGTTCGTGACGACGTCGACCAGTCGCCCGGTCGTGTCGATCGGGGCCTTCTCGCGCTCGCGGACGATCGCCTTGGCGATCTTCAGGGCGTAGCGCTCCTCGCCGAGGTCGCGGAGCGCCCGGGTCAGGTCCGGGACGTCCCAGGTGGCGACGATCTCGGCGGCCGAGACGAGCTCCGTGGCGCCCTCGCCGGCGGCCGACGGCTCGCCGAGCCCCATCCGCATGTCGAGGGGCGCGTCCCGCGTGTACGCGAAGCCTCGCTCCGCCTGATCGATCTGCATCGAGGACATGCCGAGATCGAAATACGCCCCGTCCGCGCGGAATCCTTCCGCGGCGAGCGACTCGAACGCCTGGGCGAAGGGGGCGGCGACGATGCGGACGCGGCACGGGGCGGTCGCGGCGAAGCGCTCGGCGATCTCCAGGGCGACCGGGTCGCGGTCCACGACGACCAGCGTCCCGTCCGGACCGAGCCGCCGCGCGACGAGGCCCGCGTGGCCGCCGGCCCCGAAGGTCCCGTCGACCACGGTGTCGCCCGGCTGCGGGTCGACCATCGCGACGGTCTCCTCCCAGAGGACCGGCAGGTGGGGTGCGTCGCCGTGCGGACCGGACGTGGCGGCATGCGGCTCGGGGGCACCGACGGCCGTGGCCGGGGCGTCGGCGCGCGGGCCGGGCGCGTCGGCGGGGAGCCGCAGGTGCTCGGGGTCGGGTCCGGAGGGCGGCACGACAGGGTCGTTCGACGGCGAGGAGGTGATTCCCCCATCGTGGCCGGTCGCGCCCGTGGACCCGGCGGGACGCGGGGTCGCGGGTCGTCGGCGGTCGAGCGCCGCGGGCGTGCACGCCCCGGCACCGCGGTCGGTCCGCGGCCCGGGTGCGACGGACCCGACTGGACGAGGTGCCCCGGGTGGTGCGCGACTCAGGTCCCGGTGGGCCCGAGAGGACGAGGCGCCCCGGGTGGTGCGCGACTCAGGTCCCGGTGGGCCCGGCGGGACGCGGCGCCCCGGGTGGTGCGCGACTCAGGTCCCGGTGGGCCCGGCGCCGCTGCCGCCGTCGAACGGGAACGGCTGGTCGCCGATGTCCTGGGCGATGTCGAGCATGGCGCTCTCGAGCTCGGGCGCGTAGGTCTCCCACCCCTGGCGGTCCCAGAGCTCGAACCGACGACCGGAGCCGACGAGCAGCACCTCGTTGCCGGTGATCTTCGCGTGGGCGAGGAACGCGGCGGGGATCGTGATGCGCCCCTGACCGTCGAGGTCGCCGGGGAGCGCGGCGGAGTTCAGCCAGCGCTCGATGCGGCGGGTGTTCGGGTGGGTGGGGTGGCGGCCCTTCAGCGAGGCCTCGACGAAGGAGGCGTACTCCTCGGCCGGCTCGATGCCGACGGCGGGGACGTCGAAGGACTTGACGAGGGCCAGTCCGGCCTTGAAGGGCTCGCGGAACTTCGCCGGGATCGTCAGGCGGTTCTTCGCGTCGAGCGTCAGCTCGAACTGGGACTGGAGCTGGAGGTCCGGCAAGGCGGTGGGCCGGCGGAGATGACCGGTGCGAATCGGGCCGGGAGCAGTGGGAGGAACCGCGCCCGGCCCGACTCGCTGTGGATGAACCTACCCCACCACGCCCCACTCCGCACCGCCGAATTGCACCGATTCCCCACCCCGCCATACCCACCCTTCCGGCGGAACAGATGTTCGTAGGGACAGAACCCCTGCAACGGTCTGGGCATAAGGCGTACATGAAGCGGAGCTCATGTCCTGGTGCAGGATCCGTTGCAGTTCGAAGGTAGAACAGGCGTTCCCACGATTCCGTCCAGTGTTCGTAGACGTTCGATCGTGTCGCCGTCGATACGGCCCCCGCAACGTGCGGACATCGGCCGATCGGTGGGGCCTGGTGGGGCGGATCGGTGGGGCCCGGTGGGGCGTCTCGGGGGACGTCCGCCTGCGGACCGTCGGCGACGAGCCCCGGGGCGGGTCGCGGCGGCGGGAGCGGGCTCCGTGACGGCCACGGCGACGGGGCGGGGCGGGACGGGACGGCGAGGCCGGTCGGGGCGGGGCGGCTGATGCAGACCGGTGACGGCCCGCGGCACGAACCCGCATCGGCTGGCCGGGGCGGGACGGCCGATGCAGACCGGTGACGCCGCGCGGCACGAACCCGCATCGGCCGGCCGGGGCGCGGCGGCTGATGCAGATCGGTGACGGCCCGCGGCACGAACCCGCATCGGCCGACCGGGGCGGGACGGCCGATGCCGAACGGTGACGCCTCAGGACGCAGATCCGCATCGGTGCACCGGATCCCACGCCCGGTGGGGCGCGGTGGGCCACCCCGGTGGGGCGCGGTGGGTGCAGAGGCGACGCGCCCGCGTCCGCGCCCGTCGCACGCCGCCGCCTCCACGCGACACGACACCCGCCTCCACGCGACACGACACCGGTCACCCGAGAGGGCCGCACGCCGTACCATCAGGAGTCCCTCGACGGCCGCCCTCCGTGGCCAGCAAGGACCCGCGTCATGACCGTCTCGCCGCCCGCCTCCCGTCCCTTCTCGACCGATGGTCCCTCGCGCGCCCGCGTGCGACGTGCCGTGCCGGTCGCCGCGCTGGCCGCCGCCGCGATCCTCGCGGGCTGCGGTGCCGACGACGGCACGACGACGAACGCGGCGGCCACCACCGCGGGGGCCCCGCCGCGGCCGGCCCTGGCCGACGACGTCCCCGCCCGCTCGGCGGCGTTCGCCGAGGCCACGGTCCGGCCCGGCGGCGACACGAAGACCGCCGTCGACCAGCTCCTCGCCCTCGTCGGCACGGGCGGGAAGAGCGGCAAGGGCTCGCACGCCGGCCTCAGCGACGGGTTCCTGCCGAAGGGCGTCTCGCTGCGCGAGGACGTCCTCCCCCACGTCGGCGACCACGTCGGCGCCTTCCTGCTCGGCGGCACGCCGTCCGCGACGTCCGACCCGAAGAAGGCCGCCGACGGCGCGATCGTCGCCGAGGTCCGCGACGCCGACGCGCTGCGCAAGGCCGTCGGGTCCGCCGGCACCGAGGAGCAGGTCGGCGCCGAGACGATCCGCGTCCGCGACGGCCACGCCGTCTGGATCGGCGAGAAGACCGCCGCGTTCGGGTCCGAGAAGGCCGTCCGGGCCGCGATCGCGTCCGCCGCGGGCGACGACCTCAGCGGCAACGCGCGCTTCACCGGCGCCCTGGACCAGGTCCGCACCACGAGCCCCGTCGGAGTCGCCTGGGTCGACCTGCAGCAGGCGCCGGCGCTGAACGGGGCGTTCACCTCGCTCGCCGCCCACCTCGCGGAGGGTCGATCGGCGTCGAAGGCCCGGTCCTCGGCCCTCGGCTCCCTGCCCAAGAGCCTGCGCGACCGGGTGGAGCAGCGCCTCGGCTCCAAGGGCACGTCGGCCCGCTCCGTGAAGGCCGCGGGCTTCGGCCTGAAGATCCCGGCCCGCGACGCGACCGCCGCGATGGCGCTCGAGCTGACGCCGGGCCGGCTCGTCGTGCGCTCCGGCGGCACCGGGTCCGCCCAAGTCGCCGACCCGAAGGTCGGCTCGGATGCCGTCGCGGCGCTCCCCAGCGGCTCGTGGGCGGCCTTCGGCGGCGGCACCTCCGGGTCGTTCGCGAAGGGCTCGCCGGGCGCGAAGGCCTTCGACCTCCTCTCCGGCGTCCTCGGCTCGAAGACCTCGAACGGTCTGCGCGACGCGCTCGCGGGCGTCGAGGCCGTCTCGGGCGGCGCCCAGGGCCAGAACCTCCTGGCCGCGAGCGGCGGGGTGCTGCTGCGGGCGAAGGACGACGACGCCGCGAAGGCGCTGATGACGCAGCTGCAGGGCGCCCTCTCCGGCAAGGGCGGCCCGCTGGCCGGCAAGCTCGGCGGGACCGGCGGCCTGACCGCCAAGCCGCAGTCGATCGACGGCGCAGACTCCGGCTTCGTCCTCGGCCTGCCCGGTCTCCCCCTCCAGCTCGCCGCCGGCGTCCAGGGCGACCGCGTCGCGATCGGCCTCGGCCCCGACTCGGTGACGAAGGCGCTGAAGCCCGCGAAGCCGTTCTCCGACGACGCGCTCTACGCGCAGGCGAAGGAGGAGCTCGGAGGCGTCGCCCCGTCGTTCGTCCTGCAGCCCAAGCCGCTGACCGACCTGCTCTCCAGCCTCGGCGACGGCCTCGGCGGGCTGCTCGGCAACATGGGCGGCCTCGGAGGCGGCTCCGGCAGCGCGAAGGGCGCCTCGGGCATCGGCGGTCTGCTGAGCTCGGACGGCTTCGGCCGGGCGGTCGACGCCGCCGGTCGGGTCAAGCTGGTCACCGCCGCGCGCGAGAAGACCGGTGCGACGACGTGGCGCGGCAGCCTCGTCGTCCGGTACGACGCCGCGAAGGCACCGGCCAAGCCCTGAGTCCGGGCGGCGCGCGGTCCTCCGCCGCGCGCCGGCATCGGCTCAGCCGCGCATCTGCAGGAGGCCCGCGGCGATCAGGAGCATCGCGGCGGGGACCAGCAGGAGGGCCACGACGAGCTGCACCTTCGGGGCGGCGCGCGCGGCCCGGTCGATCGCGGCCCGGGCGCGCCGTGCGCGCAGGTCCTCGGCCAGCGCCTGGAGCCCACCGGCCGCCGTGCCGCCGTGGCGGTGGGCGCGCAGGAGCAGGGCCACGAGCTCAGGAGCGCCGTCGGCCGGGCACCGGCGCCCCAGGGCGACCAGCGCCCGGTCGGTCGGCACGCCGATCCGCATCTCGGCCGCCGCCCGCCGGAGCTCCGCGCCGATCGCACCAGGGTGGTGGGCGCCCACCCGGGCGAGGGTCTCCGGGACGGATCGTCCGCTGCGCAGCGCGATCCGCAGCAGGTCGATGACGTCGGGCAGCTCGACCAGCATCCCCTCCCCGCGGGCGC
Source organism: Patulibacter sp. (assembly GCF_030655195.1). Classification (GTDB taxonomy): domain Bacteria; phylum Actinomycetota; class Thermoleophilia; order Solirubrobacterales; family Solirubrobacteraceae; genus Patulibacter. The sequence continues at coordinate 53,174 of NZ_JAURWA010000133.1, read as the reverse complement.
GGATCCGGCGGCCGACCAGGAGGTCGGGCAGGAGGACCAGCGCCACGGGCACCGCCGCCGCGAGGAGCAACGCGCCGATCCCGAGGACCGGCAGCAGGACGACCGCGAAGGCGGCCCCGACCAGCAGGGCCGCGCCGCGGACGGCCCCGAGGTCCGCAACGGTGACGCGCGGCGAGAGTCCCGCCGCCTCCAGGCGGGCGGCGGCGTCTCGGGGTCCAGGTAGTCGTCGCCCGGCGCCCGGCCCGATGCGCCGCGCCAGCCCGAGCACCACGCCCGCCGGACCGGCGGGCTCGGCCACGCATCCGGCGTCGGTCGTCGGGCGACGCACCGCGCGCCGGTCGGCCCGGGCCACCAGCGCCTCGCCCGCACCGGCCCCGAGCGCGGCCCCGGCCAGCCCGGCCAGCACCGTGGCGATCATCGGCCCGTCCCCTCGGCCGCGTGGCGGACGGCGCTCACCGGCTCAGCCCCATCGTCAGGCGGCGGACCGCGATCATCGCCGCGACCTGGAGCAGCACCGCGGCGACGACGAGCACGGCACCCAGCGCGTTCCCGGTCACCTGCGCCACCGCGCCGGGGGCCAGCACCACGGTCCCGATCATCACGAGCGCGGGGATCCCTCCGACGATGCGGGCGGCCGACCGCGCCTGGACGATCGCGCTCTCGGCCTCGGCGGTCGCCCTCCGCGCGCGTTCGAGCGCCTCGGCCTGGTCGCGCAGGACGTCGGCCAGCTCGCCGCCCGCCTCGCCGTGCAGGAGCAGCCCGGCCACGATCGTCCGGTGCGCCGGCTCGTCGGTACGGGCCCGCCAGGCGTCCAGCGCCGGAGCCAGCGGCTCGCCCGACTCGAGCCGTGCGGCGACCCGACGCAGCTCCTCGGCCGCCGGTCCCGTCAGGCCGCTGGACCGGGAGGCCTCGCCGATCGCGCGGCGCACGCCGTGCCCGGCGTCCAGTGCGTCGGCGATCGACCGGGCCACCTGCGGCGCGCCCCGTCCGACCGCCCGCCGACGCCGCTCGTGCCGACGGCGGCGGAGCGCCCGCAGCCCCGCGGGGCCGATGCCGACAACGAGGGCGAGCGTCGGCGTGCCGAGCACCAGCAGCACGAGCGCGGTCCCGACGGACGCGGGCACGAGCCGTCGTCCCGCCCGCGACGTCCCGGCCGCATCGGACGCCCCGGCTGCGCGCCGCGCCCGCCAGCGGCGCGCACCGGCCACGACGTCCGGCGTCAGGTCCACCAGCCCGCCCGCCGCGAGCGCCCCCGCCAGTCCCGCGGCGGCGACCGCCCCGGTCACGACGGCGCCTCCGCGTCGACGGGCTCCAGCGACCACCCGTCCGCACCGGAGGTCACCCGGGCGGCCGCGGTGACGCGCCGGTGCCCGTCGGCGGTGCGGGTCTGCTGGAGGACGACGCCGACCGCGTCCCCGACCATCCGTGCGACGGCGACGTGCGGCAGGCCGACGTCCGCCATCAGGCAGAGCGTCTCCAGCCGGCGGAGCGCCGCGTCCGGCGAGCGGGCGTGGATGGTCGAGAGCGAGCCGTCGTGCCCCGTCGTCATCGCGAGCACCATGTCCAGCGCCTCGGCACCCCGGACCTCCCCGACGACGATGCGATCGGGCCGCATGCGCAGGCCCATGCGTACTTCAGATCGCAGCCCGGTGCGGCCCTTCGGCATCGTCCGTATGCCGCCCAGCCGCAAGTAGCAACCCAAGCGGCACGCTGACCGCCTCCTACCGGCGTGGACCCGGCCTGCGCGCCTCGCGGTGCCGCTTGGGGTGCTGGTAGAGGTACCTGCCAGCGGGCGGGTTCTCTCCCCCCTACTTCTCGTCCGGGTCGTTCTCCTGAACGGCCATCAGGGTCACGAGGATGGCTCCGACGAGGCCCAACGTCGTCACGAGGTCCTTCGTGGCGGTGTCGACTGCGCCAGCGCGCTCAGAGAGGTCCGCGAGAAGCGCCAGGACGGCGAACAACAGCGTCGACCGCTGAGACGGAGTGGCGCTCGTCAGGAATCCGTCATGGGTCGTGTCGTCCGCGACCTCGCGCCAGAGTTCGTCGGGAACCTCCTGGTACGCCGCGAGAGCATCCTCAGACACGGGAAGGTCGGCGGCGACTACCCGCGCGTACTCGACTATCGGAGCAACGTCGTGGGCGAGCGCGTTCCGCAGCGGCGCTAGATCAGAAGTCGTGCGGAGGGACTTCCGCAGGGTCTCCAACTGCGACGGAGAGAACGCGAGTCCAAGCGGCGCGATGCGGTCCAAGGTGCGCTGCATGTCGTTGAACGGCGCGATGCGGTCCAACGTCTTCTGCATGTCGTACAGCGGCGCGATGCGGTCCAAGGTCCGCTGCATATCCGCCGTCGGGTCAGAGCGCCTTGCCACAACCCACACCGTAGGCCGTCAGCCGGACGCCCTACTGCTAGCAGGCGTCCGGCCGGCGCGGGACCATGCCCGCATGGCCGACGAGCCCAAGAAGTCCGGCGCAGACAGCATCCTGGCGAGGATTCGAGAAGGGCGCGCACGCTACGAGGCGATGACGCCCGAGGAACGCGCCGAGTCCGACGCCCGGTCGCGCGAGCGGACGGACCGGCAACTAGCGGAGTTGCAGGCGCAGAACGAGGCTACGCGCCTACGTCAGATTCGGAACGAGCCGTTCATGCGGATGCAGGCTGACCAAGAGGACCGGATGCGCGACCTCCAGCGGTCGAACGCCGAGATGGCCGAGACGATGGCGAAGCGCCGCGCGGAGGGCGTCGGCCGTGAGGAGGCGATGATCGAGCGGCTGGGGGTACTCGCGGAGGCCGCGACGCACGAACGCGCCGAGGCCCAAGAGCGCGAGCGCGTGGCAGAACGTCGCCATACAGAGGCTCTAGCCATCGCCCGTAGCGGTGTGTTCTGGGCGCGCGTCGCCGGAATCCTGGCTGCCGTGGCGATCATCGCCACCGTCGCGGTCGCGGTCTAGGAACAGACGCCTACTGCTCGCAGGCGATGCCGTCGCCGTCCCGGTCGTGACGGTCGTACGCGCCGTCCGGCACCGAGTACGAGTGGCCGATGTCGTCGCAGTTGCCGCCGGGCGCGGTGTAGGTCTCGGTCACCCGTGCCGGTGGCGACGGGTTGTTGATCTCGTCGATGATCGCGCTGCCGATCCCGATGCCGAACCAAGCCACGAGCCCGAGCGCGACGAGCCACGCGACGCCGACGCAGGCGTAGATCCCCGGCTCGTCCCGAACGTTCCTGATGAACCCACGCACGGGGCCACCGTACACCGAGGGTCCTGGCGCGAACCAAGGGTGCAGCGGGTCAAGTGGTACGGAGCCTGTTTGGACCCTCAGGTGAGGGACCACTAGCCCGAGTGTGGACGCCCCCGATTCTTCGGGTCGATTCTTCGCTGGACACCCGGTCGGCCGTCGGCCCGACCGCAGCGACCCAAGCGGCCCCGGCTCCCCGGTCATCGTCGGCACCGCTCGCGGCCCTTGGGTCGCTTGGGTCGCTGGCCCTCGACCTTGGCTTGAAGGTCGACGGCCCAGGCCACCCACGCCTCCGGTCCCGGATGGAGGTCCGCCCCGACCGCCGACGTACACACTTCGCTTGCGTTACGTGTACGAAACTGGGACGATGGCTCGGCCGCTACGAAAGATCGGAGCGCGAACCAACCAAGCCGATGACACCCCTCCCCGCCCCCGTCCCCACCCGCGCCGTGATCCTGGCGCGAGTCTCGTCCTCCGAGCAGAAGGACGATGGGTACGGACTGAGTGCCCAGGTCCATGCCTGCCGGCAGTTCGCCAAGGCAGAAGGCATCGAGGTCGTGGAGGTCCACGAGGAGGACGCGAGGTCCACCGTCCTCCTCTCTCAGCGGAAGGGTGGGCGTGCGGCGCTCGACGCGATGCTCCTACACGGGGCCGGGGTGCTCCTTCTCGCACGTCGCGACCGCCTAGCCCGTGACCCGTACGTGGCTGGGGATGCAGAGCGCACGGTGGCTGCTGGTGGCGGGCGCATCCTCTACGCCGACGGGTCCAACGGCACGGACGACGGCGCGCTGCTGCTGAACGACATGCAGCACGCCATCGCAGCCCACGAGCGCCGCGCCATCGTGGCGAGGTTGAAGGCGGGCCGCGAGGCCAAGGCACGCGAGAAGGGTCCCAAGGCGTACACGGGCGGGCGTCCTGCCTTCGGCTACAAGGCTGACCCCGCCACGCGGGAGTTGGTCGTGGACGACGAGGCGGCCGAGGTCGTACGGCGAGCGTTCGGCATGGTCCGCGACGGGTCCAGCATCCGCGCCGTTGCCGAGGCCCTGAGCGCCGAGGGTGTAGGCGGGCGGCGCTGGCATCCGACGGCCGTTGCCCGTCTCCTGAGCCACGAGCAGTACAAGCAGGCCCACCCCGGTCGGATCGTGGACCCCAAGGTCTACAACGCCGCCCAGCGCGCACTTGCGGCGCGTCGTCGGGGTGCTTGACATATGGCAGTTTTGCCGTAGTCTGCAAGCCCGCCGAGCGCGCTACCACACCTCCTACGTCTTGTCAACACGGCTGGTATGCTTGACCCATGGTCAGTCATCGAAGCCGTGGACATCGCGGCAGGAAGGAGAGGCCCATGCCTCGCACCATGCTCAGGAAGTACAGGAAGGCCGCTGGTCTGTCTCAGGTTCAGCTTGCAGCCGCCATCGGGGAGGGCGTCGACCCGTCGACCGTCTCCTACTGGGAGAGCGGAGACCGCTGCCCGAGGTTCGTCCACGCGATGGCGCTAGAGGACGTGTTGGGAGTAGCCGCCACACGGCTTCTCGCACCCGCGCCCGTCAACGTAGAAGGGGCGTGATCTTCATGCAGATCACGCCCCAGACAACGCCGAGCAGCACGGGTATCGACAACCGGACCGCCACGGACATCGTACCGCGCGTCCTGTCGTCTCGTGGCCTCTGGACGACGCTCTACGTCCTCGCCTTCGCGACCGCTGCGGTGGTCGTATGAGCGCGGCTGACGTAGTCCGGCGGAAGATCATCGACGCGGTGGCTACGGCCTTCGCTACGGAGGGCTTCACCCGCGACGACGTGCCCGAGCTTCGCGCCATCGCGCGTGCAGAAGCTGCGAAGCACGGTGCGGCCGTGACCCGTCGCGAGCTTGACCGCCTCGTGCGGCTGGGGGTGCCTCGTGCAGTCCGTATCTAGCTCTCTCGACGCGGCGCGCGATGCCGTGGCGCAGGCCCTTGAACACGCCGACATCGACCGCGAGACCTTGGCCGGACCCGCACGCGACAGGCAGGCGGGACGTAAGCGCACCACGGAGGCGCAGAATCGTCAGCGCGTGGCCTCCGTCATGGAGGACATCGACGCCGCGCTCGTGGAGTCCATCCCGGACGACACGGAGCGTCTGGGAGCCATCGACGCGGTCCTCGTGGGCGCGGACGTGCCTGCCACGAGGTACAAGCCCGTGGACCTCGGCGCTCTGATGCGAGATGGCGTTCCGCCCGTCGAGTTTGCGCCCGGCCCGCTGGCGCGCGGCCTGGTCTACGCCTCCGGGGTGACCGGCTTCACGGCGCACCCGGAGTCGGGCAAGACCACCATCGTCCAGCGCCTCGCGCTCGACGCGCTGCGCGCCGGCGGGCACGTCATCTACTTGGACTTCGAGCAGGGCGAGGCCGAGACCGTCCGCCGATTCTCGGCGTTGGGCGCTGTCCCGGCCGACCTCGATCCGGCGAGGTTCGTCTACCTGCCCTTCCCCGGTCCGGTCGACTGGATCGCCCTCGGGGCGCTCTGGGACGACCACCCCGGCGCTATGGGCGTGTTCGACTCGACGCGCGGGATTCTCAGGACGCTTGGCCTTGACGAGGACCGCGCGTCGGAGGTCGGGCAGTTCATGGACCCGCTCGTGGAGTTCGCGTTGACGCGGGAGGTTCCGTGCCTCTTGATCGACCACGTAGCGAAGGCCGCGACGGACTCGACCGGGTACGCGCGCGGGTCCGGCGACAAGCTCGCGGCCGTGCAGGCTCAGTGGTTCGTGAAGCGCGTGCGGCCGTTCTCTGAGACCGAGGCGGGCGAGGTCGAACTACACCGCTGGAAGGCCCGCAGCGGAGGACTCCCCCGCGTCCACCGGCTCGGCATCGGTGACGGCGAGGGCAGGCTGCCGATCACGCGCCTGGACGCCGACCTGAGCGCGGAGGGCAAGATCGACACCGCGATCATCAAGTTCCTCCGAGACCACGACGAGTCCGCGTCGCTCGCCGTCGTGGAGAAGGGCATCGAGGGTCGGGCCGACACCATCCGCGACCGCGTGAAGGCTCTCGCGCAGGACGAGTCACGCCCCGTCATCGCGGTGCCTGCCGGGCAGTTCACGCGATACGCCTATGACGCGGACCTCGACCACGAGCCCACGGCACCCTTGGCGTTCTAAACCAAGTGGTACGCGAGACCTCGTCCCGGCTCGGGACGAGGTCGGACGAGGCACCTGGAGCCAAGTGGTACGCCGAGGGTCGTCCCGAGTCGGGACGAGGCCGGACGAGGTCGGCCTCGATCCCGCTCCCTCACGGAAGATGCGCCTCGTCCGCCTTCGGGACGAGGCGGGACGACCCCAGCCACCGGGCCAACGCTCGACCCTCGTCCCCCGCCTCCACCCCTATGGGTGGAGGCGGGACGAGGGGGCGGGCGGGAAGAAGAAGTAGAAGAACCGGAGGCCAGGATCCACGCGGCCCGGCCTCCGAAGGCCCGGACGCCAGCAACCCCAGCCGCGTCCTCGATCCTTCTCGATCCGGCGTCGATAACTCCGGTGACGGGGTGCGAATCCGCAGCCCTTCGGGCCGCTGGGGTTGCTGGCCGGCTACCTCCCACGAAGCGCGAAACTCCGGGCGCGAGTTGGGGCGGTATCGCACGGCCTAAGCAACCCCAGCGAAGCCCGCCACGGGCGCGATACAGCCCCTCTCAGGGCATCCGGCTGCCGGGACGATGTCCGGGAGGCTGGGGGCGCTGGGTTGCTTAGCGGGCCTGCATCAGGAAGACCTCTGCACGTAGCTCTGCGAGCTTGGCAGCGGCGAGGGCGTCGGCCGAAGGGTCCGCCCCGACCTCTACCACCCGTAGCCAGGTTCCATCGTGGACGGCTACGGGCGTGGCGCTGACCTCCGTCAGGTCGACGCCGACGATCATGCCGCCGTCGCGTCGGAAGATGCCGCCCACGCTCAGTCCCCGGATCGAACCGCTGAGGATCCCCGAGTACGCGAATCGAGCCGGGGAACCGGGCTCGGCGTAGTCCACGACGGCGTCCATCATCAGGCCCTCGTCGGTCTCCCACAGGGCCTCGACGCGCCCGAGCGGTAGGTCGTGGCGGTGGTGGTAGTGGAAGCCCAGCCCGGACGCGCGGTTCATGGCGCGGTCGACGCCCGACGCGAAGGCACCGGACGAGAACGCCCCCTTGACGAAGTTCTCGCCCTGGCGGTCGTAACCCGACCAGTTGGCCGCGAGCCCGTGCACCCGAAGGGCTCCGGTCGAGAGCTTGGACACGGTCTGGATCTTGGGCAGCGCGGCGGTCGTCATACGTTCATCCTACGGGCAGGTTCGCCGTCTTCCTTGACTTCGACCGGGTGATCCTGTAGCGCCTGTCACGTCGGTCCCTATCGTGTGTTCCAGAGCAGCAGATCACTCGACAGGAGCACCACCGATGCACAACCCGCTAACCAAGCTCCGCGCGCCGATCCCGGCCCGCGAGACTCCCAAGCCCAGCCCTAACGCTTCGATCCCGCACACGCCGTGGAGGACGGAGCCCACCGCGCCGGTCGACCCCAACACCGGCAACTCGACGGACCGTGCAGTCCGCACCGACGGACGCGCCGCCCTGGCTCGCCTACAGCAGCAGCAGCGCGACGAGGCCGAGCAGGCCCGCGCAGCAGCCCGCGCAGCGCGTCCGCCCCTGTTCCCGCACCACCCGACGCCGGGGTACGGCGCATGAGTTCCGTAGACGACCCGCGTCAGTCCTGGCCCGGCGCGGCTGACGTTCCCGGCAGCGGCACCGTCTGGGTCCTGCGCGACCCGGCTTCCGCTCCTCCTGAGCTACAGCCCTACGCAGCCGTGACGATCACGGCAGTTCACCAGGGCAACGAGTCCGACGACCCCGAGTCCTTCGGGCGCGGGCGAGAGCTAGTGCTACAGCCCGTCGAGTTCGGAGCGCCCGCCATCCCGGCCGCGCTGGATCTGTTCGAGCAGTTCTACACGCCCGAGACCGCGTCGGCCGGGGATGACCTCGACGCAGCGATGGACGCCCTGCAGGCGGTGACCGGATGACGCGCGTCAGCGTAGGCGACACCCTGAGGAACCGCGACGGCCGGGAGTTCACCGTTGTGGGTCAGGACGGCCGCTGGATCCTCTCGGCAGTCGATGGGATGTCCTCCCCCGAGCGCGTAAGCGCGTCGCGCCTTCGCCTGGAGTTCGACGTGAACGACGCGACGAACCCCGCGCCCGTAGCGGACGACGCGGGTGCCGCCGGCTTGTCCCGCTACGGCGCTGAGTTCGCGCGGGCGGCGGTCGCCGCGTCTCCCTACGCAGACCTCGACGCCGCCTGGCGCGAGTCGGAGGAAGCACGCCGCCGCGCGTCGATCTGCGAGGACGACGACTGATGGCCGAGGTAGACGAGGCGCAGTTGGTAGCGGTCTACGACAGGCTCGACGCCGAGGCGAAGGCCCAGGTCGCCCGGTGGGACGCCTATGCCAAGGGCCGGGCAGCGGGCCGCGCAGAACGGACCCCGTTGGCGGTAGCGGCCGAGACCCGAAAGCGCCGCCGGGACGCTGGCCTCCACCGCGAACGGAAGGCCATCGCAGCCAACCCCGACGCCTACTCCAAGCTGCGCCGCGCTCGCGTCAAGAACGACTACACGCAGGCAGAGTTGGGGGCCTTGATCGGGCGGTCCCGGCGAAGCATCTTCATGGCCGAGAAGACCGGCCGGGTACGCGCCGCGACAGCCGCCCGCCTACGGGTGGCCCTCGGAACGCGGGACCTGGGGCTGACCCTATGCCGGTAAGGGTGTGCGCCACGCCTGAGTGCGAGCAGCAGGCCACAGAGCCCGCCAACTGGGGCCACAACCCGATCCGCTGGTGCGCGGGCTGCAAGGAGCGCCTACCCATGATCGTGGGGAAGCGCGGCACCCCTAGCTCCGTAGGCGGCGCTGAGAAGGCGAAGGCGCAGCGGATGACGCCCGACGCCCGCGCGACCGCCTTCACCAAGCTCGTCCACGACAGCCCGGCCGGACTCCCGGTGACCCTGCCGCAGGCGGCGAAGGCCCTGCGGACCTCTGAGCGCACTACGTCTCGGGCGGCGGCGACAGCCGTCGAGCGCGGGGCGGTGCGGCGAGCGCAGGGTGGCGGCTGGCTGCCAGCGACCCCAGAGGCGCAGGCAGCCTGAGCGTCTACTAGTACGCATCGCCGTTGCGGACTACCGGACGACGGGGCATGATGCCTGCATGGCAGAGAAGATCCGCGCGGCCGGCTACGTCCGAGTTTCGACATCGCAGCAGGCGCAGGGCGAGTCCCTAACCGAGCAGACGAAGAAGGTCGAACGGCTCGCGGAGTACGAAGGTTGGGACCTCGTGGAGGTCTACGAAGACGCCGGGCGTTCGGGCCGGAACGTGGACCGCCCTGCGCTCCAGAGGATGCTGGGGGCGCTGGACAGCGTCGACCGCATCGTGGTCCCTCGACTTGACCGCCTCGGGCGATCCGCTACGCAGTTGTTCAGGGTCTACGAGGCCCTGGACGCTGCTGAGGTTGGCCTCGTCAGCGTCCGTGAGAAGTTCGACACGGGCACGGCCCAGGGCAAGCTCATGCGGTCGCTGTTGTCGGCGCTGGCAGAACTGGAGTCGGACCAGATCGCTGAGCGACTGGAGGACTTCAACCGCCGCAAGATCGAGCAGAACCTCCACAACGGAGGCCCCCGCCCCTTCGGCTATCGCTGGGCAGGCGGCAACAAGCTAGAGGTCGTCCCGGAGGAGGCCGTGATCGTCGAGCGGATCTTCTCGGAGTTCGTCGGCGGTGACTCCATGCACCAGATCGCCAAGCGCCTACAGGCTGAGAAGGTGCCGACGGCCCGTATGAACGGGGTGTGGACGGAAGGAAGCGGCCGCTGGACGACAGCCCGCGTGCGGGAGCGTCTGGAGTCCGTCGTCTACCAGGGGGACCTCGGGTCGCGGCTTCACGACAACGTCAGGCCCGGCTCCCACGAGGCCATCGTCAGCCGTTCGACGTTCGCTAAGGCTGCTGCACGTCGGCAGGCACAGCAGACGCAGTCGGGTCAAGGCCGAGGGCGCGCGACGAACGCACTTCTCCCCGGCGGCTTCTTTCGTTGTGGGCTGTGCGGCTGCGGCATGAGGCCGAAGTACAACCGCAACACGTACCGCTGTAGCGGCCGGGACGAACTGCACAACGGCTGCGAGCTTCCGTCGATCCCCCGAGACAAGGTGGACGACGCCCTCCGCACCTACTTCCTGACCTACGTGTTCGACCCGGACGCGAGCCGCGTGGAGTACGAAGCCGAACGCGAGCGGGCGACGGCAGAGGCCCGCGAGTCGTGGAACGTCTGCCTTCGGGGTGCCGCGCAGGCCAAGACCCGCCGGGCGAACATCAAGACCCTCATGCAGGACGGCAAGCTCCCCGCCGACGTATGGGCCGAGCAGGACGCAGACCTCGCGGGCGAGCACGACGAACTGGCCGCGCAGGCCGAGACCGCCAAGCGCCGCCTGGACGCCCTCCTGGCACCTGACGATGCGAGGTTCGAGGACTGGCAGTCGCTCCGCGAGTCTGCCCTCGGAGACCTGACGAAGGACTCCGACCGCGAGCAGTTGCGGGCCGTCCTGCAACGGCTGTTCGAGTTCATCAGCGTTGCGGAGGTCAACCCCGACCCTGCCCCCGGAGAGCCGCCGCTACCGGACGACCTCCCCACGTTCGAGTACAGGGGTAAGCACTTCGCGTTGTGGCTGGAGACCCGTCCCGAGGCGCTGGCCTGGATCGAGCCCGACGACCCGGAAGGCGGCGACCCGTTCCCGGACGGCGTCGGCCCGGTCGGGCTACCGCTCCGACCCGAAGCCCGCAACGGGAAGCCCATGCGACCTTCGGACCCAGACGGCGACGTTCCCGAAGGCCGCAACGGCAGCGCGTTGCGGACGAGCTCGCGGATCGAGATGCCTCCGTGGCCCCCTCCGCGGGCGGGCCGTGCCTCGAGCCGGACGACGTGGGGCTGCCCGAGGCGCAGCTCGGCCGTGTCCTCGACCGTGACGATGCGCTCGGCCGGGTGCAGCAGCGACGCCGCCGCGCCCAGGGTCGTCGTCTTGCCGGCGCCGGTGCCGCCGGCGACCAGGATCGAGCGGCGGTCGCGCACCGCCTCGGTCACGAGCTCCGCGACCGCCGGGGTCCAGGTGCCCCGCTCGACGAGCTCCTCCGGCGTCCAGCGACGGGCGCGGAAGCGGCGGATCGTGACGGCGGGACCGTCGACCGCGACGGGCGGCAACGCGACGTGGACGCGGGAGCCGTCGGGCAGCCGCGCGTCGCACAGGGGCTCGGAGCGGTCGACCCGGCGGCCCGCGCCGGCGAGCATGCGCTCGATCGCGTGCAGCAGCTCCTGCTCGTCGGCGAACGCGACGCCGGTCTCCTCGATGCGCCCGCGCCGCTCGACCCAGACGGGGCGGGTGCCGCTGATCATGATCTCGTCGATCTCCTCGTCGTCGAGCAGCGACTCCAACGGGCCGAGCCCGACCGTCCGCTCCAGGAGCAGGCGGCGGACCTCGTCCCGGTCCTCCGGCGGCAGCAGCGGCGCGTCCCGGCGGAGGACGCGCTCGAGCAGCTCCTCCGGCGACGGGCTGATGCCGCCCTCGGCCGGGGCCGCCGCGAGCACGACCAGCCGCGCGTGCAGGTCCGCCGCGATCTCCCGGTGCACGCTCATCCCGTGCCCTCCAGGGTCGACCTGGCGGTGGTCCCGGCCGCGCCGCTCCCGTCGTCGCCGGGGCCCCGGGGCAGCACCCGCAGCTCGCTGGCGAAGTTCTGCGCGGCCGCCAGGTAGACGGCCTGCTTGACCGTGACGCGGAGCGCCACCGCGATCCGGCCTCCCCCGCCGTCGCCGTTCTCCGACGGTGCCTCCCCGGTGGTCACCACCTCGGCGTTCTCGAGCGCCAGGCGGGTGGTGCCCTCGGCGCCGTCGGAGCCGCGGGTCACGAGGAGGTCGATCCGGCCTCCGGGCCGCACCTGTTGCGGGTCGCCGATCGCCACGATGTCCGCGATCCGCTCCCCGGGCCGCAGCTGCGGCCCGGCGCCGTCGTCGAGCATCGGCACGGAGACGTCCGCGCCGGGCGGGACGGCCAGCCGCGGACGCTGACCGACGATCTCGCCGACCGCGCCGATGCGGTCGGCCGGGGCGTAGCGGCGCGGCACCCGCCGGACGGTGACGTCGGAGCGGCCGACCGCACGGCCGGGCTCGAGCGCCGTGCGGGCCACGACGACGGGCACGCTCGGGCCCAGCCCGGACGCCAGCGCGCGCTCCCGCCGACCGACGTCCCCGGCGGCGAGCGCGCCGAGGACGAGGGCCAGACCGAGGAGCAGGGCCGCCCGCCGACGACGACTCATCGGACGACCGCCCGCGACCGGGCGGCCGGCAGCTCGGCGACCATCCGCGCCCCGGCGGCCGACGGTGCGGAGCGCAGGCGACCCCCGTGGGCGCCCAGGGCCTCGGCCACGATCCGCATCCCGCGGCCGCGACGACCACGTCGGGGACCGTGCACCAGCCGGTCGATCGGGACGCGCAGCCCGTGCCCCTCGTCGGCGACCTCCACGTGGACGCAGCCGGGCCCGTGGCCGACCCCGACCCGGACGGTCCCCTGCCCGTGCTCCACGGCGTTGCGGACCAGGTTGCCGATCGCCTGGGCGAGGCGGTCGCGGTCGCCGAGGACGGTGGCCTCGGCGTCGAGGGCGGCGAGCACGACGCGCCGGCCGCGCGTCCGGGCCGCGACGTCGTGCACGGCGACGAGGTCGCGCACCAGCGGCACCAGGTCGATCCGGCGGACCTCGTCGCGGGCGGCGCCGCCCGCGGTGGCGGCGGCGAGGTCCTCGACGGCGCGGGTCGCCCGGGTCAGCTCGACCGCGAGCGCGCGCAGCGGTGGCCGCCGCGCCTCGTCGTCCGGTCCGCCGAGCGCGAGCATCACGTTCTGCAACGGACCGCGCAGCTCGTGGCAGGCACGGACGACCCGTTCGGTGCTGCGCATCGCCGATCGACGCGCCAGGAGCAGCAGGACCGCGGAGCCGACGGCCAGCAGCCAGCCGGCGAGCAGCAGCCGGCTCATGCGGCGACCCTCGCCGTGACGGCGTCCGGGGCGGCGTCGACGAGCCGGTATCCGACGCCCCACACGTTGACGACGAACTGGTCCCCGGCGTGGCCGAGCTTGCGACGCAGTCGACAGGCGTGGGAGTCGATCGTCCGGGTGACCCCCGGTGAGCGGAAGCCCCAGACCGTCCGCAGCAGGTCGTCCTTGGCGAAGACGCGCGTGGGCTCGCGGACCAGCGCGAGCAGCAGGGCGTACTCCTTCTGCGTCAGCGAGACCGGCGTGCCCCGTACGACCACGGACCGCCGGGAGGGATCGACGACGAGCTCGCCGACCCGGACCACCCCGGCCTCGGGCCGCCCGTCGGCGCGCCGCAGCAGCCCGGCGATCCGCAACCGCAGCTCGGCGTAGGAGAACGGCTTGCCTTACACGTTGGTTGTCGCACTGTCACAGCGCATTCCGATTCCGCCGCCTGAGGTGCCCACGTCCAAGGTCTGTAGCCGGTGCCGCCGGGACCTGCATCTCGACGCATACAACGCCGATAGTCGGCACCGGGACGGCCACCGCTCGGAGTGCCGGGACTGTCAGCACCCAGGCCGGTAGACGGGCCCACTTCACCGGCCCCTTGCTGGGGTTGCCGTGCAGCGAGCCCCGTATGGCGATGTACGAGCCGTCATATCCGAAGGTCCGCACGGGGCCGCGTTCGACCCGCAGAACGCGCAGCGACGAGATGTGGTACGTCGATCCGTCCGGCCCGTATGGGATCGTCTGCAGTCCGGCCTGAGAAGACCGAACGCAGGACAAGGTGCTGCGACGCCGGCTGGAACCCGGCGTCGCAGCGGAACTACGAGTGACTACAGAAGGAATCTATATGGCACGCACGCTGATGGTCCAGTACGACCTGATGTCGCCGGGGCAGAAGTACGACAAGCTCATCGAGTTCGTCAAGACCCATGACGGATGGGCCAAGGTGCTCCAGTCGACGTGGCTGATCGTCACCGACAAGTCGGTCAAGACGGTGCGCGACCAGACCCTCGGGATCATCGACACCAACGACAAGGTGCTGGTGACCGACGTGACCAACGCCCCGATGGCCTGGTACGGGCTGACCGACGAGATCGGCACCTGGATTCAGGGTCGGTACCGGAAGGCGGCGGTCTGATGGCCGGGAAGAAGGCCCCGGCCCGCAGGGCCACGGCCAAGAAGGCTCCGGCCCGTAAGGCCCCGGCTAACAAGCCCCCCGCGAAGAAGTCGACCGGCGTCGCCCACTCCGCGATCACCGGCCGGATCGTCACGATGGCGACCGCGCGTCGGCACCCGAACACCACCTTCGTGGTGCCGAGGAAGAAGAAGTAGCGTCCGGCGCCCCGGCTACATGCCGGGGGCGCTTCGGAGCCCTTCTGGCCCGACCATCGCGAGGTGCGGCTAGAGCCCGGCTAGGTTCAGCTCGGAAGCTGACGTGCCGCAGACGAGGACGATGCCGTAGGCCGTGCAGACATCCCGCCAACGGTCCGCGACCGAAGGAACATCGGAGGTGACGATCGCGCCCTTGAACGGCACGTTGATTCCGTACTTCAGGTTGAGAGTCTTCTGCCGGTGCAAGAACTCAAGGAGTTCACCGAGCGCCAGCCGGAGCTGAGTGGTCTCGTTCTGGGCGGTGATGCCCTTCACCTCTGCGATCCAGACGTGCGTGCCGTCGTTCCACTTTATGTCGTAGTTCGGGGCGGGCTTCTTCGGCTCAACCGGGTCGTAGTTCTTCGCCTGCGCGGCCTTCGCAAGGGCGAGGAGAGTGGTGCGGTGCTTGTTCAACGTGTCCCCGACTACCTCCGGGTTGGAGGCGCTCGACGCCCCCGACAACGTGATGAGCTTCTGCCCGGCGAAGTCGAAGGGCTGTTCCATCACGGGAACGACCCCGCCGGCTATCGGCACCGGGCCCCCTGGGGCAACCGCTCCGGAATCCAACGAGAGGACAGCCTCGTCGAGGGCCCCGAAGCCCTGCGCGAAGCTCGACTGCGCCGCCTCGCTGGCGAACCCGAAGCCCTGGGGGAACCAACCGGTGCCGTGGCCAAGAGCGGTCTGAACCCCGGCGAGATCGACCGGAGCGCTGAACGCAGTGACCTCAAGGAAGAACATCAGGGACCAGGCCGCCCCGTCGCTCGCGTCGGTTCCCCAGAGGCTCGTGGCCGTCAGGGGGTCGTCAACCTTGTCCAGGACCGTCGCCCAGTACCCGAACTTCTTCGACGCGGTGTAGATCAGGCCGACATCACCGGGCTGGATCGAATCCCAGGCTCCCTGCCGTGCTGGCTTGACACCCCAGCACCGTACGTCGGCCGCGGGCACGGTCACGTCGAGGAGCCCCGCAGTGGCGCCGCCGATCATGGCGATGTCACCCGCCGAGACCGGGTTGACGACGGTTGCTTCGAGGTTGACCTTCGCCACTCCGTCGACGCCGGTAAGGAAGAACAGCTTGCTCATCAGCGAGCTCCAGGTTGGGACTTAGGACGACTCCACGCAGAGTCGGTTGCACCGTACTTCCTTGGTGGTGCATCTCCAACCGTCGAGACTGAGTTGCCGTGCTCCTGCACCGGAGCTGCCCCCGCGCCGAGGTGACCGCCTCCTGACCGGAGTGGTCCCGGCTCGCGCGTCGCCAGCGACGCGGGGGTCGCTGGTAGGTAGACCCGCGACGACCGCACAGGTCACCCCCCGAGTTCGCGGTCCTTCAAGTAGAGAACCGTGTGGATCGTGGAGAGGTACACGTAGAACGCCCACTGCAGCCACGCCCCAGAGTCGTAGTCGCGGCGCTGGTCGCGCTTGTTATGCCGGATGGCGAAGCCGTTGGCGAGCAAGAACAGGGCCGATTCGTCCTCTCGCAGCATCAGCGCCCTCACCTCATCGCGCATGGCTTCGAGGACTGCGGCCAAGTTGGTGACAGCGTCGCGGCGGTCGGCGATGGACGAACCACGTGTCGTGAAGACGCGCTTCGCGTGCTCGACCTTGAGGCTGACGCTCTCAGCGTCGGCCGACTCGGGGACCGACGCCGCCATGAGGTTCCTGAACTCTCCAGGCGTCGAAACTACGACTTCTCCGTCTTCATTCATCTCGAACGGGGGTGAGTGATGGGCGAGGGCTACGTTCACCTTGTCGATGAACTCTCGGCGGCCCGGCTTCGTCAGGAACGAGGACGCGTGGTAACCGCACCCACCGAAGTCGTGGACGGCCCCGCGCGTGGGCTTCGCCACGACATCGTGCAGGGCTTCGACGACATCCATCAGGGTGTCCTCGTCCCAGTTCTCGTAGGCCTTCGGCGGCGCCGGCGGGGTCGGGTCGTCCCATACGGAATAGACCTGCTGAGGCTGTGTCCAGTAGGGCCACACGTCTCGTCGACGTGTCGTCAGGAAGAAGTGCGCCTCTGGGTCTTGGATCTCCCCGTCAACATCTCCGTCCACGCACTCGTATCCGAAGGCCTTCTGGAAGTACCCCCGACGGCGCAAGTCTTCGAGCACGAGGACAACCATCCGCCGGAAGTCTTCGAAGGGAAGGGGGGCCGCGAACGGGCCGCGCCCTTGGCGCTGTGAGAAGGACGGACGAGGGGACTTCATACGCACTCGCGAGGATCGCAGTCGCGGCGGTCGTTCTGTGGAGCTCCCGAAGCCCCGTCCTGAGCTCAACCAGCAGCCGCCTCAGTGTCGCCTTGATGGTGTCGCGCCGACGACCTCAACTCGGACGGACTGCGCGAGCCCATGCGCCGCGGAAGCAACAAGTGCGCTCGCGTCCTCGGGGCTCGGTGCGACGACCTCCCAGACGGAGAAGTGTTCATGTTCGTTCGACGGTGTGACCTCACCGCCAGTGTCGTTCACCGAGCCGATGAAGCGCATCTTCTGCTGTAGATCGCCGTTGAATCCCCACACGTTGACCTTGACCTCGTATGCAGCCCAGCCAGGGTCATAGACCAGCGTCATCCCACCGAGGTCGATGGGGCTCCACGCCCCAGCTTGCGTGCCGTAGGCCCCCCCTTCCGGCTTCGAAGTCCCGAGAACGTTCGTACCCTCCACCGAATCGACCGTCACGATCTTCGCGTCCTCGTGGGGCTTCCGCACGTCGCGGTACTGCTGGTTAGCGCGAAGCGGGAATCGAGTGGGCTCATTCGACATGACGCGAGCCTACGCCCTGTCTCCCGACACGTCGCGTCCGTCCCGAAGTAGAGACTCTGACCGTGCAGATCGAACTTGAGAGGGTCATTCAGCTCCAGTCGTCTTGGTCGCGGACCAAGACCGCCGAGATGGACGAGCGCGGGACCCTTGTTCGTCACGGTGCGGCAGGTTGGCTCCGCGACCGTGGCGGCGACCTCGCCGCGGCAGTCGGACTTACCCTCGATGACCTGCTCGTGGAGGGCCGGGACGGGACCGGCCTCTACTCCCGGGTCCCTTGGGTTCGATTCGGCTCCAAGGCGCAGACACCGAGTGCCACCGACGGCTTCTACGTCGTCTACCTGTGGGCAGCAGACGGCAGCGCCGTCTACCTCTCGCTGAACCAGGGCACGACGGACTTCGTCAGCGGCGAGTTCAGGCGGAAGCAACCGGCGACGATCGCGGGTCGCGTCGCCTGGGCACGGTCCGTCGTCGCCGAGTGGATCGCGGACAGAGACGATCTTGTCCCCCTCGCGCTGCAAGATGCGGGCGCAAACAGCCTTGGATCCGGCTACGAGTTGGGAGAGATCGCGACGATCAGATACGTCGCCGGGGAGGTCCCGGGAGACGATGTGCTCGCGTCGGATGCCGCAGACTTCGCCGCTGCCCTTGGGCAGCTCTACCGCGCTCAGTCCAAGGCGCCGCTACCCGATGAGGTCCCCGAGCTAGACGCACTCGCGGAAGCCGCGGACGTTGCCGCCGGCAAGAAGCGCCCGCCCAGAGCCGCCGGGTTCTTGCAGAACAAGGACGAGCGGGATCTGATCGAACAGCACGCCGTGCAGGCAGCGAAGGCCTACTACGCGGACCAGGGCTGGAAGGTTGAGGTCAAGGGGGCGCCGTACGACCTGAGGTTGACGCGCGAAGGCCAGAAGTGGACGGTCGAGGTCAAGGGCACTACGTCACAGGGCCAAGCTGTGGCCCTGACGAGAGGTGAGGTTGAGCACCACGCGAAGGCGTACCCCAACAACGCGCTCGTCGTGATGCGGAACATCAAGCTAGACCGCTCTACGTCGCCACCGACGGTGAGCGGGGGCGAGTTGTTCGAGCAGCAGCCCTGGCGGATCGACGATGCCAGTCTGCGTGTCGTGAGCTACCGCTACGAGGTCGGCGGCGACCTCTACGACCCCACTTGACCCCCGTCCCGACGGAAGGATTCGTACCACTTCTGAGACACCCCGATGCGCGGGACCAGGTGCCCGGTATATCGCTCTACGACTGACGATTCTTCGATTCTTGTCTCCTTGACGAACGTCTCGCAGACAGTAGGCTGTCTCACATCAGAGACACCGATCAGCGACCCAAGGTTCGCCGGTCACGCAAGACGGAGCGGGCAACGTGCGGGTCATCGGGTACCTCAGGGTGAGCACCAACGA
The DNA here is from genome assembly GCF_030655195.1 of Patulibacter sp. Taxonomy (GTDB): domain Bacteria; phylum Actinomycetota; class Thermoleophilia; order Solirubrobacterales; family Solirubrobacteraceae; genus Patulibacter. The sequence continues at coordinate 34,359 of NZ_JAURWA010000133.1, read as the reverse complement.
GCAGGCCGACTCGGGGGCCGGGATCGCGGCGCAGCGATCAGCGATCTCGGCCGAGGCGGCACGCCGAGGGTGGGATGTCGAGTTCATCGAAGACCTGGGCTTCTCGGCCAAGTCGATGAAGCGGCCGGCGCTCCAAGCGGCCCTGGGGACCCTGGGGAGAGGGGACGTGTTGCTCGTCTCCAAGATGGATCGCTTGTCCCGCTCCATGCTCGACTTCTGCACGGTCATGCAGCGGGCCCAGCGTGAAGGCTGGGCCCTGGTTGCGCTCGACTGTCCAGCGGACCTGACGACGCCCTCGGGCGAGGCCATGGCGTCGATCATGGCCGCGTTCAGTCAACTGGAGCGACGACTCATCGGAGAGCGGACCAAGGCTGCGCTCGCGGAGCGGAAGGCAGCCGGTGTCCGGCTCGGCCGAGAGCGTGTCATCAGCACCGATGTCGAGACCAGGGCGAAGGCTCTCCGCGCGTCCGGCTTGTCGATCCGCAAGGTTGGCGCGGCGCTCGACGCCGAGGGCCTGCACGCGCCCGGAGGCAAGCCCTGGCACGCGGCCAGCTTGTCGCGGGTTCTCGCCCGAGCCTGAGTTCTCGATCTGGCGTCCTGGAGACCGGTGACCCGAGGGCTGCCGTGGTGGCTGGTGGTCCTTGGGATGCTGCGCGTCTCGATCACCAAGACGCGAAGAACGAACGGGCCCGATGGAGCGACGGGTCACGGACGACCGGACCACTCCGAGGACGGTCTCTGACGAACAAGTGGTACGCATGAGGTCAACCGAAGATGCGGTTCATGTCATCTCCGACCGAGGCCCCGAACCCGGACCTGGTACGAAGGCATCGCGCGTTCGCAGTCGTGGAGCCGAGTTCCGAAAGTGCCTGGTACAGAGGGGTTCTAGGCCCTTCTGATGTCACGACGAGTGCTCAACTTGATGTAGCGGTTCAACTACACCAAGGGAGCACGATGCTCGTCATCACGAAGCAGATCAACGACGCCTACGAGGCGCTCGACAGCAGCAAGACCGATGCGGCCCGCAGAGTCGGCGTCACGGGTACTGCCTTCAACTTCTGGCTCACCGGCCGGTCTACCCCGCGCGACTTCATCCGCCGGCGCATGGAGAGGGAGTACGGACTCGATCCGGGGTCTCTGGGCGTCAAGGCCACCGACGTACAAGGGGCCGCAGCATGATCGCCACGACCCCCGAGAACACCACCAGCGCCCGCCAGAACGCTACGCACATCGTACCGCGCCTCCTGGCATCCCGAGCGACCTGGACGGCCCTCTACGTCCTCACGTTCGCGACCGCAGCGGTTGTCGTATGAACGTGGTCGAGGCTGTACGTCGGAAGATCATCGACGCCGTCGCGACCGCGTTCGCGGTCGACGGGTTTACCCGCGACGACGTGCCCGAGCTTCGCGCCATCGCGCGGGCCGAGGCCGCTCGACACGGGGCTTCTGTTACCTCGCGTGAACTTGACCGCCTCGTGCGGCTGGGGGTGCCCCGTGCCGCCCGCATCTGAGCCCGTCGACCGGACCGACGTGATCCGGCAGTTCTCCGACTACATGGCCGGTCTCCGCGACGACGACGCACGCGCGGCGATCATGCGGAAGGTCAAGGCCCGCGTGAACGTGAAGGACTCTGCCAACGGCGGTCCCCCGGCTCCGGTCCTACTCTCGGCCGAGGACAAGGCCGTGCAGGACGCCGAGCACCGCACGCACGCTGAGACCGTCGTAAGCAACCTCTACGGCCACGCGCGTGACCGCCTGGCCGGGGACGACTCCGACGCTAAGAAGGCTCGTGCGCACGCCGCGTCGGTGTTGCTCGCGGATCACGGGCTGCCCCTGTCGCAGCCCGACGCCGAGGCGCTGGTCAAGCGCGTTGCAGCGGCCCCGCAGCACGGCGCGATGCTAGGGACGCTGGCTGGTGACCTTCGCCGGGCCGCGCCCGAGGACCACGACTGGATCGTTCCTGGGGTTGCCGCCCACGGCTGGACCGTGAAGTTCGCGGCCCGTGAGAAGACCGGCAAGGGCACTCTGATCGCGCACCTTCTCGGCAAGGTCGAACGCGGAGAGTCCACCGTCTTCGGCCCGGCCACGAGGCCCACCACGGCCTTGATCTACACGGAGGAGCCCTCGGACTCGATGGGCGAGAAGCTGGCCGCGTCCGGCCTAGAGAAGGCCCGTGTCGTCTTCGGCTGGGAACTTGCCAAGCTGGGCCTTGACTGGCGCGGCAAGGCTGACGTTCTCGTGGCGACCGCCGAGGCCGAGGGCCACGAAATCGTGTTCGTGGACAACATCAGCCGCGCCGCCGGCATCGAGGAGGAGTCCGGTACGGAGCTTGCCCGTGCGGCCGAGTACCTGAGCGATGCGTGCAAGGCCGCTGGCAAGTCGCTGTGGCTGGACCACCACCACCGTAAGGGCGCTGGGTCCCTGGAGGACAAGTCTCGCGGCGGCACCGCGATGGCCGGGGCGATGGACAACAACGTCGAGATGGAGCGCCTGGGCGGCTGGGAGAGTCGCGTCCGTCGGCTGTCTTCTCGTGGACGTGTCTCGGCGTCCGTCTGGACTCAGACGATCACGCTGGACGATGACGGCAGGGGCTACACCCTCGTGGCGGACGACACTCAGCCGCAGACGGGGACGGAGCGCAAGCGCCTGGGCGTGCTGAATCGCCATGACGCGGGTCTGACAACCCGAGAGTTCGAGACGGAGGCCGAGGTCTCGAACGAGACCGCCCGGACGACGCTGGACGGCTTCGTGGCACAGGGGTGGGCGAGGAAGGACGACAGCACCCGGCCCGCCCGCTGGTACCCGACCGAGAAGGGCCGTTACTCCGTCGATCCTCCCAAGGTTCTGGAGGTCTGACGGCCGAATCCCGAATCCCAGCCCTAAGGGTGTTGGGACAGTCGGGATTCAGATTCTCCTTCCTCACGTATGCCCCTTAGAGGGGCACCCGTGAAGGTGAGGATAGGAAGGGTCCTGGCCTCCGGTACTCGGAGGCCAGAACCCAGACGAACGGGCGCGCAAGACGGGCACTAAGGGCGGCACCGCTCCGTGAACCCCACGTTCACGAGGTACTTGCCCCGGTTGATGAAGCGGATGCGCCCCGGCAGGAGGTCGACCCGGACGCGGAGCGTAGGAATCGAGTCGCCCTTCTGGTTCTCGCCGTCGGCGTCGACAAGGTTGAATGTCTTGGACCGCGCGATGCCGACGCGGTCGTAAGCCTTGTACCGCTTGCTGGTTGGTTCTGCGTCGAAGTCACGGAGCCGGTCGCAGAACTTCGGGATCAACACCGACACCTGCTCATCCGGCCTCACGGACTTGACCGCGCAGTCGAACCGGACGCCGTTCTCCGTAGAACACCTGATCTGACTCTTGGTGGTTGCGCCAGAGACCGACGACGTGCCGATCAGCGGCACGGCCGCTACGGCGAGAACTGGCAAGACGGCACGCGCACGCATCGGCGCAGGCTAACCCCAGCGGTCCCCGTCAGGCCGCGTTGCAGCCCCTCTGACGGCCTCCGGTTGCCGTGCCGACCTCGCGCCGCTCTGGGGCGCTGGGGTCCCTTAGCGGCCCTGTGCCATCAGGAAGACCTCTGCTCGAAGCTCTGCGAGCTTCGCCGCCGCGAGGGCGTCGGCCGACGGGTCCGCCCCGGCGTCGATGACGCGGAAGTTCGTCCCGTCCCTGAGGGCGGGCGCGTGGGTAGCCGAGCACTCCGTGATCTCGGAGATGCCGACGATCTCCCTAGAGCCGTCGGGGAGGAGTCCGGGCGCACGGTCGAAGTAGCCGCCGACGCTGAGTCGATCGATCTTCTTGCTGAGGATCCCCTCGTACGCGGCCCTCTCGAAGCCGATGTCGTCGGGGTCGACGTAGTCCACCGTGGCGACCAACTGGACCCCCACGGCGTCCTCCGTCAGGGAGTCCACGCGGCCGAGCCTGACCGGCTGGTGGTGCCAGCGAAGCTGGGGGTCAGGGGTGTTCAGGAAGTGCTCGATAGCGGTCGAGAAGCTGCCTGCGCGGAATCGGTCGCCCACCTGGTCTAGGTCCGTCCAGCGGGTCAGGTACCCCGCGATCCTTAGAGCCCCTGACGGCAGCGCGCGGACGACGGTAAGGCCACCCCCGGCGGGTGCGATGTTGGGTAGCGCGGCGGTGGTGCTCATACCCAGATCCTACCCTGCACCTTGCCTTCAGACTTAGGCTCCGTCCGGCGTCTCCCACGGGCGAATGGCACGGCCCAGAGTACCCTCATAAGGAGAGCAGATCACCGACCGGGACCCGCAGATGCACAACCCACTCAGCCGTCAGAACCGTCCGCGCCCCGTGCGCGAGACCCCGAAGCCCACGACGATCCCGTACGAGCCCTGGCGCGCTGAGGTGGCCGCGTCGGTCGACGCCGACGGCATCTCGACGGACCCCGCTGTCCGTCTCGCAGGCCCTCGGGGCCTCGCCGCGCTGGAGGCCGCCCGTCTACGTGACGGCGCCGCCGCACGTGAGGCGGCCCGCAAGGCTCAGGCCGAGCACAACGACGCCCTGTACAAGCGCGCGACCGCGCCCGCCTGGACTCCGGGAGTGAATCGCTGATGTCCGCCGTAGATCCGCGTGGTGAGTGGACCGAGGGACGCGCTCAGGTCCTCTCTGGCCGCTTCCGTCTGCGCGACGCTGCCTCCGCTCCCGAGGGCACGCCCGCGCTCGTGGAGGTCCGAGGCGTCGACATCGGCAACCCCAGCGACGATCCGGCTGCCGCAGGCACAGGCATCGAGTACGTCCTAACCCCACTGCCTTTTGGAGAGGCCGTCGCCTGCGACCGGACGTTGTTCGAGGCGCTGTACCAGCCTGACGTTGCGCGGGACGGCGACACGGCTGCGATCTTCGAGAAGCTCGACGCGCTGGAGTCCGCATGATCCGCGTGGGCGACGTGCTGACCGATCCCGACAGCGGCGACGAGTTCCGGGTGATCGGGCAGGCTGACGGACGTTGGGTCCTCTCGGACTCGTCGGGCTCGTCGCCCGCCTTCAAGGCCGACGGCGAGACGCTGGCGCGTCTGGGCGCTGACGTGAACGAGCCGCCGGCTGACCTTGCCGACGGCTCGGACAGACTCGCGTTGGCGCGGTTCGGCGCTCGGGTTGTCGCTGCCGGTCGGGCGTCGAGCGGCTGGGGAGACCTGGCCGACGTTCACGCCGAGGCGGACGCCATGCGGCGCGCGGCGAGCCACTTCGACTCCGGGGACTGACATGGCGGCAGAGGAGAGGATCGACCTGGACGACCTGTCAGAGGCGGACGAGTTGCTGTTGGTCGCAGCCCTCGCAGAGCGCGAGGTCCAGCGGCAGGACCGCGAGGCGGCGTTGATGATCGCGCGGTCTGAGGGCTACGCCGCTGGCCGCAACGCTGTGCTGGCTGGGAAGCCCCACCGACCCGCGCAGCACGGCGCCGCAACGCGCCGCAAGCTGCGAGATCTCGCCGTGGACCGGGAGCGCCGGGAGGTGGAAGCCAACCCCGATGCCCACCCGCTGCGGGTGGCGCGGGTGGCGCTGGGCATGTCTCAGCGAGACGCCGCTGCCCTCGCAGGTCTCTGCCGACGGACATGGTGGCGACTGGAGAACGGGCGCGGTCGGTTCTCTTGGCCTACCAAGGTCGCAGCGGCGCGGGCGGTCGACAAGACGCCTGCGGCGCTGGGGTTCATGGTGCGAGCGCGAGCAACGCAAGCAGCCTGACAGTCCCCCTACGTCCCTCACCGCGGATACCCGCACCACCTACGTGCAGGCGTGGGCCATCGAGTAGCCTGCGCAGATGACCAGTGCCGTCCTCTACGCCGCCAAGAGCACGACCGACCGGCACCTATCGATCCCCGACCAGTTGCAAGACGCTCGCGACATGGCCGGCGACAACGGCTGGACGGTTGTCGGGGAGTACCAGGACGAAGGGTTCTCTGCCTACTCCGGTAACCGAGGACCGGGCTGGGTCCGGGCGCAGGAGCACGCCGAGCAGCAGGCCAAGTCCGACGGCGACGTGGTCATGCTCGTGGGCCAGGCCCACGACCGCTTCGCTCGCGGCGCTGGCGACAGGCCCGGTGCGCCCGAGTCGCTAGGCGAGGTCTGGCACCGGCTACGGAGGGCGAACGTGTACCTCCGCACAGCAGAGGACGACGAGGAACTAAGGGACCCACAGTCGGTCGCCGCCATCGGACAGCGGGCGCACCGCGACTCCGTCCGCAAGGGCACGAGCGTCAAGAAGGGCATGAAGCGTCGTCGAGAGAACGGACTCCACACGGGAGGTCCTGTCTACGGGTACGACCGCGTTGACAAGCGCCTCGTGCCTAACCCTGAGCAGGTGGCGACGGTCCGACTCATCTTCCAGATGGTGGCCGACGGCACATCGCAGTCCGAGGTCTGCCGTCTCCTGAACGACAAAATCAAGACCACCGGGGCGCCCCGCCCGCTCGGGGGTGGCGACACCTGGTCTCAAGGCTCCCTCTCCGCGATGCTGCGCCGTCGGACCTATCTCGGAGATATTCCGGCTGACGACTGGACCAAGAGGAAGAACCGGAACGTCGTGGAGAAGTGGAGGGACGGCGAGCACGACGGCATCGTGGAGCCTGAGATCTTCGCAGCAGCCCAAGCGGCGAACGCAAGGCGCAACCGTCGTGGAGGTGGCGGTGGCCGCATCCCGAAGGCCGGTCACCTCCTCACGGGGAAGATGCTGCACCACACTTGCGGCAACGCGATGGTCCCGAGGTCAAGTCGGCGCCAAGACGGCACCGTGACGGGGTCGTACTCGTGCTCGGGGCGCAAGACGGGCCAGTGCGAGGGCCTGACTCTGCCCATGAAGGCTGTGGACGACGCCGTCATCGGCTACCTGGCCGAGGTCGGGGTGGATGCGGCCGAGAGCGTCAAGCGCGCCAGTGCCGCCGCCGACGAGACCAGGCGTTCCGTTGAAGCTGCGCGCGCCGACGCCGAGAAGCGGGTCACGGACGCCGAGAAGGCGCTGTCGAAGCTGGACCGCGACTACACCTCTGGGGACCTTCCGGCCGCGCACTTCGGACGGCTGTACGCCGAGAGGGAAGCCGAGCGCGACGACGCAGCCGCGCAAGTGGCGACCCTAGCGACGACTTCCACCCCCGAGGATGTGGTGCCGCTCGTCATCGACGCACTGGCGGTCGTCCGTCAGGCCATCGCTGAGAAGAACGACGATGGCGTCCGAGGCGTGCTGACCAACCTGTTCGATGACTTCATCATCGGTGACCTAAGCGGCACGGAAGGTCTGACGGGCGGCGTGGCGCAGGCCGAGGCCTCGCCGCGCTGGAGGGCGGCGCTGGAGAACCACGACCGCGCCGACATCGAGGCCACGAACGCGGACGCGACGGCGGAGGCGCTGCGACTGGACGACGAGGTCGGGGTCGACGCAGAACCTCCGCTGGAGCCCGTTCCGGGCGTGACGATCCTGCCAGTGCCACGCCGAGACGCCCTTCTCGACGGCGTCGTGGTCGACCGCTACGGCCGGGACGCCTTCCGGAAGCTCCCGGTACCGATAACGCATGTGCAGGGCTTGACGACGTAGTCGTCGGCCCCGCGCTCCAGGCCGCGGACGCGGTCGATCTCGCTGTCGCGACCGGTCAGGAGCACGACCGGCGTCGCGGGGTCCACGCGCGAGACGATGCCGTCGGCGGAGCGGATCCGGGCGACGACGTCGAAGCCCGACCCGTCCGGCAGCGTGAGGTCGGAGAGCACGAGGCACGGCGAGGAGCGCTCGAGCTCCTCCAGGGCCTCGGCCACCGTCGCGGCCTCGACGGGGTCGTAGCCGTCGGCGGCGAGGTGCTCGACGAGGAACGCGCGGGTCAGCGCGTCGTCCTCGACGATCAGCAGGGGGGAATCGGCGGGCGTGTGCGACATGGTCATGAGGAGTCCGCACGCCCGTCACGTTCACCCCCCTTCCTCGGCACGGATCCGTGCCAGAACCGCACCGGGCGGTGCCACGTCGGGGTCCGCCCGGGCGCCCCCTCCCCGGAGCACGTCGCGCAGCTCGACGAGCGCGCGGTGCGTGGCGGGGTGGCCCTGCAGCGGCGGGACCGGGACCAGCGCGGGCGCCCGGTGGCCCTCGGCGATCGCCGCCAGCGCGTCGAGGGCGGCGTGCAGTCGCGGCAGCTCCGCGCGGGCGGGCAGCACCTCGGTCGGCGGGGCCTGGAAGCCCATCGCCGCGAAGGAGAGCCGCTCGACCGCCGAGGTCGTGCGCCACGCGTCGTCGAGCGTCCGCCCCGGGGCCAGCGCCAGGTCGCCGACCGCGTCCTGCTGCACCGCACGCAGGTTCAGGAGCGCGGTGTGGAGGGTGCGGCGCGAGCGCCGGACGAGCACGCTGCTGGGGGCGTCGGACCGGGTCAGCGCCGCGTGCAGCACGTCGCGGACCGCCTCGATCGCTGCGCCCTGAGCGGCGCCGAGCCGGGTGGCCGCCGTGCGGGGCCACAGGAACCGGCGGGCCAGCAGCCCGACCGCGCACCCCAGGAGCGTGTCGACGATGCGATCGCCGACCAACGATCCCGCGGGGGTCCCCGGCCGGCCGAGGTCGACGATCAGGAGCGCGAGCGGTGTGGCGAAGAACGTCGCCACCCCGTAGGCGGCCACGATCGTCGACTGCATGAGCGCCTGGAGCAGCATCAACGCGACGACGATCACGCCGGCGACCGGGTGGAACGCCAGCAGCAGCGCGGCCAGACCGACGCCGAGGATCGTGCCGCCGGCCCGCTGCAGCGTCCGCTGGGCGGTGAGGGTGACGTTGCTGGCCTGCAGCACCGCGGCGGCCGTCAGGCCGACCCAGATGCCGCGGGCCGGGTCGATCAACAGCCCGATCCCGGTGCCGACGGCCACCGCGATGCCGCTGCGGACCGCCGTCGGGAGGACGAGCGACCCGGGGTGGATCGCCCGCCGGACCGCGGCCAGCGGCGACCGTCGACGTCGACGCCCGAACGGCACGAGCGTGGACTGCAGCGCCAGGGCGGGGTCGGCAGCGGCGACGGCCCGCTGCATCATGCGGGCGAAGCGGTCGCCGTGGACCGCGTCGGGGGCCTCGTCGGGCAGGCGCAGGTCGCGCGCGGCGGACGGGTCCCGGACCGAGTCGCGGATCGTCCGTGCGGCGGCGGCCCAGCCGGGGTCCAGCGGCGGGCAGTCGCGCAGGACCAGCCCGAGCGCGGCGTCGATGGCACCCTCCGCTGCGACGGCGACACCGAACAGCCGGTCGCCGTCGCCGCGCCGGTGGCCGGCCCGCGTCAGGACCAGGCGCGCCTCCTCGACCGAGAGCAGCGTGGCGTGGCGGGCGGCGCCGACGTCGGGGCCGCCCATCGCGTCGAAGAGGTCGGCGAGGCGGTCCCAGAGCGTCTGGAGCGCCCGCTCCTCCGGCCCGCGGGGCCGCACGAGCCCACCCGACATCGCCAGCGCGGTGACCGTCGCGGCCCCGCCGAGGACGAGCGCGGCCCGCAGCGGGACGTCGCCCGCGTCCCCCGGGTACTGCGTGGCGGCGAGGAACGAGAGGACGAGGATGAACTCGCGCGGCCGACCGATGTCCCAGGCCGACCCGAGCAGCGAGCCGAGACCGGCGATCAGGCCCGCCGCGATCACGATCCCGACGGGCAGCGACGAGAGCAGCGTCCCGGCGGAGACGACGAGCACGAGCGCGAGCCCGACGCCGATCATCACCCGCAGGCGGCGGCGGTACGGCTCGTCGCGCGCGTAGACGGCGACGAACGCACCCTGGGTCGCGACGGCGCCCTCGTGCGGGTGGCCGAGTGCCACCGCGACGGCGAGCGGCACGCCGAAGCTGACCCCGATCCGGGCCGAGACGGCACGGGTCGACCACGCGGCCCGGACGACGGATCGTGCGCGGCGGCCCACCGACCGGGCCCGTGCCGCGACGGAGCGATCGGCGTCCGGTGCCCGGGCCGGGGTCGGGAGGTCCGCCACCGGGTCGTCCGGACGGTCGCCGCCGGGACGGGACGGGGTCGCCCCGCCGGAGGTCGGCGGAGCGCTCAGAACGGGATGTCGTCGTCGCCGGCGAACCCGAGGGTCGGCTGCGGCGGGGCGGGCCGGGACTCGGGCTCGGACTCCGCCGCGGGTGCCGCGCTCTCGGAGTCGGATCCGGCGGGAGCGGACGGCGCCGGCGCGGTCGGCGACGAGGGCGGGGCGACGGGCTCGGGCGCGACCGGTGCCGCCGGTGCGGTGGCCGCAGGTACGGGTGGCGGGGCCAGAGCGGGCGCAGCCTGTGCGGCGAGCGCCGACGCCGGCGGATCGGACTCCCCCGCCGAGGCCGGCCGGTCCGGTGCCACCGGCTGGTCCGGGACCGCGGGACTGCGCGCCACGGCAGGCGCCTGCGGCCTCGCCGGGGTCGCCGCGTCGACGATCCGGTACGGCACGGTGCCCTCGCCGTCCTCGATCGCGCGCACCTCCTGCTCGACGCGCTCGAGGTGGTCGCGCAGCGCGCGCTCGAGGCCCTTGCCCTCGCGCAGCAGCGCGATCAGGCGGTCCGGGGCCATCGTGGCGTCGGCGCCGAGCTCGGCGGCGACCGCCTGCAGCCGGTCGTAGGCGGCACCGAAGGAGAGCTCGGCGGGGGCGGACGGATCGGGACTCACGCGGGGTCCTCCGTGGTCGTGGGACGGTCGGTGGCCGGCGCGTCGACGCGGACGTCGGTGACGGTCGCGTCGGCGACGCCGTCGGCCAGCTGCAGGGTCAGGGTCCCGCCGGGTGCGAGGTCCGAGGCACGGCGGACGAGCCGGCCGTCGGCGTCCTGCGCCGCGATCCAGCCGCGCCGACGGGGGTCCGCGGCGTCGAGCAGCCGCGCATGGGCCTCGACGTCCCGGCGCAGCCCGTCGACCGCCCGGCGGCCCAGCGGTCCGACGGCACGGGCGTCGATGCGGTGCCCGACGGCGGCGAGGTGCGCCCGGACGCGGTCCGGTCCGCGCTCCAGGGCGCGGGACGCCTCGCCGAGGCCGGCGTGCAGGCCCCGCAGGAAGCGCTCGCCGTGCCCGTCCACCGTCCGGCCGACCGCGCCGACGGCGGCTCGGTGCCCGTCGAGGCGACCGCGGTCGTGCAGGCCCGCGGCGGTGGCGTCCAGCGAGCGCCGCAGCTCGGCGGGCCGACGGGTGGCACGGTCCAGCGCGGCCCACGCGTGCCCGACCTCGCGCAGGAGCTCGCGACGGTCCGGGACCACGCGCTCGGCCGCGTGGCGCGGGACGAACGCCGCGTGGGTGACGTGGTTGCAGACCGGGTTGTTCTCGGTGTGCCCGATCGCGGTCAGGACCGGCGTCGAGATCGCACGGATCGCGCGACACAGGCGCTCGTCGTCGAAGCACGCGAGGTCCTGCACGGACCCTCCGCCGCGGGCGACGACGATGACGTCCACCCGGGGGTCCGCGTCCAGACGGGCGAGCCGGTCGACGACCTCGCGCGGGGCCGCCGCGCCCTGCACGCGGCAGCAGGCGGTGAGGACCGGCACGGCCGGGAAGCGGTCGCGCAGGCCCCGGATGACGTCGTGCAGGGCGTCGGAGTCCTTGCCCGAGATGAGGCCGACCCCGCGCGGGAAGCGCGGCAGCGGCGGGAACGCGGCCGGGTCGCACAGGCCCTCGAGCGTCAGCCGTTCGACAAGCTCGGCACGGGCACGGAGCAGCTCGCCCTCCCCCGCGGTCTCGACGTCGGCGACGACGACGCGCAGCCGTCCGCCGCCGCCCCAGAACTCCGTGTGCCGGACCGAGACCCGCACCCGGTCGCCGTGCTTGGGCTCGTGCGTCGGACGCCGGGACCTGGTCAGCCACGGCAGGTACGAGCACGGCAGCACGTTCTCGCCGTCGGTCAGGTCGAACCACCAGACGCCGCGGCCGCCCTGCTTGGGCCGCTGGACCTCGCCCTCGACGACCGCGGGGCCGGCCTCGCGCAGCGCCAGACCGATGCGGGAGGCGTAGTCCGCCACCCCGATCGGGGCCTGGGTCGTCGGGTCTGCGGGGGCCTCGGGCATCGCTCCCCCGAGCGTACGCGGTGGTCCGGCCGGGCCGTCGTCCGCGCGAGATCGGCCCGGGTCGGACGCCGGACCGTCACGCGACGCCGGACGCGCGGGCCGATCGCATACTGCATCGGGGCGGGTGCAACATCGAACCCAAGGGTCGTCCGCCCGAGGACCCCCTGACTAGGATGCCGAGCACGTCCTGGAACGCGGTTGCCGCCGTGCGCTCCGGGACCCCTTCATCTGTCGTGTGGGCCGGCCTCGCCGCCGCCTCCGACCCACCGCGTCCAGCGAGCTTCATGGATTCCACCTTTCACGGGAACTACGACTCCGGCGAGGACTTCGTCCTCGAATACGGAGATCTGCGGTTCACCTTCAACGAGCGCGACTTCTCGGAGCGCTGCGAGCAGGCAGCGTCCCGGCTCGGCTTCGTGCACGACCGCCTGGACCGCGACGAGGTCGACGACCTCGTGGAGCTCACGGTGTCCGGCGAGGTCGCCCACCCCGTCTCCCGCCTGGGCGAGCACGTCAACGAGTGCTGGACCGAGCTGTCGGGCCCGTCGGAGCGGTCGCTGGTGCACTGGATGCGCCGGCTCGTCTTCCGCGGCGCCTGGATGGACCAGCGCGTGAAGGAGGGCGAGCTCGACGTGCGCTTCGACGAGGAGCTGCAGCGCTTCGAGTACGTGCAACCCGCCCGCGACGACGAACCAGTCGAGCTGGCCCCGGCGCCGTCCTGGTTCCAGGTCTCCTACTCGCCGGTCGACGACCGCCGGTAAGGGGAGCGGGCCCCGCCCCGAGCGTCTCGGGCCCGACCGCGTCGGGACGAGACGGGGCTCGGCGCACCCGCGAAGGGAGCGGGCCCCGCCCGACCTAGGACGAGGACGACGCCGGGAACGCCGGCGACGCCCCACTGAACGACGAAGGGCCCCTCGAGAGGGGCCCTTCGTCGTTCCGGCCCGCCTACGCGGTGCGGGTGGATGCCAGGTGTTCGTGGACCGAGGAGGTCGGTGCGGGCGACGGGAGAGCTGTGCACCCGCACTGCCGAGCGTCGCCCGTGCCGAGATCCGAAGCGTCCACGGACGCCTGGCGCCGCCCGCTAGCGGAGCTCGGCGCGGGCCGCGGCGATCGTCGCCGCGCCCTCGTCACCGACGAGCAGCTCGGGGCGCAGCGTGCCCGACCCGGCCAGGTCGAGCGCGGGGAACCGGGCGGTCGACGTCAGCGCGACGTCGAGGCGGATCACGGTGCTCTCGCCGCCGACCGGGGACTCCCGGGTGGCGACGATCGTCAGCGAGCCGCCGTCCTGCAGCTTGCGGGCGGCGGCGAGGATGCGGCGCGCCGCGCCCTCCCCCAGGCCGTCGAGCGTGTCGATCAGCAGCACGGCGTGACCGCCGCGTGCGGCGATCCGGCGGCCGCGGTCCACGACCTCGTCGATCGCCTTGCCGCGGGTGTCCGGGCCGGCCGACAGGTCGAGGGCGATGGCGGGCTCGAGGCCGGCGTCGGTCCAGTCCGCGACCTCCTCGGGCCGCACGCCGGCGAGCACCGGCAGCAGCTCGAGGCCGTCGACGGCCTTCAGGGCGACGGCGATCCGGCGCAGCGCCTCGGTCTTGCCGGCGGCGTGCGGGCCGACGACGACGGCGCGCGAGCCGCGACCCAGCGGGGTCAGGTACGCGATCGCGGCGACCGTCGGGTCGTCGCTCTGCACGGCGAGCAGCTCGGTGGGCCGTGCGACGGCGAGCTCCTCGAACTTCGTGCCCGTGGAGGTCTCCTCGGGGTCCTTGCCGTTGATGGTCTCGACGCGGATCAGCGACGGGTAGCGCTCGCTGCGGCGGGCGCTGCGGGTCGGGCCGGAGACGGTGTCGCCCTCGACCAGCTCGCAGCGGCGGACCTGGCCGGCGGAGACGTAGACCTCGGTGCCGTCCTTCGCCTTCAGCATCGCCGAGCCGTTCTGGCCGATGGCCAGGACGCCCTCGACGGTCTCGCCCGTCTCGTCGGCCCGGTCGTCGCGGCCCCCGCGATCCTCGCGGCCGCCACGGTCCTCGCGGCCGCCACGCGGTCCGCGGTCCTCGCGGCCCCCGCGCTCGTCGCGGCCACCCCGGCCGCCGCGCTCGCGACCGCCCTCGGTGCTCTGGCCCTCGTCGTCGCCACCGCGGCGACGACGACGGCGCGGGCGGTCGTCCTCGTCCTCGTCGTCGGTCAGGGAGACGACGTCGCCCCGGCCGGCGTCGGGGGTCTCCTCGTCGCGGCGACCGCCACGGCGACGACGGCCGCCGCGGCGACCCTCGTTCTCGGTGTCGTCGTCGGACGGGGCGGCGGCGGATCCGCCGCGGCGCTCCACGATGGTGTCCACGAGCGCCTCGCGGCGCAGCTTGCGGAAGCCGTCGATGGCGAGCTCGCCGGCGAGGGCGTGCAGGTCGGCAAGGGTGCTGGACTCCAGGACGTCGCGTGTGAGGACGGTCATGGGTGCTCCTTCGGGTGTTGTCGTCGGTTGGCGTCCGACCGCGTTGTGCGCAGCGGTCGGCGACTGTCGCCTCACCCTAGTGAACCCCCGGACCCCCGCGCGTCGCCCCCTCCGTCCCGCACGGCGACCGCCGTGTCGCCGTACGCGCCACCGGGAACCCCGCGATTAGCGGGCAGAACGACGACGGACCGCCGAGGCGGTCCGTCGAGGTCCTGTCGGGGAGACGCCGGCGGGTCGACGGCGGCGCCGCCCGCGCCTACTTCTTCTTCGAGGCGTCGACGAGCCCGTCCATCCACACCTGGAGCTCGGGCTTGCTCGCCCAGTCCTTTGCGAACTGGTCGTTGCCCGACGTCGTCAGCGGGTGGTTCAGCATCTGCTTGAGCACCTTGTAGGGCACCGTCGAGACGTCGGCGCCGACCTGGGCGGCCTTGATCGCGTGCAGCGGGTTGCGCAGCGACGCGGCGAGGACCTGGGCGCCGGTCGAGTTCTCGTGCACGGCCTCGACGACGTCGGACAGCGTGGCGATCGAGTCGATGCCGATGTCGTCCAGGCGCCCGAGGAAGCTCGAGATGTACGTGGCGCCGGCCTCGGCGGCCAGGATCGCCTGCGCCGCGCTGAAGACCAGCGTCATGTTGACGGGGTGGCCGAGCTCGCGGAGCTTCGCGGTGGCCTGCAGCCCGGCGGGGCCGAACGGGACCTTGACGATCACGTTCTCGTGGATCTCGCGGACCGCGATGCCCTCCTCGACCATGCGGCCGGGATCCTCGGACACGACCTCGGCGGACGTCGGGCCCTGGACGATCTCGGCGATCCGCTTGATCGCCTCACCCGCGTCGCCCTCGCTCTTCGCCAGCAGCGACGGGTTGGTCGTGGCGCCGGCGAGGATGCCCCACTGGGCGATCTCCTCGACCTCGGCGACGGATCCGGTGTCGATGAACAGCTTCATGCGGGGGCACTCCCAGGAGGTGTGGTGGTGATGCAGGTCGTCCTCCAAGGGTACCCGGACCTGCCGCCCGGTCACCGTCCCGGGGGGCTCCGGGCCCTCTCCGGGTGCCCCGGGCCCGGCCGACGACCGAGTCGATCCGGCCCGAGAAGCTCGGGGTGGGGCCCGATCCCCCTCCGGGTGCCCCGAGCCCCGCCGACCACCGCAGCGATCCGACCCGAGAAGCTCGGGGCGGGGCCCGGCCCTCCCTCCTTCAGCGCTTGGCGGGCTCGCGCGAGCCGCCGCCGTCGCCCGGATCCTCGTCCTCGTCGTCGTCGGCCTCGCCGTCGTGCAGCCACTTCAGGCGCACGTCGTCGCGGTCGATCGTCGGCATCGGCTCGCGGCCGTCCATGACCGCCCGGACCCGCAGGTAGTCCGCGGCCTCGCGCACGTCGTGCATGCGGGCGATCGAGAACTTCGCCCGCTCGGCGCACCAGCCCAGGGCGGCGAGGGTGCCGGCCAGCCGCTGGTCGGGCTCGCGGTGGATGATCGTGCCGACGAAGTACTTGCGCGAGACGGCGAGCAGGATCGGGTGCCCGTGGACGGCCAGCGTCGGCAGGTCGCGCAGGACCTCGACGGTCTCGCCCGGCATCTTGGCGAAGTCGGGGCCCGGGTCCAGGATGATCGAGTCCGAGCGGACGCCGGCCTGCAGCGCGCGCTCGCGCAGACTGTTGAGCACGCGGCGCACGTCGTCGATGACCCGGCTGCCGTAGTCGGGGAAGTAGTCCGTCTTGGGGTCCGCGCGGGTGTGCATGAGCACGATGCCCGCGCCGCGCGCGGCCACGACGTTGGCCAGACGGGCGTGGTAGAGCCCGGAGACGTCGTTGATGAGGTGCGCCCCGGCGTCGAGGACCGCCTCGGCGACCTCGGGCTTCCACGTGTCGACGGAGACGATGAGCCCGGCGTCGACGAGCCGCCGCACGACCGGCACGACGCGCTCGCACTCCTCCTTCGCCTTGACCATCGGCGTGTGCGTCACGCCCGACTCGCCGCCGACGTCGATGATCTCGGCCCCCGCGTCCGCGAGCTTGAGGCCGTGGGCGACCCGGGCCTCGAGCGTCTCGAGCCGGGTGCGGTCGGAGAACGAGTCCGTCGTGCAGTTGACGATGCCCATCAGCGCGGGACGGCCCGCCTTCAGGGTCAGCGTCTGGTCGCGCAGCCGGAGGATCAGCTCGTCGCTCATGCGGGGCTCCCGGGGTTCAGGTGGTAGTGGAGGAAGAGGACGTCGCCGCCGCGCCAGGTGCCGCGCAGCGTCAGGTCGCGCGGGGGGCCGGGGCCGAGGTCGCCCCGGAGCATCGTCAGCGCGCTCTCGCCGCCGACGAGCAGCGGGGACACGGTGACCAGGAGCTCGTCGAGCAGGCCGTCGCGCACGAGGGCCGCCAGCAGACCGGGGCCGCCCTCGCAGTTCACGGTCCCCACGCCGCGGTCGTGCAGGTCGCGCAGCGCGGCGGCCGGGGAGGCGTCCTCGAGGCGGACGACCTCGATGCGCTCGGCGTCGACGGCGAACGGCGGCTCGGTCTCGGTGTAGACGACCGCGCGGGTCAGGTCCTCGTGGAGGAGCGGCAGGTCCTCGTCCAGCGAGAAGGACCGGCTGATCGTCGCGAGCACCGGCTCGGGGGCCAGGCCGGCGGAGCGCCGCGCCGTGCGGTGGGGCTCGTCGAGCGTCGTGGAGTACCGCTCGCCGTTGAGGGTCCCGGCGCCGACGAGCAGGGCGTCCGCCCGGGCGCGCAGCCCGCGGAAGACCGCCCGGTCCTCGGGGCCGCCCAGCCCACCCGAGCGGCCCTCGACCGTCACGTGGCCGTCGGTGCTCTGGACCATCACGCCGATGGTGCGCGGTCGGCCTGCGGCGTCCCGCGTGGCGGGGCTCGACGCGTCGGCGACCACGGCGTCGATCAGGTCGTCGGTCCCGAGCTCCGGGCCCGGATCGAGCGACCGGAAGGCCGGGGTGCTCACCCGTTGTGGATGCGGACGGTCGCGCCGGGCAGTCGCAGCTCGCCGACGAGGTGGCCCGACGGTGCGGCACCCGTGGTCCGCGTGCGCTCCGTCGTCGTCCCACCGCCCGGTGCGGGGCTGCCGGCGGGTTCGGTGGGGTCGTCGCCGCCGCCCATGAGGGCGATCACGAGCGCGACGATGACCGCGACGAGCAGGATCGCGACGAGGGCGATCTGCCAGCGCGGTGCGCGGCCGCCCCGGTCGACCGGCTGGAGCAGGTCCCCGGAGGTGTCGCCGCTGTCCCACTCGTCGTCCCACTCGTCCGCGACGTCCTCGCCCGGGAGGGCCTGGGCCGCGGGAGCGGCGGCCGCGCGCTGCGGCGGCACGGCGCCCTCGAGGCCGAGCGCGGCGATGTCGGTGGACGACCACTCGACGGTCGCGCCGGGGTCGACGGGCTCCGCACCCGCGCCGCGCGGGGCGACCGGGCCGGCGGCGGCGGGCGCCGCGATCGGGGCGGAGGGTCGCGCGCCGGAGGCGGGGTCCGGCTGCGTCGGTGCGGTGGCCGGGGCCTCGGTCGCGACCTCCGTCGACGCGGTGCCCACGAGCGGTGCGGGCTGCACCTGGTCCGCGGCCGCGACCGCGGCGTCGAGCAGCCCGTCGGGGACGGGCTCGGGCGCCCAGGAGCGGTAGGTGAGCCCGGCCTCGTCGAGCGCCTCGACGACCTCGCGGTGCCCGTCGGAGGAGCCCAGCCAGGCCGACAGCCGCTCCCGGCCCTCGGCGCCGCGGAGCTGTCCGTCCTGCCGGAGGGCGGCGAGCGCGAGCGCGTGACGGTCCTCGGGGTCCTCGGTGGCGGTGGCCGCCAGGGCGCCGCCGGTCTGCGCGTCGCGCAGCATCAGCCGCGACTGGGCGAGCATGGACGCCAGCAGGCCCGCGTCGACCCGCAGCAGCGCCGACAGCGCCGCGTGGTCGAGGTCGCTGAGCCCGCGCAGCGCCAGGACCTCGCGCTGGTCGACGGGCAGCGCGGCGTTGGCGGCGACGACGGGCGACTGCGGCGGCGCGGCGGCGCGGGCGGCCTCGTCGTGCAGGCGCAGCTGCTCGGCGTAGGCCGGGTTGGACGCCAGCTGGGCGAGCAGGGAGCGGGCGTGCCAGCAGCCCATGAGCAGGAGGTCCTGGTCCGCGACCCCCGCCGGGGCGTCCGCGGGGATCCGCTCGGCGACCGCGGCGAAGGCCGCGGTGGTGGCATGCCAGGCCGCGCCCGGACTGCCCGTGATGCGCAGCGTCAGGTTGTAGGCGGACTCGCCGGCACGGCGAAACCGCGTGGCGGTGTCGTCCGGTGCTGCGCTCGGGGCTGTTCCGTGATCACTCGACATCGATCTGGGCTTGATCCTAGGGCGTCGGGTGGTCGCCGCCCCCGTCCCCTGCCTCCCGGGGCGGCTCCGGCCCCCGCGCGGCGCCCGGGTCAGGCGCCCGGGACGAGGCCCTCGAGCGCCGCCTCCCGGCGGAAGTCCGCGACCCCGCGGTCGACGCCCGCCGCGTCCCAGCCGAGCTCCGGGGCGATCGCCTCGGCGACCTCGCGGGCCCCGCGCGCGTCGTCGGCCAGCAGCCCCCGGGCGGCGGTCAGGCCGAGTCGGGTGCGCCGCAGCAGGACGTCCCCGAGGGACCGGGCGTGCTCGGTGCGCGCCGCGTGGACGGTCTCGGCGAGGACGTCGACCGGCCCGTCGGCGACGACGGCCCGCGCCAGCTCGGGCCGCTCCTCCGCGAGCTGCAGGACGTCGCGGGCGACGCTGCCGTACCGGGCGGCCAGGTGCTCCCGGGTGGCGGGCGAGGTGCCGGGGACGTGCGGCAGGCGCAGCGCGTCGATCGGCTGGCCCAGCGGCGTCTTCTGCGTCCGGCACGGGGCGTCGCGCCCGTCGCGCTCGGTCAGGCGGTCGACCGTGGACTTGGCCATGCGGCGCCAGGTCGTCAGCTTGCCGCCGGTGATCGTGAGCATCCCGGAGGAGGTCTCGTAGAGCTCGGCCCGGCGGGAGATGTCGACGGAGCGCTTCGGGTCGCCCGTCGCGATCAGCGGCCGGACGCCGGCGTAGGCGCCCTGCACGTCGGAGGACCCCAGCGACGTGCCGAAGAACGAGTTGATGCCGTCGAGGATGTACTCGACGTCCTCCTCGGGTGCCCGCACGTGGTCGAGGTCGCGGTCGTCGATCTCGTTGTCCGTGGTGCCGACGAGGGTCCGGCCCAGCCACGGCAGCGCGAACATGAAGCGCCCGCCGCCGGAGGGCACGATCGCCCCGGAGCGCAGCGGCAGCTTCTCGCTGGGCAGCGTGACGTGGGTGCCGCGCGACGGACGGATGACCGGGACCTCGGCCTCGTCGTGGAGCTCCGCGGGCCGCAGGCGGTCCGCCCAGACGCCGGTGGCGTTGACCACGTTGTGCGCGCGGATCGCGAACTCGGACCCCGTCTCGCCGTCGCGGACGGTCACGCCCTCGGCGATGCCGTCGCGCTCCAGGAGCCCCAGCACCTCGATCCGGTTGGCCGGGACCGCGCCGAAGCGCTCGGCCTCCTGGAGGATCGTCAGGACCAGGCGGCTGTCGTCCGTCTGGCAGTCGTAGAAGAGGAACCCGCTCTTGACGTCCTGTCCGTCGAGCGCCGGCACGTGCTCGACGACCTCGCGCGGGTCCAGCGTGCGGTGGCGGTCGGGGCTCCAGCCGCGCTCATCCTCCGAGAGGGCGCCGCGCCCGCGCCCGCGACCGCGGCGGTGGTCCAGGGCGAGGGCGTCGTAGAGGTTGAGGCCCACCCCGGTCATCCGGTCGGGCCGGTGGTCGGCGGTCGTGGCGACGACCAGCGGCAGCGGCGTCACGAGGTGCGGGGCCACGCGGGCGTTGATCTGCCGTTCCAGCAGGGCCTCGCGGACCAGGCCGATGTCGAACGACGCGAGGTAGCGCAGGCCGCCGTGGACGAGCTTGGACGAGCGGCTCGAGGTGCCCGAGGAGTAGTCCGCCCGCTCGACGAGGGCGACGGAGTAGCCCCGGGACGCGGCGTCGAGGGCCACGCCCGCGCCCGTCACCCCGCCACCGACCACGACGACGTCGAACACCTCGTCCGACAGGGCCTTCAGGGCGTCCGCGCGCTCGAGCACCCCCGGAGCATGGCACCGGCGCCGGACCGCCGGGGCGGGCGGGGACGAGGGGCGTGCCGGCGGGCGCGGGCGGCCCGGGCGCCGCCGGGCCTGGGATCCTGACCCGGGGCCGGACCCGGGACCGGCCCGGGGCATCCCCCATAGGAACCGCGCGCCCCCGCAGGCACCCTGGATCCACGCCCATGAGCCCCGATCCGACCGACCCCACCGACCCGATCCGCGAGCCGTCCACGGCCGCCGGTCCCGACGACCGCCCGGCCCCCGACGGACCGCCGCCGGGCCTCTCCCGCTCCGCCGACGACCGGATGCTCTTCGGCGTCTGCGGCGGGATCGCCGAGCGCTACGGCATGGAGCCGCTGCTCGTCCGCCTGGCGTTCGTCGCCACGCTCTTCCTCGGCGGCGCGGGCGTCCTCTTCTACCTCGCCGCGGCGCTGCTGATCCCGGCGGCGCCGGGAGGCGCCGCCGGCGCCGCGCGCCAGAGCGGTCCCGCCGCCTCGGCCGCCGGCGGCGTCCTGCGCGCGCTGGTCGGCATCGCGGTGGCCATCGCCGCCTTCACCGCCCTGTGCACCGTCGCCGTCGTGAGCTTCGGGACGACCGCCCTGCTCGGGGCGTGGCCGGCCGCCCTCGGGCTGCTGCTCCTCGGAGGCCTGCTGGTCGTCTCGGCCCGCGGCCGCCGCGCGACGGGCGCGCTCCTCGTCCTCGCCCTCGCCCTCGCCGTGCCGGCCACCGCCGCCGTCGTCGCCGACGTGGACGTGGACCGGTCCGTCGGCGAGCGGGACTTCCGGCCGGGCACCGTCGCCCGGGCCGAGCAGGGCTACCGCCTCGGCGCGGGGCAGATGGTCGTCGACCTGCGCGATCTGCCGCTGCGCCGCGGGCAGCGCGTGACGATCCCGGCCCGCGTCGACGTCGGCCAGGTCGGCGTCGTCCTGCCGCGCGACCGGTGCGTGGCCTGGACGATCCGCACCGACCTGGGCGCGGCGGGCGGGTACGACGTCCTGGGCTCCTCCTCCGGCGGCGGCTCGTGGACCGGGAACGGCGACGGCCCGGTGATCGAGGTCGACCCCGCGCCGGGCGCCGACGACGACCGCCCCCGCGTGACCCTCGACCTGCGGGTCGGCGTCGGGCACGTCGCCGTCGCCCAGTCGCGCGGTGCGATCGACGGTCCCGGACCGATGGCCCGCGGCATCGTCCGCCGCGGCGACGACCTGCTCCGGACGAGCGCCTGCCGCACCTCGACCCCCCGGCGGCGCGGGTGACCGCACGCCCCCTCGTCCTGCTGTCCGCGGTCTGCTGCGGGCTGCTCGGCGTCCTGCTCGTCGCCGTCGAGCAGGGCGCCGGCGGTGCCGCGAAGGGTGCCGCCGGCGTGGTCTGCGCGCTGCTGGTGGTCGCGACGGTCGGGGCGCGCGTCGCCCTCGGGATGGAGCGCCGCCGGGAGCGCCGGGCGCTCCGCGACGCACGGACGAGGCTCCGCGCGACCGCGCAGGACCCCGCCGCCGGGGGCCGGCGCACCGTCGCCGCGGCCGTCCTCCTCGCCGCCGGGGTGCTGGTGGGGCTCCTCGCCCTCCGGTCGGTGCTCGGCGTGAGCGTCTGGGCGCTGGTGCTGCTGGGTGCCGGCGGCTTCGTGCTCTGGGCGCAGACCGCGGAGCTGCCCGCCGCCGACGCGACGGGGCCGACCTCCGGGTGGCAGCGCCTCGTCGGGCGCCGTCCCGGCAGGCGCGGTCAGCGGGCCGAGACCGACGGGCTCCTGCTCGCCAGCGGCATCGGGCTCGTCGTCCTCGGAGCCCTCGTGGCCCTCTCGTCCCTCGGGGCCCTGGACGCGAGCCGCACCTCGGTGGTGCAGCTGCTCGTGGCCGTCGCCGCCGTCGGCGTCGTCGTCGCCCCGTTCTGGCGGCGGTCCGCCCGGCGGGCCCAGGCCGAGCGGTCCGAGCGGATCCGCGGCGACGAGCGCGCCGAGGTCGGGGCGCACCTGCACGACTCGGTGCTCCAGACGCTCGCGCTGATCCAGCGCCGCAGCGACGACCCGCGCGAGGTCGCGGGCCTCGCCCGGCGGCAGGAGCGGGAGCTGCGGGCGTGGCTGTCGGGCCGCAGCGAGCGCCCCGACACCGAGCTGATGGCCGCGCTGCGCGCCGCGGCCGCCGCGGTCGAGGTCGAGCACGGCGTCGAGATCGAGGTCGTCACGAGCGGCGAGCTGCCGCTCGACGACGGCACGGCCGCCCTGGTCGCGGCCGCCCGCGAGGCGATGGCCAACGCCGCCCGCCACGCGGCCCCGGGACCCGACGCCGCCCCGGTGCCCGTCTCGGTGTTCGCGGAGGTCGACGACGGCCGGGTCGAGGTCTTCGTCCGCGACCGCGGGCGCGGCTTCGACCCGGAGACCCTGCCCGCCGACCGCCGCGGCGTCCGCGAGTCGATCGTCGGCCGGATGCGCCGCGCCGGCGGACGCGCCACGATCACCTCGGCCCCGGGCGAGGGCACCGAGGTCGAGCTGCTGCTCGAGGACCGCCCGTGATCCCCGCCCGTCCCCACCCCCACCGAGAGCCCCGCCGATGACCGCGCCGCCCACCGTCGTCCTCGTCGACGACCACGCCCTGTTCCGCGCCGGCGTCCGCGCCGAGCTGGAGCACGCGACCGGCGACGGCGGGCCGCGCGCCACCGTGATCGGCGAGGCCGGGGACGTGGACGTCGCGGTGCGCCTGATCCTCGACCGCGAGCCCGACGTCGTCCTGCTCGACGTCCACATGCCCGGCGGCGGTGGCGCGGAGGTGCTGCGGCGCGTCCACGAGACCCGTCCGGGCCAGAAGGTCCTGGCGCTGTCGGTGTCCGACGAGCCGGAGGACGTGATCGCCCTGGTCCGCGGCGGCGCCCGCGGCTACGTCACGAAGACGATCTCGGGCGACGAGCTGGGTGCGGCGATCGCGAAGGTGCGCGACGGCGACGCGGTCTTCTCGCCGCGCCTGGCCGGCTTCGTCCTCGACGCGTTCGCGGGACGGATCGACACGGCCGTCGCGCTGGTCGCCGACCCCGAGCTCGACGGCCTGACGGACCGCGAGCGCGAGGTCCTCCGGCTGATCGCCCGGGGCTACATGTACAAGGAGATCGCCCGGCGCCTGACGATCTCGCCCAAGACCGTCGAGCACCACGTCTCGGCGGTCCTGCGCAAGCTCCAGCTCTCCAACCGCCACGAGCTGACGCGCTGGGCGACGGAGCGGCGGCTGGTGGACTGACGCCGGCCGGCGTCCCGGCCTACGTGGCGGGCGCCTCGCGCTCGGCGATCCGCGCGTCGTGCCGGGCGGTGATCCGTTCCATGACGGCGACGAAGAGCACGCCCGCGACGATCGTCGACACGCAGGCCACCACCGAGCCGCCGTAGAGCAGCGTCTGCCCGGACAGCGTGTCGTCCGTCAGCCGCGTGGCGCCGTTGCCCACGATCTGGCCGACCAGCCACGTCGCCCACCAGGCGGTGAAGAGCGTCGGCACGGCCCGGACCAGCCACGCGTCCCCGCCGGCCCGGCCCTCCGACGCCGGCGCCGCGGCGCGCCATGCGTCGTTCAGGGCGCGCTTGGGGCCGAACAGCGACCAGATCGGCACGAACCACGAGAAGCCGGCCGCGACGGGCGCGTAGCGCGGCCGCGGGACGCCGAGCCCGCGCTGGTTGCGCAGGACGACGTTCTCCCACCGGATCACGAAGACCGCCGCCACGATCAGCGCGAGGACGCCGATGATCGCGACGACCCCGTCGACGCCCGAGACTGCGTTGAAGCGGTCGATCGCGTCCTGGCTCACCGTGAGCCCGTCGAGCGGCGTGTCACCGCCGCCGGGCTCGTCGCCCGCGACGCTGCGGGTCTCCCAGAGCGCCCAGGCGGAGGTCAGGCCCTCGACCAGGCTGAGGATCGCCGCGCCCACGACCGCGATCCGGGCGGGGCGCAGCCGGCGGGCCGGCGAGACCAACGGGCCCGTCGACGCCTCGACGGCCGGCCCGGGGACGGGGTCACCGCCCCAGTTCCCCGGCCGGTGCTCCGCCGCCGTCCCGGGTGGGCGGGCCCACGGGTCGTCCACCACGTCGTCGTCCGGGCCGCCTTGCGTCGGCGCAGCGTACGGCGCAGCGCCCCTCCTGGCGAGCCCCGAGGACGGGGCGACCGCGTCCGTCGGCCCCGCCGGCAAGGGCCGCGGAGCGGCGCCCGCGGCGGCACGACGACCGTTGCGACCGCCGGTAGGCAACGGCTCCTACGCCTGAGTAGGATCCGCGCCCATGGCTGCGCGGACGATCCTCTTCACCGGCTTCCCGGGATTCATCGGCGCCCGCCTGATCCCCCTGTTGCTGGACCAGGATCGCGAGGCGACCGTGGTCGCGCTCGTCGAGCCGCGGATGGTCGAGAAGGCCACGGCCGTGGCCGCCGAGCTCGGCACCGGCGACCGCCTGACGATCCAGCCCGGGGACATCACCGCCCCCAACCTCGGGCTCTCGGAGGCCGACTGGCGCCGGCTGGCCGACGACACGGTCGCCGTCCACCACCTCGCGGCCGTCTACGACCTGGCGGTGCCGCTCTCGATCGCCGAGCGCGTGAACGTCGAGGGCACGCAGAACGTCATCGACTTCTGCCGCGCCTGTTCCCGTCTGGAGCGCCACAACTACGTCTCCACCGCGTACGTCGCCGGGCTGCGGGGCGGCACGGTGCACGAGGCCGACCTGTGGGCCGGGCAGTCGTTCAAGAACCACTACGAGTCGACGAAGTTCGCCGCCGAGGTCCTCGTCCGCGCGTCGATGGACGAGATCCCGACCACGATCTACCGCCCCGGCATCGTCGTCGGTGACTCGCGGACCGGGGTCACACAGAAGTTCGACGGCCCCTACTACCTGCTGCGCACGATCCAGGCGGCGGTCGGCCGCCACAGCCCGATCGTGCAGCCCGGCGCGATGACCGCCCCGTTCAACGTCGTCCCGGTCGACTTCGTCATCGACGCGATCGTCACCGGTGCCGGCGACCCGGACTTCGCCGGCGAGACGCTGCACCTCGTCGATCCGGAGCCGATTACGGCCTCGAACCTCTACGGGCAGCTCTGCCGCGCCTACGCCGGCAAGGCCCCCGCCTTCAAGCTGCCGTGGGGCATGGTCGACCAGTCGCTGCGGCTGTCGGTGATGCGCCACCTGCTCGGCGGCACCCCGCGCGAGTCGCTCGTGTACCTCAACCACCAGGTCCGCTACGACACCTCGCGGGCGACGGAGCTGCTCGGCCGCCACGGCGTGCGCTGCCCGCCGGCCACGGCGTACGTCGGCCCGATGGTCGCGTTCTTCCGCGAGCACGAGGACGACCCCGCCTTCGCGCCGCTGAAGAAGTAGGACCGGCCGGACCGGAACTCCGACCGGCGGCACGGGTTCCCATGTACGTGACGTCCCGCCCCTCCCCCGTGCGCCCCGCCGCCCTCCTGCTCTCCGCCGTCGCCCTCGGCGCCCTCGGCGCGGTCGGGACGGCCCCTGCCGCGGCGGCCCCCGGACCACTGGCACCGACCGTCCTGTCGGTCGAGCAGAACGACACGCCGGTCGACGGGTGGGGCGGCTGGCTCGTCTGGAGCCGCCGCGACGACGACGGCCGCTACCGGCTGGTGGCCCGCACCCCCGACGGCACCGGCGTGCAGCTGGGCGTCGCACCGCAGGACGCCCCGATCGACGCCGGCATCGGCCCCGGCCCCGACGGCACCCCGCTCGTCGTCTACACGGTCTGCAAGCAGGCGGCGACGGCCGTGCCCACGGGCTGCGACGTGCGGCGCCTGGACGTCCTCACCGGGGTCGACGCCCCCGTCCCCGCGGCGTCGTCTCCCGACGTCGACGAGCGGTTCCCCGCCGTCTGGGGCTCGCGCATCGCGTTCTCCCGCCCCGCGTCGGCGGCCCGCCCGCTGCGCACGGGCATCGCGATCGCCGACCTCGGCTCGACGACCGCCGTCGGCCCGACCGTGTTCGGCACCCGCACCGAGAAGCGCGGCCGCCGCCGGGTCGCCTCGCCGGAGTACGGCCCGCAGGGCATCGACCTCCGTCGCTCGGTCGTCGCGGCGTCGTGGCGCACCGCCGGCGCCGGCCCCGAGCGCTGGCGCCTGATCGTCCGCCGCGGCAGCTCCGCGCCTCGCACGGTCGTCAGCGCGACGACCAACCGGCGCACGCTCAGCCGCCTGGGCCGACCGGCCCTCTCCGCCCACGAGGTCGTCGCCCCGCGCCAGCGCGCCGGGACGACGAACCGCTCCGAGCTGCTGCGCTCGACGCTCAGCGGCAAGCGCATGTGGACCCTCGGCAGCGGCTTCAGCGACGCGCAGAGCGAGCGCTACGGGTCGGCGCTGAGCGCCGTCACCCGCATCACCGAGGACCGGCTCGTCGTCGTCCGGCGCCTGGCCAGCGACGGGCGCTGGAGCTGCAAGCACCCGCTGCTGCCCGACGCCCGCGGCTGCGAGCTGCTGCAGCTCGACGCCGAGGCGCAGCCCTGGCGCCGCGTCGCGCGCTGAGCGCGGGTCCTGCGCCGATCGCGTCCTCGCCGGCCGACGGCGTCCCGACGGCGCGGGTCAGCGGCGCGCCGGGGCGGCCTGCGACGGCACGCCGATCACCGCACCCCGGTCGTCCACGCCGACCGCGAACCGCTTCTTCAGGACCGTCTCGTCCAAGGCACCCGCCGCGCGCAGCACGCCGGCGTCGTCGGTGCCCGTGACCGCCCAGCTCGGCGGCTCGTCGCGCCAGCGCGCCGCGAAGATCGCCCCGGAGCCCGCGCCCAGCGTGCGCGTGACGCGCCCGTCGGCGCCGGTCAGGCCGATGCTCCGGCCGTCCTTCGCCGGGACGACGGGGATCCCGGTGGTGCGGGCCCCGCGCTCGGCCAGACCGAGCGACGGATCCTCGCGCAGCTGCACCCAGGTGCCCACCGCGATCCGGGCGGATCCGGGGTTGTAGGAGGTGCGCACGAGGTTGGAGACCGCCGGGATGCCGTAGCGGACGAGGGCGTCGCGGACCATCCGGCAGGCCTGGGCGCGCTCCTCGCCGCACTCCACGCGGACGGGCCAGCGCTTGCCCTCCTGGCCGTGGAGGAACGGCTCGGGGAACGTGCCGACGACACCGCGCGGGACCACCGGCGAGGCCCCGAGGTCCAGCCAGATCGTGTCGCCCTCGCTGACCTTCGTCGTCCGAACCGTGTCGAGCACCGGCAGCTGCTGCAGGTTGACGTCCTGCTTCGTGGCGGCCAGCGCCCCCGAGCGCATCGGCGAGCCGTTCAGCCACAGCGTCCAGCGCCGGTCGCCCGAGGCGCGGCGGCCGTCGATCGACGTGACCGCACCGCGGCCGTCGACCTCGGTCTTCGCCGCCCGGCGCAGGACCTCGAGGGCGGGCTCGTCGTCGGAGGCCCGCACGCCCGGCCGGTCGAGCACCGTGCGGGCGCCCTGGTCGGTGGTGATCAGGACCCGCACGCCGGCCCCGGTCTCGTCGACCTGACCGCAGCCCGTGGCCACCGCCCCGGCCATCAGGACGACGGCGAGGGCGGCCAGCTGCCGGACGCGGGACGGACGGGCGGGCGGCAGGGGCACGGAGACCGATTCTAGGTGGGTCGCCCCGCCGCCGCCCCGCCCCGCGGCGGTCGTCGCCGTCCTCGCTACGCTGCGCCGATGACGGTGAACCTCACGCGCATCTACACCCGCACCGGGGACGCGGGCGAGACGCACCTCGGCGACATGAGCCGCGTGCCGAAGACCCACCCGCGGATCGAGGCCTACGGCGACATCGACGAGCTGAACAGCCAGCTGGGCGTCGTCGGCACGCTGCAGGACCTGCCCGAGCGGTTCCGCCCGTGGCTCGTGCGGATCCAGAACGACCTGTTCGACCTGGGCGCGGACCTCGCCGTCCCCCACGACAGCGAGCACGCCCGGAAGGACCGCCTGCGCGCGACGCCGCAGCAGGTGACGTGGCTGGAGGAGCGCTGCGACGAGGTCAACGACCAGCTCGAGCCGCTGCGCTCGTTCCTGCTCCCCGGCGGCGGGCCGGCGGCGGCGCAGCTGCACGTCGCCCGCACGATCGCGCGGCGGAGCGAACGCCGTGCCCTGCTGGTCGAGGGCGCCAACCCCGAGGTCGTGAAGTACCTGAACCGCCTGTCGGACCTGCTGTTCATCCTCGCCCGCGCCTCCACGCAGGGCGACGAGCCGCTCTGGCAACCCGGCGCGAGCCGCTGAACGGGACCTCGGTCGGCCAGGGGTCAGCCCGCGCCGTCGGCGGGCGGCCCGGGAGCGGCGCCGTCCACCGGGCGACGCCGGCGCCCCAGCCGGGTCCGGCGCCGGTCCTCCCGCGCGTCCGGCAGCGACGCCGTCAGGGCGACGAGCGTCAGGGCCAGCGCGACGAGGCCGCCCAGCACGACCACCGCGACGGTGTGGTCGCGGACCGTGCCGACCACGCCGTCCGCGTCGCGCTGGGCCAGCGACACCGCCGTCAGCGCGCCGAGGACGAGCAGGAGCGCGGGACCGGCCAGGTGCCGCCGGCGCACCGGGGCCAGGTCGGGGGGCCGTACGACGGGGCGACGCCGCTGCCACTCGAGGACGACGACGGTGGCCAGCGTCACCCAGACCGCACCCCAGAGGTACCCGCCGAAGATGTCGGTCGGGTAGTGCGCCCCGACGGTGACCATCCCGAAGCCGACGCCCAGCGCCCCGAACGCCCCCAGGACCGCGATCAGCGGACGGAGCCGTCGCGGGGCGATGAGGACGGCCAGGAGCGCGACGGTCATCGCCGCGGTGCTGTGCCCCGACGGCCAGGCGGCGTCGCCGATCAGGCTGCTCATCGCCACGCCGGGTCGCGGCCCCGCGGTGAGCTGCTTGATGCCCTGCGCGGTCAGCTCGCTGGCCAGCATCGTCAGCGGGGCCAGCAGGACCCAGCGCCACCGGCGACGGACGGCCGCGGCGAGCATCAGCGCGAGACAGAACTGCAGGTAGGCCGCGGGCGAGCCGACCTTCGTCAGCGCGACCCAGCCCGCGTTGGTGTCCGGCGTGTCGAGCGGCCGCAGGGCGCTCAGCGTCCGCCCGTCGATCGTGTCGCCCAGCGCCGTCGGACGGATCGCCAGGCCGAGCACGAGGAAGACCGCGAGCAGGACCCAGAGGGCGCGCGTCAGGCGGTGCTGCAGCAGGCTGCGGTCGACGACGGGGGGCACCGGCCCGGGAGGCCCCGGGAGACGCTAGGAGGCGGCCGGGAGGACCGACTCGATGCGGCCGACGAGGTCGGCGTCCTGCGGCGTGGTCTTCGAGTTCCAGCGCGCGACGAGCTTGCCGTCGCCGTCGACGAGGTACTTCGTGAAGTTCCAGGACGGCGGCGCGGAATCGGGCTGGCGCGCCAGGTCCTCCCACAACGGGTGCGGGTCGGCGCGGACGGACATCTTCTCCGTGACCGGGAACGTCACGCCGTAGTTGCGCTGGCAGACGTCGCCGATCGCGTCGGCATCGTCGTGCTCCTGCCCGGCGAAGTCCCCCGAGGGGCAGCCGACGATCTCCAGACCGCGGTCGTGGTACTCCTCGTACAGCTTCTGCAGGCCCTCGAACTGCGGCGTGAAGCCGCACTTGCTCGCCGTGTTGACGATCAGCGTCGGCTTGCCGCGGAGACCCTCGAGGTCGAGCGTGCCGCCCTCGAGGAGTCCGACCGAGTGGGCGTAGACGTCCGTGGGGGCGTCCAGCTTCTTCGGTCGCTTCGTGTACATGCGGAGTGTCGAGAGGATGCCCATGTCGAGGAATCTACGCCGACGGGCGCCCCGTGGACTCAGGACTTGCCGCGGCCCGTCTTCTCCTGCAGCTCGTCGATGAGCTTCGAGGCGTCCGCCTTCGACAGGTTCTCGGGGACGTCGACGCCCGCCTCCTGCGCCAGCGTGGAGACGTAGGAGAGCTGCGGCCCGGTGGCCGGCTCCCCGCCGGTGGCCCAGTCGGACGGGTCCTTCTCGGCGCTGCGCGCCGGGGCGTCGGCCGCGGGCTGCACGGTGCCGTCGGGGGCGATCGGGGCGTCGCCGGTGGTGGTGTCCTGCGCGTCGGGCGTCTGGTCGTTCATGCCTTGGTGCCTACCCGCTGACGGGCCGGCGCACCGGTCGGTCGGTCAGACCGCGGGGGTGCGGGGATCCGGGTCGGCCGGGGGCTCCTGGCCGGGGGCACGGACGAACTCCGCGAGGGGCGCCGGGGGCACCGGCGCCGCGGCGGGGTCGACGGGCGCGGGAGGGGCGGCCCGTCGCACGGGCACCCCGACGGCGGGGCGCGCGGATCGCGGCGCCACGACGGGCGTCGGACCGTCGGCGACGAGCTCCTCGGCGGCGGCCTCCAGCTGGTCGGCGAAGGTCGCGAGCAGCAGCTGGGTCTCCGCGAGCTGCCGGCTCAGGTTCTGGACGGCGTCGATCATCCGCTCCATGCGCTGGGCGTCCGTGCGGGCCTCGCCGCCCGTCGGTCCCGCGCCCGGCTCCCGCCGCGCCGGGAGCCGGGAGACCGAGCCCGTGCCGGTCGGCGACGTGGGAAGGGTGCTCACGAGCGTCCCCCGTCCGCCACCGGGTCCGAGGAGGGCGCCGCGAGCGGGCGGCGGGTGCGCGGCCCGGGCGCGGCGACGCGCGAGGACCTCCGGAGAGCGGTGGTCATGCGAGGGGAAACGGCCCGCCCGCGGGCCCGGATGCAGTTGCGGACGCAACTGGACGGACGTCCGGTCGTCGCGTCGGGGTGGCGTCAGCCGGAGACGGGAGGGTCCGCGTCGGCCGGCACCGCGCGGATCCGCGGCGTCGCGGGCACCGGACGGGGGTGCTCCTGCGCGAGCCGGTCGACGAGGCGGATCGCGTCGGCGATGCGCAGCAGGGCGGCCGACAGGTGCGCCTCCGCGGCGGGATCCGCCTCCGTCACGGCCAGCGCGGTGCGCTCGACCTGGGTCCGCAGGTCGACGACCGCGGCGGCGACGGCGTCGACGTCGGCGGCGGCCGGCAGCCGCCCCCGGCGCCAGTGCGCGGCGATCAGCTCGATCCGGTCGAGCACCGAGATCGCCCTCTGGTGCAGCTCGTGCGGGGTGAAGGTCCGGTCTGGCACGTCGGTCGTGGGCACTCCGGCACGTCGCCCGGAGAACCGCCGGGGGATCCTAGCCGGTGGACCCGGAAGCCCACTTCCGGCTCAGGCGTCGGGCGACGGTCGTCGGAGGCTGCGGTCGCGGACCCGCTCAGTCGTCGAGCGCCGAGCGCCACAGCGACGCGAGGACGCCCAGGACGAGCACGGTGAGCACGCCGGTGGTCAGGAACAGCGCTCCGTCGCGCACGTACCGGTCGCTGCCCTGCAGGTCGACGGGCTCGATGCCGATCGCGCCGAGCATCGACAGCACCACGATCCCGAGCACCCACAGGACCGCCACGAGGAACACGGCCAGGAACGGCAGCGCGATCGCCGCCGCCCGCCGTCCACCCCGGGACCGCGGCCACGCCGCGATCACGACGTCCACCGGACCGCGCAGGTCGGCCACCACCCGGTCGCGACGCGTCACGTGCTCCATCGACCGAGGGTAGCGCCGGAGGGCGGACGAGCACCCCGGGAACGACGAAGCCCCCGCCTGGGCGGGGGCTTCGAGAGGTACCGCTACCGGGATTCGAACCCGGGTTTCCGCCGTGAGAGGGCGGCGTCCTAGTCCCCTGGACGATAGCGGCGCTGATGTCGCACGACGGTGCCGCGCGGAGCGGATTTATAGCACCTCGCCGCGCGGATGCGTCGTGCGGTCGCGCCCGCCGACGGGCCGGGAGCCGCGGGCCCGGCGTCCCCCGCGGCCGCGGGGACGGGTCCGCGAGGGCGGCCGCCGGATCGCGGGACCTTGCGCTAATGTCCCCGCTCGCGATGCAGGTCGCGACGCCACGCGGATGTGGCGGAATTGGTAGACGCGCGGCGTTCAGGTCGCCGTGGGGGCAACCCCGTGGAGGTTCGAGTCCTCTCATCCGCACCTGCAGGAAGGCCCCGCTCACGCGGGGCCTTCCGTCTTTCCGGGGTCCCTCGCCCGCCGGGGCGGCTCAGCGCCCCACGTCGAAGCCGGCGATGCGCTCGTCCATGTGGACCTCGGAGGCCCGGAGCCGAACCGATCGCCCCGGCCGGCGCCCGCGGACCCCGCCGTCAGACGACCTGCGCCGCCGCGTGGCCCGACGCCCACGCCCATTGGAAGTTGAAGCCGCCCAGGTGGCCGGTGACGTCCAGCACCTCGCCGATGAAGTAGAGGCCGGGGCTGTTGCGCGACTCCATGGTCTTCGGCGAGACCCCGCGGGTGTCGACGCCGCCCAGCGTCACCTCGGCGGTGCGGTAGCCCTCGGTGCCGCCCGGGACGACCTGCCAGGCGTTCAGCGTCGCGGCGACGTCGCGCAGCTCGGCGGCGGTGTAGCGCTTCATCGGCCGGGAGGCGAACCACCGCTCGCCCAGGAGCGTCGCCATCTTCTTCGTGAAGACCTCGCCCAGGACGGTCTTCAGCTCGCTGTCGGGCCGCGCGGCCTGCCGGTCCTGCAACCACTCGTGGGCGTCGCGGTCGGGCAGCAGGTCGATCTCCACCGCGTCGCCGAGGTGCCAGAACGAGGAGATCTGGAGGATCGCCGGGCCGCTGAGCCCACGATGGGTGAAGAGGATGTTCTCGGGGAAGCTCTCGCCGTTGCAGCGGACGACGGCGTCCACGGACGTCCCG
Organism: Patulibacter sp.; assembly: GCF_030655195.1. Classification (GTDB taxonomy): domain Bacteria; phylum Actinomycetota; class Thermoleophilia; order Solirubrobacterales; family Solirubrobacteraceae; genus Patulibacter. The sequence goes on along the minus strand of NZ_JAURWA010000133.1, from coordinate 1,233 downwards.
GTCAGCTCGACGCAGAGGTCCTTGAACCCGTCGGTGATGATGAACGGCACGAGACCGGCGCGGGTCGGGTGGACGTCGTGACCGAACTGGCGCGCGACCTCGTACCCGTAGCCGCTGGAGCCCAGCGTCGGGATCGACAGACCACCGGTCGCGATCACCACCGACTCCGCCACGACGTCGCCGAGGTCCGTCCGCAGCGCGTAGCCGTCGTCGGTGCGCTCGATCCGCTGCACCGCGGTGTTCACGTGCAGGTCGACGCCGGCCTCCCGGCACTCCCGCAGCAGCATGTTGAGGATGTCCTTGGACTTGTCGTCGCAGAACAGCTGGCCGAGCTTCTTCTCGTGGTGCGCGATGCCGTGCTCGTTCACCAGGCCGATGAAGTCCCACGGGGTGTACCGGGCCAGAGCCGACTTGCAGAAGTGCTCGTTCTGCGAGGCGTAGTTCGCCGGCTCGGCGTACATGTTCGTGAAGTTGCACCGGCCCCCGCCGGACATGAGGATCTTCTTGCCCGCCTTGTTGGAGCGGTCGATCAGCAGCACGTCGCGGCCGCGCCCCGCGGCGGTCATGGCGCACATCAGCCCGGCGGCCCCCGCGCCGATCACCACCACGTCGGTCGTGCGCACGACGTCTCCGTCAACCACCGGCGAGCACCACGTCGAAGCCCTCGCCGCGGAGCACCTCGACGACGACGTCGCGGTGATCGCCCTGCAGCTCGATGACGCCGTCCTTGGACGAGCCCCCGACGCCGCAGCGCTTCTTCAGCCGCCCGGCCAGCTCGCGCAGGCCGTCCTCGTCGAGCGGGACGCCGGAGACGGTCGTCGCCGTCTTGCCGCGCCGCCCGGCGGTCTCGCGGCGCACCTTGACCCGGCCTCCCGGGTCGGGCGCCGGCGCGGCCGCGGACCGGCCGCCCCGGGCCTTGGCCGCCTTCTTCCCGCCCGTGCGACCGCCACCCGGACCCTCGCGGCGGCGGACGTCCCCGCCGTCGCTGGACCACACGATGTCGTCGTCGCGTCGCGGGATGCGGGGCATGGGCGGGACGCTAGCTCAGTGGGAACGGCGCGGGCCCGCCCACCGCGTGCGCGGCCGGCGGGCGACGGGGCGTCGCCGGGTCCGGCGGGGTGTCGCCGGGCGCCCGGGTGGGATGATCGACGGGATGCCCGGCCCCCGCGACGACGACGAGCGCACCGGGTTCGGCGCCCGGCGGGGCTGGCGCGCGCCGAAGGGCGCCGGCGG
>NZ_JAURWA010000144.1 GCF_030655195.1 Patulibacter sp. | reverse complement strand
GCGCCCGCCCCGGCGCCGGCCCCCGGAGCCGACCCGGGGTCGCTCGCGGGAGGGGCGCTCGGCAGGACGAGGAAGGTGGAGGCGTCCGTCTCGTCGGGCGCGCCGTCCCGGCGCAGGGTCGCGTCCAGCTCGCGGACCCCTGGCGCCGCGCCCGGCGCGACGGCGACCGCGAACCGCAGCGCGCTGGGCCGGCGGTCCTGCGGGACGTCCAGCGACCAGGAGAGCCGTCGGCCCGTGACCGTCGGCGCGGGCCCGACGGGGTCCGTCGGCACGTACTCGACGTCGGATGGCAGGTCGACCACCGCCGTCGCCGGCCCGGCGACGTCGTCCGACCCCGCGCGGACCGCGAGCTGGACGGCGACGACGTCCCCGGGGCGGGCCTCCGGGACGAGCGGGTCGATCCCGAGCCGGGTCGAGCGCCCGGGCGCGGGGCGGGCGCCGACGCCGATGCCCGCCGTGGCCGTGGCGACGTCGTTCCCGACCTCTGCGTCGCCGCCCCCGGAGATCGTGGCGGAGAACGGGTCCAGGCCCAGGTCGGAGTCGGCGGGGAAGGCCTGGGTGGCCCGCACGTCCGGCGCCGCGGCCCCCGCGGCGATGGACGCGGCGTAGGTGCAGCGGCTCCCGTCGCACTCCCAGCCGTCGCCCGCGAGCGACGGGGACACGGATGCGTCGGCGACGACGGTCGTCGGCGCGGTCGTCGGCCGGGTCCCGGCGTTGCGGACGCGGAGGATCGAGACGGCGGTGGTGCCCGCACGGAGGGCCGCCGTACGGGTCGCCTCGACGGTGAGGTCCGTCCGGCCCTCCCCGACGCCGACGGTGGCGATCGCCGTGTCGTCGGCGGTCCGGACGTCCCCCACCACGGCCACCGTGGCCGCGACGCGGACCGAGCGGGCGGCGTCGGTGCGGTCACGGCGGAGGACGACGTCGACCGGAGGGAGACCCTCGCCCGGGCGGACCGCGGTCTCGGTGGTGCAGGTCAGCTCGGCCGTGCAGGTCCACCCGGCGCCCGTGGCCGTCGCGCGTCCGCCCGCGGCGACCAGGCGGAGGGACGTGCCGCCCGAGGCCGCGGTCGTGCCCGCGCCCCGGACGGTGGCGCGGACGGTGGTCTGCTCCCCGTCGGACACGGGCTCGCCGCCGGTGAGGTCGACCGTGGCATCCGGGCCGGCCGCGTCGGGAGCCGGGGGCCGCGGGGCCTCGGCGTGGGCGGCGTCGTCGGACGCGGTGCCGGCGGGGCTGCGCAGGAGGACGTCGGCCGTCTCGGGTGCGCCGAAGCCGAAGGTGCCGTCGGTCCCGGAGAGCGTGAGCGGTGGGGCCTGCTCGCCGGGGTCCAGTGCCCCGCGGTAGACACAGGACGCGTCGTCCTCCGGGCAGGCCCAGCCGGGGCCCGACGGCGTGAGCACGCCCGTCGGGCCCAGTCGCCCCGCGAAGCCGAGCTCGACCGGCGCGGTGGTGCGCCTCGGGCCGGTGTTGCGGACACGGGCCTCGAACCGCGCCGGGCCGCGGAACGCCAGCGGACCCGTCGCGGCGAGGGAGACCCCGAGGTTCGGGACGTCGGCGTTGCTCACCGGGGCGGAGGCGGAGGCTGCGCCGTTGTCACCCCCGGTGTCGTCGTCGGAGAGCGCGGAGACGGTCGCGCCGATCGTGGCCCGGTCCCCGGAGTCGAAGGCCCGTGGGACCGGCACCCGCACCGCGAGCGTCGGCAGCGTCCCGCCGGCTGCCACCGGACCGTCGTGCAGGCACGTCCTCCCGTCGGACTCGCACGTCCAGCCGTCCCTCGACGCGACGTCGGTGGTCCCGAACGGCGCGGTGTGGCTCACGTCGACCCGGACGGGCCCGCGGACGGCGGCCTCGCCGGTGTTGTGCACGTCGACGCGGAACGCTCCGCGATCCCCCGCGACCTGCGTGCCGGGGCCGTCGACCGTGGCGACGAGGTCCCCGGCGCTCCCGAGCGGGACGACGCGCGCCAAGGCCTCGTCGTCGCCTCCGGGACCGGGGACGGTCGTCCCGGTCCGGATCCGGACGGCCGCCGGCCCTCCGGCGCGACTCGTCAGGCGGAGCGTGGCCCGGACCACGCGGGTCGCGCCCTCCGGGATCCCGGCGTCCAGCCGGCATCGCAGTCCCGCGCAGCGCATTCCGGCACCGGCCACGTCGAGCACGACCACGCCGGGGGACGGGTCGAGACGGACGTCGACGGCCTCCGGGACGACCGTGCCGCCCCTCGCGGTCAGGCTCGCGGTGAACGTCGTGGTCGCTCCGGGGCGGGCGCCCGGCGCGAACGCCGACAGCTCCAGGTACGGCGCCGGGCGGGGCGGGGCGACCGGTACGCGGGTCGCCGCGCGGGCGTCGGAGGCGTCGAGGTCGCCGCCGCCGCTGAGCGCGACCTCGAGGTCCCCGCCCGCGCCGACCTGGATCCGCAGAGGCGGGCTGGTGGCTCCGGGGAGGATCGTCCCCGTGTACCGGCAGGCGAAGACGCACCGCCATCCGTCGCCGTCGATCCCGGTCCACCCGGTGCGCGCGAGCACGACGTCGCCCGCCGACGGGCGCGACCCGGTGTTGTGCACGACGATCTCGGCGGTGCCGGGGGTGGAGTCGCGGGCGGGGGAGACCCTCCGGAACGTCGGGGTGAGCTCGACCCCGTTGACGCCGACGGTGGTCGTCGCGCTGACGCGGTTGTTCGACGGGTCGACGTCGGCACCCACCGGAAGTCGCACCGACCCGGTGACGCGGACGACGCCGGGCAGGCCGAGCGGTCGCGCCGCCTCGCGGAGCGTCAGGTCGGGCAGGGCGCCGCGCGCGGGGACGGGGCCGTCGTGCACGCACCGGAGCCCGCGGATCGAACGGGTCGTGCAGGCCCACCCGGCGCCGTCGGCATCGGGCCCGGGGGCGAAGGCGTCGAGGGCCACCGTCACCGGGCCGGGCGCGGGGTCCGCACCGGAGTTCGAGACCCGCAGCGGGAAGGCCGCCTGCTCACCCCGGACGAGCGGGTGGAGCTCCGGCACGCTGAGGGCGACGTCCGTCAGCGGGGCACCGACCGACGTCGTCGCGGTGACGACGCGCGTCGGGGCGTCCGGGCCCGCGGTGGCGGCGACGCGGATCGCGTAGGACTGGCGGGGCGCAGCGGCGTCGACACCGAGCTCGAGCGCGATCGGCGGTGCGGCCTCGCCGGCCGCCGGGTCGGGCTCGCGGCGACACGTCAGCTCGGCGGTGCAGACCCACCCCCGGCCGGACGCGACCGCGGGGAGCGCCGAGGTGATGCGGACGACGAGGGGACCGTCGGCGGCCCCCGCGCCGGGGCCGGAGACGGAGACCGATGCGGTGGAGGTGGTTCCCCTCCGCCGCGGCAGGACGTCGGTGAGCGCGACGTCGACGGCGTCGCCCGCCGTCGGCAGGACGGAGCGCGACGCGCCGGCGACGTCGTTCGTCACGACCGCGTCGGCGGCGCCCGACACGGTGGCGACGACCGACGCCGTGGTCCCTCCCACCTCGTCCGCCGGAGCCTCCACGAGCAGCGGCGCGGCTCGGCCCCCGGCGGGAACGGGGACCGACGTGGTGCACATGGCGGTGCCGGACGGGCACGTCCATCCGTCGCCTGCCGCGGTCGCGGTCGCCGAGGCGTCGCCGGAGTTCCGCGTGAGGCGCACCGTCACGAGACCCGCGCTCGACGCGCTCCCGGCGTTGCCGACGCGGACCACGAACCCCGCGCGACCGGCGACGGGCGCTGCACCGGTGCCGGCGGTCGCGACCGTCAGGTCGACGTCGGACGGCGGGACCAGGGTGCCGAGGGCGCTCGCAACGTCGTTGTTGCGCGAGAGATCCCGGTCGTCGCCCCCGGACACCGCGGCCGCGAACGCGTTCGCGTCGTACGGCTGGGAGCCGGGAGCCACCGTCGCGCGCAACGGCGTCGCCTCGGCCCCGCCGAGCAGGGGCAGCGCGTAGACGCAGCGCCGGGTCACCGGGTCGCAGGACCACCCCACGCCCGACGCGGCGATGGATCCGTCGTCGACGGGGAACGTCACGGCGACCGGCTCGGCGGTGGCCGCCGCGCCCGCGTTGCGGACACGGACGTCGAACGGGCGAGCGGCGTCGGACCGCGCCGGCCCGGGGGAGGTCACGGAGAGGACGACGTCGGCCGGTGACGCGTCGACGACGGCCACGGTCGCCGCGGACTGCCCCACGGCTCCCGCCGGCGGACCGGAGGACGAGGCGACGAGCGCGAACACGGACGACGCGGGGGCGGTGGCCGGGGTCGCCGCGGTGTAGGTGAGGAGCGCCGCCGAGGCGCCGGCCGCGACGGGATCGTCGTTCTGGCACCGGAGCGCCTGGCCGTCCGGCGCGCAGGTCCATCCGCTGCCCGCCGCCCGGGGGTCGAGGTGCGCCGCCCCGTTCCCGGGCGCGAGGCGCACGACGAGCGGGACGGTCGTCGCGGCGTCGCCGGCGTTGCGGGCCGTCACGCGGAAGGTCGCCCGCATCCCGCGGCGTGCCGGGCCGTCGGCCGCGACGCCGGTCAGCATCGCCGGTGCCGGGTCCGCGGCGCGGGCCACGGTCGTCCCGGACCCGAGCACGGCCAGCAGGATCGCGGCGAGCACGGCCACGCGCAGGGAGATGGATGGGCCGGCGGGCGATGGGTGCACGGGGTTCCTGGAGCGGCGGGGGACCGGGGACAGCCCCATCCTCCCACCCCGGCCGCGCGTGTCCCGGTGGGGATGGGCAGGACGACCCCGCTCCCCCGGCGCCACGGACGGACGCCCCTCTACACTCGCCCCCGCATGAGCGTCCCCGCAACCTCCTCCAACCCTCCCGCCGGCACCCCGTTCTTCCGCTCGCGCTGGGTCGAGGTGCCCGACTCCGTGGTCGGGGTCGCCGACCGGGGGCTGCCGAAGGGGTTCCGGGCCGCCGGGGTCGCCGCCGGCATCAAGCCGTCGGGCGGGACGGACGTCGCGCTGCTGGTCTGCGACGCGCCCGACGCCGTGTCCGCCGCGCGGTTCACCCGCTCGGGCACCGCCGCGCCGCCCGTCCTGGTGACGAAGGACGAGTCGCGCCTGGATGCGCTGCGCGCGGTCGTGATCACCAGCGGCAACGCGAACGCCGGGACCGGCCGCGACGGGTTCACCACCGCGCGTCAGGTCCGCGCCGCGGCCGCCGAGGCCGCGGGCGTGGGGGAGGACGAGGTCGCCGTCTGCGCCACCGGGGTCATCGGGGTGCCGCTGCCCATGGACGTCGTGCCCCAGGGCGTGGCCGCCGCCGGCACCGCCCTGCGCGAGGACGGCGACGAGGACTTCCGCCGCGGCATCGAGACGACGGACCTGTTCCCGAAGACCGCGACCCTGACGGTCGCCCTGGACGGCGGCGAAGTCACGCTGCACGCCGTCTGCAAGGGCGCGGGCATGATCCAGCCGAGCTTCGCCACGATGCTCTGCTTCGTCACCACGGACGCGCGGCTCTCGGCGGAGACCGCCGACCTGTTGCTCGGCGTCTGCGTCAAGCGCTCCTTCGACCGGATCTCCGTCGACGGCCAGCTGTCCACCTCGGACACCGCGGTCCTGATCGCGTCGGGCGCCAGCGGCATCGCCGTCGAGCCCGGCACGCCGGACGAGCAGCGCTTCGGCCTGGCCCTCGACGCCCTGCTGCGCCAGCTCGCGCTCCTGATCACCGCCGACGGCGAGGGCGCCCGGAGGGTCGGCCGCGTCACCGTCCGCGGCTCCGACGGCCCGGCGTGCGAGCGCGTCGCCCGGCAGGTGGCCAACTCGCCGCTGGTGAAGACGGCGCTCTACGGCGGTGACCCCAACTGGGGCCGCATCGTCCAGGCCGTCGGCGCCGTCCTCCCGGGCCCGGCGCTGAACCCGGTCGGCGTGCGGATCGCGGGCGTCGAGGTCTGCCGCGACGGCCAGGAGGTCGTCTTCGACCGCCCGGCGCTCGAGGCGCTGGTCCGCGACGTCGAGGTCGAGTACGACATCACCCTCGGCGCGGCGGTCGGCGAGGACGGTGGGGTCCCGGACTTCGCGAACGAGACCGAGGTGTACTTCAGCGACCTCGGCCACGAGTACGTGACGCTGAACGCCGAGTACACGACCTGACCCCGACCGTCCGGGCGCCGCGCGGCCCGGAACCCCCGTGGGCCATTAGGGTTCCCCGGGTGACCGCCCCCGACGCCCCGACGCCCGACGCCTCCGCAGGGCTCGGCGTGCGCGACGTCGGCACCCTGCTGGAGGCCCTGCCCTACATCCGGCAGTTCCGCGAGCGCACCGTCGTCATCAAGTACGGCGGCGCGGCGATGACGGACCCGGAGCTGCGCGAGGACTTCGCCCGCGACATCGCCCTCCTGAAGTACGTCGGCGTCAACGTCGTCGTGGTGCACGGCGGCGGCCCGGCGATCACGGAGTTCATGGGTCGGCTGGGCCTGCCCGTCGAGTTCCGGGGCGGCCTGCGGGTCTCGGACGAGGCCACCGTCGAGGTCGCCAAGATGGTCCTCGTCGGGAAGGTCAACAAGGACATCGTCGTCCGCATCAACCGCCACGGCCAGCCCGCCGTCGGCCTGTCCGGCGACGACGGCAACCTCTTCAAGGTCGAGACCACCACGGGGCCGAACGGCGAGGACGTCGGCTTCGTCGGCCGCGTCACGCGCGTCGACACCGGCGTCATCGACCACGTCGCCGAGGACTTCGTCCCCGTCATCGCCTCCGTCGGCTCGGACGAGTCCGGGCAGGCGCACAACGTCAACGCCGACGAGGCCGCCGCCGCGGTCGCCCGCGCCCTGGGCGCCACGCGGCTGATCTTCCTCACCGACATCGCCGGCTGGCTCGGCGACGTCGACGATCCCGACACGCTCGTCGTCCAGGCCACCACCGACGAGGTCGAGGACGCGCTGCCCGGGATCGCCGGCGGCATGCGACCGAAGCTGCAGGCGTGCGTCGACGCGGTGCACTCGGGTGTCGGTGCCGCCTCGATCGTCGACGGCCGCAAGCCGCACTCCGTCCTGCTCGAGCTGTTCACCGACGAGGGCTGCGGCACCCAGATCAGGCCGGCGCGGTGAGCCCGCGGTCCCACGCCGCCACGAGCGGCGGGACCGGCGGCGTGCCCGCGCGCACCACCTCCCCCGACGAGAAGCGAGACGCATGAGCGCCCCCCTGACCCTCGCCGAGCTCGAGGAGATCGAGTCCCGGCACGTCCTGCAGAACTACGCGCGGCTGCCCGTCGCCGTCGCCTCGGGCGCCGACGTCTGGCTCCACACGGTCGACGGCCGACGCGTCCTGGACCTCCTCTGCGGCCTCGGCGTCACGTCGCTCGGCCACGCGCACCCGGCCGTCACGATGGCGATCCAGGAGCAGGCCGGCACCCTGCTGCACACGAGCAACCTCGTCCACCTCGAGGGCCCGACCCGCCTGGCGCAGCGGCTGTCGCTGAGCTCGCTCGGCGGCGGCGTGCTGTTCCAGAACTCGGGGGCGGAGGCCAACGAGGCGGCGATCAAGCTCGCGCGGCGTCACAAGCGCGGCGGCGAGATCGTCTCGCTGTTCAAGGGCTTCCACGGTCGCACCTACGGCGCGTTGTCCGCCACCCCGCAGGAGGCCAAGCAGGAGCCGTTCGCGCCGCTCGTCGGCGGCTTCCGGGCCGTCCCACCGACGCCCGAGGCCGTCCGCGGCGCCGTCGGCGAGGGCACCGCCGCGGTCCTGCTCGAGACGCTCCAGGGCGAGAGCGGTGTCCTCCCGATCCCCGACGACGTCCTGCTCGCCGCCCGCGAGGCCTGTGACGAGCACGGCGCCCTCCTGATCGTCGACGAGGTGCAGTCCGGCATGGGCCGCACCGGCACGATGTGGAGCTACCAGTCCACGGGCGTGACGCCCGACGCGATCACCGTCGCCAAGGCGCTGGCCAACGGCCTGCCGATCGGGGCCCTGGTCACCGCGCCCCACCTCTACGACGTGCTCCAGCCGGGTGACCACGGCTCGACGTTCGCCGGCAACCCGCTGGTCTGCGCCGCCGCGCTCGCCGTCTTCGACGTGATGGAGGCCCCCGGCTTCCTCGAGCGGGTCACCGAGGCCGGGGCACGCTTCCGCACGGGCCTCGAGGCGCTGCCGGACGTCGCGTCCGTCCGCGGCCGCGGACTGATGCTCGCGGTCGAGCTGACGCCCGAGGCCGTCGAGCGGCACGGGAGCGCCGCCGAGCTCGCCGGTCGTCTCGTCACGGAGCACGACGTCTGGGTCAACGGCCCGACGCCGAGCGCCCTGCGCCTGCTGCCCCCGCTGACGATCACCGACGAGCAGGTCGACGACGGCGTCGCACGGATCGCGGCGGGGTTCGCCGCGCGCTGAAAGAGAGAGAGAGAGGGCCGGGGCCCGTCCCGAGCGTCTCGGGTCCTGGTCTCGTCGGACTTCGGCGAGGCTCGGGCCACCCGGACGGGGGCCGGGCCCGACGCCGGCTCCGGGCTCGTCAGCCGGAGGTGATCGGTGGCAGGTGGCCGATGCGACGGGCCACCGTCGTCGCCGTGACGTCGACGATCCCGTCGAGCAGGTCGAGCACGGGCACGATGACGTCGGCTCCGAAGTCGACCCGGGCCAGGTGGACGGCCTCTCCTCGGCGGCGGATCGCGTCGTCGAGGACGTCCGCGCCGGGGTGCCCGTCCACCGACGGCCAGCGCGGCGAGATCGGCGGCATGCCCGCCACCTGCTCGGCGAGCCGGTCGACCCCTGCGGCACTCGGCGTGTTCCAGTGGCGGAACCGGTGCTCGAGCGATCGCCCGAGATGCCGGACCGCGGCACGGTGCCAGCCGCCGCCGAGGCGCTTCAGCACGTGGTCCCACGGCTCGCCGGGCTCGCCCGTGATCTCGACGAGCGTCTCGCGGATCGCCTTCGGCAGGTCCTGCGGCCCGCGGGCGGCGCCGACGACACCGACCGCCGCGGCCCGCAGCAGCTCCTCGCAGAACGCCTCCCACGCGCCGAGGGCGAAGACCAGCGACGACGCCGGGATCAGGCGTGCGCGGGCGTCGCCGGGGTCCGCGAGCGCGAGCAGGTCGCGCGGCCCGGCGACGAGCTCCGCGTAGCGCGCCCGGGCCTGCTGGATCGGGATCGGCTCCACGCCCGCGGACGCTAGCGGCCGGGGCGGCGCACGTCCCGGGCCGAGGACTCCGCGGACCCGGGGGCACACCCGGACCATCGGTTCTCACCACCGGCGTCCTCCCGCGCTGGTACAACCCCCGGCAGCCACGGCGAACGCCGTCCCCCCCTCCCGAGGAGTCCCCATGCCCGCACCAGGTGAGCTGTTGTTCATCGCCCCCAACGCCGAGCGGCACAGCCGTCTCACGGCGTTCTTCCGCTGGATCCTCGTGATCCCGCACGCCATCGTCTGGTTCTTCTACGGGATCGTCACCTACGTCGCGGTCATCATCGCCTGGTTCGCCCTGCTGTTCACGGGCCGCTACCCGGCGGGTCTCTACTCCTTCGTGCGGGGCTTCGTGCGGTTCCACACCCGCTTCTACTCGTACCTGTACCTCTTGAGCGACCGGTTCCCGCCGTTCTCCGGCAGCGACGAGACGACGTACCCGATCGAGCTCGAGATCGGCCCCGCGAAGGAGTCCTACAGCCGCCTCTGGGTCCTGCTGCGCTTCCTGCCGCTGATCCTGGTCGGCATCATCAACTACGCCCTGAGCATCGTCCTCAGCGTGGTCGCGTTCATCGCCTGGGTCGCGATCATCATCCTCGGCCGCAACCCCGACGGGCTGCACAACGCGATCGCGTTCTGCGTCTCGTACTCCGTGCGCTCGACGGCCTACAGCACCCTCCTGGTCGAGCGCTTCCCGTCGTTCGACACCTCCGGCGCCGGTCCGGCCGTGCCGCCGACCACCCCTGCCGCGGCGACCTACTGACCGAGGGTCCCGCCGCCGGTCAGGCGGCGGGAGGCCCTCCGGCCGGACCCGCGGGACCCGCGGCGGCTCACCGCCGCCCCGGGGTCCCGTGGGCCGCAGTCGGCCAGTGCGCCGGCGTAGAAGTCGAGGTAGCGCCCCATGTTGCGCTGCCAGTACCGCGGCTCGTGCCCGCCGGGCCCGGTCGAGAACGCCACGCGCTCCCCCCGCGAGCGCAGCAGCCGCGCGAACTCCCGGTCCGCGGGCAGGAACCGGTCGGCGGTGCCCACGTCGAGCCACAGCGGCACGCCGTAGCGCTGCGTCTCCTCGCGCCGCACCGGCCCGACGGGCTCGTTGCGGGCGAAGTCCTCCGCGTCGTCGTACGCCCCCGGGTCCGCCTTCGAGGCCGCCGACCACAGCGCCGCGGAGTGCCCGCCGACCGCGCAGAACCGGCCCGGGGCGTCGCGTGCCAGGGCGAACGCGCCCGCACCGCCCATCGAGATCCCGCCGATAGCCATGCGCGACCCGTCCAGTCCGTAGCGCCGGAGCACGGTCGGGATCGCCTCGTAGAGCACGTACCGCCCCCAGCTCCCGCTGTCGCGGTCGTGCCAGTACGACCCACCGTCGTCAGCGGGCAGGAGGACGACCGGGGCGCGGTCCCCGAGCCGGGCCAGTGCCGCTCGCAGGGGCGCCTGGGCGAGGCTCGCGGGGTCCTGCGCCCGGGCGTGCAGGAACACCAGGAGCGGTCGGCCCCGGAGGTCCCCGGGCGGGAGAACGACCGTCTGGACCAGCCGTCGACCGGCGGACGTGCTGCGCAGGTCGTACCGACGGACGGCGGTGCCGTCGGTCGCCCCGGTCGGGACGGTCACCGGCGGCAGGTCCGAGTCCGACCCGGAGCGGAGCACGAGCGCGAGGACGGTGGCGACCCCGAAGAGGGCGAGCAGGGCGAGCACCGCACGGCGCAGCGCCCGGCCTCGAGGAGTCGTGGGGCCGGGGGAGGCCATGCCCCGGAGTCTGCTGGGTCCGCCCGCAGGGCGCGGCCAGGACACCCCGGGGCCCGCGTGCACCGGGGGGCGGCCCGCGCGGCCGCTACCGTCATGGCTCATGCCGCTCGCCTCAGGAGGGACCGTCGCGATCGAGCTCGCGGGCACCCTCCTCCTCGTCCTGCTCAACGGGTTCTTCGTCGCCGGGGAGTTCGCGATCGCGCGGGTCCGCAGCAGCCAGATCGAGGACTGGGTCGCCGACGGTCGGCCAGGGGCCGGCTCGGTGCAGCACGCCGTCCAGCACATCGACTCGTACCTCGCGGCCTGCCAGCTGGGCATCACCATCGCCTCGCTGGGCCTCGGCGCGTTCGGGGAGTCCGCGCTGCACGAGCTGCTGGAACCCGTGCTGGGGGAGGGCGCGCGCATCGGCAGCATCGGCCTGGCCAGCATCCTGGCCTTCGCGTTGATCACCATGCTCCACGTCGTCGTCGGCGAGCTGGCGCCGAAGAGCGCGGCGATCGCCCGCACGGACCGCATCGTGCTGGCCGTGATCCCGCCGCTGCGGATCTTCTTCCTGCTGACGCGGCCGATCGTGCAGCTCTTCAACGGCATGGGCAACCTGCTGCTCAAGCCGTTCGGGATCCCGCCCGCGAGCGAGGCGGGCTCGTCCCCGTTCAGCCAGCGCGAGCTGCTGCAGATCGTGCGGGAGTCCGACGAGGGCGGCGAGATCAACCGCGTCGAGCGCCGGCTGACCGAGAACGTCTTCGAGTTCGACGACCGCCGCGTCCGGGAGGTCATGGTGCCGCGCCGCAAGGCGATCGTCGCCAGCGACGGGCTGACCGTCGCCGAGGCCGCGGAGGTCGCCGTCGAGACGGGCGTGACGCGCCTGCCGCTCTGCCCCGACGGCGCCGGCCTGGACGAGGTCGAGGGCGTGGTCCACGCCAAGGACCTGCTCGCGGCCCTGCTGCGCGACGACGGCTCCGTCCTGACCGACCTGGCCCGGCCCGTCGTCCGGGTCGGGGACGCCACGTTCGTCGGGGTCGCGCTCCGCGAGATGCGCCGCACCCGGCAGCACCTGGCGATCGCCGTGGACGAGCACGGCACCGCCGTCGGCCTGGTCACCCTCGAGGACGTGATCGAGGAGCTGGTCGGCGAGATCGAGGACGAGTTCGACCACGACGCGGCGCATCTCGTGGTGGTCGACGGCGAGGACCTGGTCGTCGACGGCGAGGCCGGCATGCACGACCTGCTCGTCCGTCTCGAGGCCGCCGGGCGCGAGCCGACCGGCGCGCAGGACTTCCACGAGGCGACGGTCGGCGGGCATCTGCTGGAGACCCTGGGGCGGCTGCCCGACGTCGGCGACGAGCACCGGCTCTTCGGCAGCGCGGTCCGCATCGAGGACGTCGGCGACGGCCGGATCCGCCGGCTGCGGGTGCTCGGGTGCCTCGCGGAGGACGACGACTGAGGAGCGGCCGGGGGCGCGGGTGCGGCGGGCCGGACGCCTTCCGCGGAGCCGGGGCGGGCACGGCCGGCGTCCTCCGGCGGGCGCGTCACGGGGCCCGACGGAGGCGCAGTCCGGAGGCCGTCGTCCGCCGGTACCCTCCCACCTCGTATGAGCGACCAGCCTGCCACGCCCGACTCCTCCGCAGAGCGCACGGAAGTGCGACGGGTGGCGGACCCGGGCCGCACGCGCGTGGCCTCCTACCTCGCCGACAAGGACGAGGTCCGCAAGGTCCTCCTCCTGTACTCGGGCGGTCTCGACACGAGCGTCATGCTCAAGTGGATCCAGGACGAGTACCAGGCCCAGGTCGTCGCGCTGACGATCGAGCTCGGCCAGCCCGGCGAGGACTACGACGAGGTCACCGGCAAGGCCCGCACGCTCGGCGCGGTCGAGGCGATCGTCCACGACGCCCGCCAGGAGTTCGCGGACGAGTACCTGATCCCGGCGATCAAGGCCAACGTGAACTACGGCGACGGCTACCCGGCGTTCACGTCGCTCGGTCGTCCGCTGATCGCCAAGCTCGCCTGCGAGTACGCCCGGGAGCACGGCTGCGACACGATCGCCCACGGCTGCACCGGCAAGGGCAACGACCAGGTCCGCATCGAGGCGACGATCGCCACGCTCGCGCCCGAGCTCAAGGTCATCGCGCCCGTCCGCTCCTGGGCCATGGGTCGCGACGAGGAGCTCGCCTACGCCCGCGAGCACAACATCCCGGTCAAGAACGCGCCGGCCGGCCAGCCCGCGCCGTACTCCATCGACGACAACCTCTGGGGCCGCTCGTCCGAGGGCCGCTGGATCGAGGACCTCGGGCACGCGCCGGAGGACGACGTCTTCCAGCTCGTCACGCGCCCGGAGGACGCGCCGGACCAGTCCGAGACCGTCAACATCACCTTCGAGGCCGGCGTCCCGGTCGCGCTGGACGGGGAGCGGCTCGAGATCGTGCCGCTGCTCGAGCGCGTCGCGGAGCTGGGATGCAAGCACGGCGTCGGCATCCTCGACCACATCGAGGACCGCATCGTCGGCCTGAAGGTCCGCGACATCTACGAGATCCCGGCCGCCGCGATCATCCTGCCGGCGCACAAGGAGCTCGAGCGGCTCGTCGGCACGATCCACCAGAACCAGTTCAAGCCGGGCCTGGACCAGAAGTGGGCCTACCTCGTGTACGCCGGCCTCTGGTGGGAGCCGCTGCGCACCGACATCCAGGCCTACATCGAGCACGTCAACCTGCGGGTGACGGGCACGATCGGCATGAAGCTCTACAAGGGCTCCGCCCGCGTCGTCACCCGCGAGTCGCCCAACGCGGTCTACGACGCCACGCTCGCGTCGTTCTCCCACTCCGGCGGCCTGTTCGCGCAGGACGCCTCCCCGGGCTTCATCGAGCTGTGGTCGCTGCAGTCCCGTCTGGCGTGGCAGCTGGCCAACGGCAAGATCGACACCGGGACCGGCACCGAGTCCTGAGGGAACGGACCGGGCCCCGCCCCGAGCGTCCCGGGTCGGGGACGCGTCGGACGTCGTCGGGGCTCGGCGCACCCGGAGGACGTTCCGTCGTCGGCTAGTGTGCGGTCGATGCGCCGCTCCGAACGAGGCTTCTACACGCTGCTGGGATGGGCCACCTGGAAGGCGGCCAAGTGGTACGTCGCCCGGCGGCTCGGCCTGCGGTCCAAGGCGAAGAAGGGCGCGATCGTCCTGGCGATCGCCGCCGCCGGCGGCGGGGCCTACGCCGCCACGCGCAGCCGCGGCGGCTCGCCCTCGGGCACCTGAGCCCCGGCGTGCCGCGCTCGGGCACCCCGTGGGGCGGCGCGCCCGGCCGCCTGGTGACGGGCGGCGGTCCCGTCGGCGTCGTGAACGGTCCCGCCGAGGTCGGACCGGGCACGTCGAAGCCGCCGGTGTCCACCGCGACGGTCGTCGCCCGCGGCGGCGAGCCGGTCGTCGGCCCACTGGCCCGCGCCGCCGAGCTGGAGCTCCGGGTCCGTGAGGAGGTGCTCCGTCGCGAGCGCGCCGAAGCACGGGCCGAACGGGCGGAGGGCCTGGCCGACGTCGCCCGCGCGCAGATCGAGCTGGCGGAGGCCCGCGCCGCCGCGGCGACCGACGCGCTGCTCGCGGAGGCGCGTGAGCGCGAGGTGCTGGCGGAGGCCGTCCGGACGGGCCTCTCGGACCTCGCCGACGAGTTGCGTGCCCTCCGCGCCCTGGCCGTCGCGGCGGACGAACGGCCCGTGGTCGGCGCCCTGGCGGATCGGGAGCCGGTCCCGCCCGGGTCCCGCCCGCGCTCGGCCCTGGATCCGTCGGTGCGCATGGGCGAGCTGGCCCGCGGAGCCCGCGAGCTGCTCGCCGGCGGTCGCATCGAGGCCGCCGACGAGGTCATCCGCGGGCTCGAAGACGCGGCCGCCCGCCTGCGCGCGCAGGCCCCCTCGCCGGACGACCAGCGGTAGCCGCGCGGCCGCGAACCGGTCGCTTGCAGGGGGTCCTCGGCGGGGCCCTCCGGAGGGCTCTCGACGTCCGGTCCGCCGCCTATCGTGCAGCGCGTGAGTTCCGGTTCCTGCGTCCACCTGCACGTCCACTCCGAGTACTCCCTGCTCGACGGCCAGCCGAACATCGGCAAGCTCGTCAAGCGGGCGGCCGAGCTCGACCAGCCCGCGATCGGCCTCACCGACCACGGCGTGATGAACGGCGTGGTGGAGCTGTACAAGGCGGCGAAGAAGGAGGGCGTCAAGCCGATCATCGGGTGCGAGCTCTACCTCGTCGACGACCACGCGTCGAAGGACAAGGTCAAGCCGAACCACCTCACGGTGATCGCGCAGTCCACCGAGGGCTACAAGAACCTCATGCGGCTGTCGTCGCTGGGCTTCACCGAGGGCATCCGCCGCGGCAAGCCGTGCGTCGACCTCGAGCAGATGAGCCAGAACGGGTCCGGCCTGATCGTGCTGACCGGCTGCCTGGCGTCGCGGATGTGCACGACGCTGGCCGATGACGACGTGGCCGGCGCCCGGGCCCACGTGGACCAGCTGTTCAACGTGGTGGGCCGGGACAACGTCTACTTCGAGGTGCAGAAGAACGGCATCGACCTGCAGGACAAGTGCAACGAGGGCATCGTGCGGATCGCGCGCGAGACGGGCCGTCCGCTCGTCGGCACGACCGACGTCCACTACCTGCACAAGCACGACTACGACACGCACGAGGCGCTCCTCTGCGTGCAGACGCAGTCGACGCTGGCCAATCCGAAGATGTCGTTCTCGACGAACGAGTTCTACGTCAAGAGCACCGAGGAGATGGCCTCGCAGTTCCAGGAGTGGCCCGACGCGATCCCGACCACGCTCGAGATCGCCGAGCGCTGCGACGTCCACATCCCGCTGGGCGAGGGCTCGCTGCTGCCGCGCTTCCTGCCCGAGGGGGAGGACGAGCAGGCGTACCTGCAGGAGCTGGTCCTCGACGGCCTGCGCGTCCGCTACGGCGATCCGATCCCGGCGGCCGCCCGCGAGCGCGCCGACATGGAGCTCGCGGTCATCAACAAGATGGGCTACGACGCCTACTTCCTGATCGTCCACGATTTCGTCAAGTGGTCGAAGGACCACGACATCTCCGTCGGGCCGGGCCGTGGCTCCGCCGCCGGGTCGATCATCTCCTACGCGCTGGGGATCACCGACCTCGACCCGCTGAAGTACGACCTGCTGTTCGAGCGCTTCCTCAACCCGGACCGCGTGTCGATGCCTGATATCGACATCGACTTCTCCGTCCGCGGGCGCGAGGAGGTCATGAAGTACGTGACCGACAAGTACGGCCGCGAGTGCGTCGCGCAGATCGTCACGTTCGGCCGGATGCTGCCGCGCAACGCGACGAAGGACTCTGCGCGCGTCCAGGGCTTCGACTACGCCACGGGCGACCGCCTGGCCAAGCTCATCCCCGACCCGATCATGGGCAAGACGCCGCCGTTGGAGAAGTGCCTGGCCGAGGGCACGGAGCTGCGCGCCGCCTACGACTCCGACCCCGTCGCCAAGCAGGTGCTCGACGTCGCCATCGGCCTCGAGGGCACCGTCCGCAACGCCGGCATCCACGCCGCCGCCGTCGTCATCTCCGACCGCGACCTGTCGTCATTCGTGCCGATCCAGATCACGGACTCCAAGACCGTCGACGAGCACGGCGAGAAGATCTACAAGCGGGTCACGCAGTTCCCAATGGGGCCGATCGAGGAGCTCGGCCTGCTGAAGATGGACTTCCTCGGCCTGCGCAACCTCGACGTCATCCAGGACGCCCTGAAGATCATCGAGGGGTCCTCGGGCGAGCGCATCGACATCGCCGAGATCCCGCTGGACGACCGCCCGACCTACGAGATGCTGGCGCGCGGCGACTCGGTCGGCGTCTTCCAGTTCGAGTCCGAGGGCATGCGCAAGGCCATGCGCCAGGTCAACCCGACGGAGTTCGACGACCTGATCGCCCTCGTGGCGCTCTACCGCCCGGGCGCCATGGACCAGATCCCGACGTACGCGGCGGGCAAGCACGACCCGAACACGATCTCGATCCCCGACCCGCGGCTGGCGCCGATCATCGGCCCGACCAAGGGCGTCATCCTCTACCAGGAGCAGTCGATGCGGATCGCCCGCGACCTGGCGGGGTTCACGCCGGGTCAGGCGGACGACCTCCGCAAGGCGATCGGCAAGAAGAAGCTCGACAAGATGGCCGAGCTCGAGCCGGCCTTCCGCGAGGGCTGCCTGCAGTCGGGCACGCACGCCGGCGTCGTCGACTGGCTCTGGCAGACCAACCTCAACGCCGCGAACTACTCGTTCAACAAGTCGCACGCGGCGTGCTACGGCCTCGTCTCCTACCGGACGGCGTGGCTCAAGGCCAACTACCCGGCCGAGTACATGGCGGCGCTGCTCTCCTCCGTGATGTCGACGAAGGACAAGGTCCCGTTCTTCCTCAACACCTGCGACGAGATGCGGATCCCGGTGCTGCCGCCGGACGTCAACGAGTCCGACCACGAGTTCACCGTCCACGACGGTGCGATCCGCTTCGGCCTCGACGCCGTCAAGGGCGTCGGGCATTCGGCGGTCGAGGCGATCAAGGCGGCCCGCGAGGACGGCTCGTTCACGTCGCTCTGGGACTTCTGCGAACGCGTGGACCACCGGTCGGTCAACGGCAAGGCGCTGGACTCGCTGATCCGCTGTGGCGCCTTCGCGTCGACCGGCGACGCCCGCAAGGGCATGCTGGCGATCGTCGACGACGCCCAGCAGGTCGGCAAGAAGGTCCAGCAGGACGCCGCGGCCGGCCAGGGCTCGATCTTCGACTTCGGCGACGACACCGCCGACACGTCGAGCACGAAGGTCTCCACCCACCCGCCGGTGCCGACGGTCGAGTTCGACCAGCGCGAGCTCCTGGCGATGGAGAAGGAGACGATCGGCCTGTTCCTCTCCGCCCATCCGCTCAAGGACGTGCGCGACGCGCTGGCGAAGAAGACCGAGTGCGGTCTGGCCGACCTGCGCACCAAGCCGCACGACTCGTGGATCCAGGTCGGCGGCATCGTGGCGGACATCCGCCGCATCAACACCCGCAAGGGCGACGTCATGCTCCGCGGCGTGCTCGAGGACACCGACGGGTCGATCGACATCGTCGTCTTCCCGAAGGGGACGCCCGAGCTCGAGCCGATCCTGCAGCCCGACGCCGTGGTGCTGGTCCGCGGCCGCGTGGACCTCAAGGACGACGAGCGCGCGACCGTCCTGGTCAACTCGGCCAAGGTCTTCGAGCCGACGGAGAAGGAGATGGCGGCCGCCACGGGGGCCGCGGACGAGCGCCGCGCCGAGCGCGTCGCCGCAGCCGCCCCGACCGAGCTGTTCGTGCGCGTCGACGGGTCGGCGGTCCGCGACTCCGCGCTGTCGCGCCTGAAGCACCTGCTGCAGGACCACCGCGGCGACGCGGCCGTCGTGCTGACGATCAACACCACGTCGGGTCCGCGGACGCTGCGCCTGGGGCAGGAGTTCCGGGTGGCCCCGAGCCCGACGCTGGGCATGGAGCTCGAGCGGCTCTTCGGCGCCGGGGCCCTCACCGCCGGCGCGCCGCCGGCGGCCGAGCCCGCGGTGGTCGCCGACCCGGTGCCGGTCGCCGCCGCGGCCTGAGGGCCGGGGCTCGGACATCCGTTGAGTCTCGGCGCCCGGTGGGGTACCGCGTGCTGGAGCGGCCGACGACACGGGGGAAGCGGCGTTCCGCCGTCCCCCGTTCCCGGAGCAGTCCCATGGCCCCCACCGCCTTCCGTCATCCCCTCGTCGTCGCCGGTGTCGTCGCCACCCTCGGGGCCGGCGTCATCGCTCCGGCCGCGTCCGCCGCGTCCACGCCGCCCGCGCCCCAGGTCTCCAACCAGCTGCTCGGCGGCCTCCTGGGCGGCCTGCTGGACACCGCGACCGCCCCGCTGGTCAGCGCGGTCACGCCGCTGCTGGACGGCAGCACGGGTGTCCTGCCGGCCGTGCTCCCGGCGGGCACGATCGACAAGCTGACGGACGTCATCACGGGCGCCGTGGACGGCGTCGTCCCCGCGGACGTCACGAAGCTCCTGACCGCCCTGACACCCGCGCAGCTCACCCAGCTCGTCGCCGACCCGACGACGATGGTCCCGCTGCTGACCGGCATCCTGCCGACGCTGACCGGGCTCGCGTCGGGCTCGACCCTCTCCGCGAGCGCGGTCTCCGCCGCGCTGTCGCAGGTCACCGCCGTCCTCGGCGGGGGCGTCCCCTCGTCCGCCACGGCGCTCGCCACGCTGACGAGCGTCGTCGACCAGGTCGCCAAGCTCCTCGGCTACCCGAGCGTCGCCGCCCTGCCGGCGGTCGGTCCGCTGATCGCCGCGCTGGCGACCATCGGCAAGGCGCTGCCGGACGGCGGGACCAAGACGGCCGTCGTCGGGGCGGTCTCGACCGCCGGCACGAGCCTCGGTCTGACGCCGGCGCAGATCGCCTCCGCGCTGGACCTGCTCGGCCTGGGCCGTGCCGTCGCGAAGCCGGCCGCCACCACGCCGGCCCCGACCGCGGCGGCTCCCGCTGCGGCCGCGAAGGTCGCCCGGGCGCGCATCGCCTCGGCCTCCATCAGCAAGAACCGCCGCAAGGTCACCTACCGGGTGACGTGCCCGACCGCCTCGATCGCGGGCTGCCGCATCACCCCGTCCGTGAAGGTCGGCGGCAGGACCGTGAAGGCCAAGAAGGCGACGATCGCCGCCGGGCGCTCGAAGACGTTCCGGGTCGCCGTGCCGGCCTCCGTCGCCAAGAAGGTCCGCAAGGCCGGTGGCAAGGTCGTCCTGCGGCTCAAGACGGCGGGCTCGACCGCCGGCGCCGTCACCAAGACGGTCCGCATCAGCCGCGCCGCGTAGCGGCGCCGCCGCGGCTCTGTCGCCGTCGCCGTCGCCGTCGCGACGGCGACGCCTGCCGGCGTCGCTCCCGACGCCCTGCACCCCAGCGGTTCGCTCTGCAGCTCCGCCGTCCCTCGGGACGGCGGACGTCGTTGCGGCCCGGCGCCGAGGTCCACCGGATGGGACATTCCGGGGGGAGGTGTCCCGTTGAGTGCACACGTGTCGGACATCCGTCGACGCGGAGATGACGAACGTCACCCGAGCCGCCACTCCGCGCCGACGAACCGGGAAAGCGAGCGGCACGCGCGCCGCCGCCACCCACCCAGGAGATCCTCGCCATGCCCCCGTACGTCCTTCGTCACCCCGCCCTCGTCGTCGGCGTCGTCGCCGCCATGGGCGTCGGCACCGTCGCCCCGGCGGTCGCCTCGGCCGCCACGCCGCCGCCCGCCGTCCAGCAGACGCAGGACCTCAGCGGCCTCATCGGCGGGCTGCTCGGCGGGGTCACGAGCACCGTCGGCGGCATCGTCGACCAGCTCGTCGCCGGCACGCTGCCGGGCGTCCTCCCGGCCAACACGATCAGCACCCTGATCAACACCCTCGTCGGGGCGCCCGTCACCGCGGTGACCGAGATCCTCGACCTGCTGTCGCCCGACCAGATCCTCCAGATCGTCTCCAAGGGCCCGGTCGCCGCCACCACGCAGCTGCTGCAGGGCGTCCTCGCGAGCGTCACGAAGCTGACCACGACGCTCGCCGCCGGCACGGCGCAGCTGCCGCTCGTCGGCGACACCTTCGACCGCCTCACCGCCGTCCTCGCCGGCGGCATCCCGACCGCCGCGGACGCGCTGAAGACCTTCACGGCGATCCTCGATCAGGTCACGACGCAGCTCGGCCTGCCGAAGGTCGCCGACCTGCCTGCGGTCGGACCGCTCCTGCAGAAGCTCGTCGCGCTCGTCGGCCAGGTCAGCGATCCGGCCGCCGTCGCCGCGATCACCCGCACCCTGACCGCCGCCGCCAAGGCCTACGGCATCGACCCGGCCGCCGCCCTGGCCGCGCTCGGCACGGCCGGTACGGCCGTCGCCGCCGCCCCGGCCGCCGCGGTCACGGTCGCCCGCGCCCGCCTCAACGCGGCCTCCGTCGGCGCGACGCGTCGCACGGTCAAGCTGCGGGTGATCTGCCCGACGACCGCTCCGGCCACCGGGTGCGTCGTCAGCCCGTCGTTCAAGCTCGGCTCGACGTCCGCCAAGCTCGGCCGCTCGGTGACGGTCGCCCGCGGCACCACGCGCTCCATCACGGCGGCGCTGCCCTCCTCCGTCGCCAAGAAGCTCCGCAAGGCCGGCGGCAAGCTGGTCGTCACCATGAAGACCACCGGCGCGACCGCCGGTGCCGTGAAGAAGACGCTGACGGTCCCCGCCGGCTGATCGCCGTCGGCGTCCGGGGCCCGACGGCTCCGGACGCCGACCCCGGGTGTCCCGAGGGGCCCGCGTCCGCCCGGACCGGGCCCCTCGGTCGTCGACGGTCGCGATCGCGGTCCGGTGCCGCGAGGTCGCAGCGGCCCGGATGCGCGCTGCCCTAGCCTCCCGCCCATGCGCGTCCGCTTCGCTCCGTCACCGACCGGCCTCCTGCACGTCGGGGGCGCCCGCGCCGCGCTCTACAACTGGCTGCTGGCCCGCGGTTCGGGCGGCGAGTTCCTGCTCCGCATCGAGGACACAGACCGCGAGCGGTCGACCCCCGAGAACATCGAGCAGATCCTCGACGCGCTCCGGTGGCTCGGCCTGGACTGGGACGGCGAGCCGATCCTCCAGACCACCCACGAGGAGCGCCATCGCGCCGTGGTGCAGCAGCTCCTCGCCGAGGACAGGGCGTACCGCTCGACGGCCACGGCCGACGACGTCCGGGCCTACAAGGCGGAGCACGGCGCCGACAAGGGCTTCCGCGGGGGCGATCACCCGACCCGCAGCCACGACCCCGAGGTCGGCGCGGTCCGCCTGCGGGTGCCCGAGGGGCAGACCGTCGTCCGCGACCTGATCCGCGGCGACACGACCTTCCAGAACGTCCACCAGGACGATCCGGTCGTCGCCCGCGCCGACGGCAGCCCGCTCTACAACCTGGCCGTCGCGATCGACGACCTCGACGCGGGCATCACCCACGTCATCCGTGGGGAGGACCACCTCTCCAACACCCCGAAGCAGCTCCTCGTCCTGCAGGCGATGGGCGCCGAGTCGCCGGTCTACGCCCACCTGCCGCTGCTCCACGGCCCCGACGGGAAGAAGCTCTCCAAGCGCCACGGCGCCGCGTCGGTGCAGGAGCTCCGCGACGCCGGCTACCTGCCCGACGCCGTGGTCAACTACCTCGCGCTCCTGGGCTGGGGCGACGCCGACGACGAGACCGTCATCTCCCGCGAGGAGCTGGTCAGGCGGTTCGACATCGCCCGCGTCTCAAAGAACCCCGCGCGGTTCGACGAGCAGAAGCTGAAGTGGCTCAACGGCAAGTACCTCCGGGGCCAGGGCGTCGACGGGCTCACCGCGACGATCCGCGGGCACCTCGACGCGACCGGCCACGGCGAGGCGATCGCCGGCCGCGACGAGCTGCTGCGGACGGCGGTCGAGATCAGCCAGGAGAAGATCTCCACGGTCGACGACTTCTGGGCCCTCGCCGGCTTCCTCTTCACGGGCCCGGTGGACGACGAGAAGGCCCGCGCGAAGTGGCTCGACGAGGGTCACCGCGAGCACCTCGCCGCGGTCCGCGGGACGCTCGCCGGACTCGACCCGTTCACGACGGAGAGCGTCGACGCGGCGCTGCGCGCCCTCGTCGGCGAGCGCGGCGTGAAGGCCAAGGACGTCTTCCAGCCGTTGCGGGTCGCCCTGGCGGGCACCGCGGTCTCGCCCGGCGTCTTCGAGTCCGCGGCCGCGCTGGGTCGGGACGAGACGCTGGCCCGGGTCGACGCGGCGCTGGCCGCCTGACCCGGCGGTCCGCACTAGCACCGTCGGCCGCTCGCGGCCACCCCGGACGGCGTACATCAGTCGTCCGTCTACCGGTTTCGTCCAGGTCGTCCAGGGTTCGTCGATCTCCGGCTCCCCATCTGCACGAAAATCGATACCGAAGAGGACTCAAGTTCTAGGGTTTCGTCGCCGATACGTCCAGGGAGGCCCTGGACTCCTCGCCTGACCCTTATGACGAACTCCGCCGCATCGACCTTCACCGCCAACGACAAGGCGGCGCCTTCAGGGGCGCGAGCCACGTCCTCGTCCGTGCCGACCCGGCCGAACGAGCAGCACGGCCGGCGTCTGACCGCGGCGTTCGAGGCGCTCGAGGGCTTCCCGGCCCTGGCCGAGTCCCAGACGCGGCTGATCGCGGCACTGGACGCCGACCCGATCGACCCCTCGGCGATCGTCGCGGCGCTCGAGACCGACCTGGGCCTGGGCCTCGGCGTCCTGCGCGTCGCCAACCGCCTCGACACCGCCTCGGCCGGCCGGATCTCCTCCATCGCCGCGGCGATCGAGGTCGTCACGCCGCCGTCGCTGCGCGTCCTCGCCGAGCGCACCCGCACCGTCGACTACTTCGACCGCGCAGGCTCGTGGGGCCGCGAGGCCGACGCCCACCGTCGCCACGTCGCCGCGGTGCAGACCGCGATCCACCGGATCGGCGCGATCCTGGGCGACGTCGACGTCGAGACGCTCTCCTCCGCCGCCCTGCTCCACGACGTCGGCAAGCTCGTCCTCCTGCACGCCCACGCCGGCTACCCCGAGAAGGTGCTGCCCCGCGACGCCACGCCCGAGGAGCGGATCGTCGCCGAGCGCCGCGAGCTCGGCGTGGACCACGCCCTCGTCGGCGGCGTCCTCGTCCGTCGCTGGGGCCTCCCGCGCGAGCTCGCCCGCCTCGTCGAGCGCCATCACGCCGACGACGTCGACCGCGACGTCGCCACGCTGCGCCTGGCCGACCTGATCGCGCACCACGGCCACGGCGACGAGGTCTCCCCGCAGGCGCTGATGCGCGTCGCCCGCTCCATGGGCATCGAGGCCCCGCAGCTCCGCGGGCTCCTCTACGACCAGGCGGTGCCGACCCAGCGCCGCGCCCGCAGCGCGGCCCCGTGCCCGCTGTCGGGTCGCGAGATGGAGGTCCTCCGTCGCCTCGCCGCCGGCCGCGTCTACAAGCAGATCGCCGGCGAGCTGGGCCTGTCGACGAGCACCGTCCGCACCCACCTGCACAACATCTACGGCAAGCTCGGCGCCGTCGATCGCGCGCAGGCCGTGCTGATCGCCGTCGAGCGCGGCTGGCTCTAGGCCCCGCACGACACCCTGCCGCCCCCGGCGGCCGCCGTCACGGGCCGGGTCCTCCCGGCCCGTCGTCGTTCCCGGGGGCCGGTGTCCGGACCGGGACCGCGCGGAGGGAGCGGTCGCGCGGCGACCGGTCAGGTGGCGCGGGCGCGGGACCGCGGGCGCACGCCGAGTCGTGCGCCGAGAGGCGTGAGGCGCAGCAGCAGCACGGCCAGCACGATCCCGATCGCGTCGATCGCCACGTCGCGGGGCGAGCCGACCCGCCCCTGCACGAAGTGCTGGTGCCGCTCGTCGATGGCCGCCCACGCCAGGGCGACCGCGGCGGCGGCGAGCAGCACCCGACCCTCGCGGGCGCGCGGCAGCAGACCCGCCAGCGCCCGCGCCCAGAGGACCGTCAGCAGCGCGAACTCGGTGACGTGGGCCGCCTTGCGCAGCACGAAGTCCTGCTTCAGCCCCGAGGACAGGTCGGGCTGGGCGCTCAGGAACCAGACCAGGCCCATGAGCGCGAGCGGGGGGAGGAGGAGCGACGCCAGGCGTCCCGCGGACGGGCGTGCGCGGGGCGCGGAGCCGTCACGCCGAGGGTCGTGCGGAGGGATACCCGTGGTTCCGACCGGGTTTCCGGGGATGCGCGTCGCCTGCGGTCCGCCGCCTCCCATATGCTCGAACTCTAGGGAGGGCTCCTCGTACGTCGTCACGAGGGCCACCAGTCTCCGATGATCTCCATCACCGCAAAATCCCCCTACGCCGTCCAGGCGCTGACCGAGCTCGGTCGCGCGGGCGGCGTGACCACCCCGGTCCCGGTGGCGGAGCTCGCCCGTCGCCGCGAGATCCCCGGGCAGTTCCTGGAGCAGCTCTTCGCGACGCTCCGGCGCGCCGGCCTGCTGCGCTCGCAGCGCGGCGTCCACGGCGGCTACGTCCTGACGCGCGACGCGCGCGAGATCACCGTGCTCGAGGTCGTCGAGATGCTCGACGGCCCGCTCGGCCAGGACTCCACGGGCGTCTTCGCCGAGGTCGCGGAGGCCGCGCGCGCCGTGCTGGCCGGCACGACGATCCAGGACGTCATCGATCGCGAGGCCCGGGAACAGGGCCAGACGATGTACTGGATCTGATCGCGTGGCCGACGAGATCACCGACATCACGGGCCTGATCGGCAACACGCCGATGGTCCGCCTCGCGCCGATGGAGCCTGCCGGCTCCGGCGTCGAGCTCTACGGCAAGCTCGAGCAGTACAACCCGGGCGGGTCGGTCAAGGACCGCATCGCCCTGGCGATGGTCCTGGCGGCGGAGAAGGAGGGGCGGATCGCCCCGGGCCGCACGACGATCATCGAGGCCACCTCCGGCAACACCGGCATCGGCCTGGCGTTCGTCGCGGCGGCGCGCGGCTACGAGCTCACGATCTGCCTGCCGCAGGGCATGAGCCGCGAGCGCGAGACGCTCCTGCGGCTGTTCGGCGCGAAGGTCGAGGTCGTCGAGTCCATGGGCGGCATGACGGAGGCCGTCGACCAGGCCCGGCGCCTCGCCGAGGCCGACGACGCCTGGATGCCCGACCAGTTCGCCAACCCGGCCAACCCGGCGGCCCACCGCAAGACCACGGGCCCCGAGCTCCTGCAGGCGATGGACCACCGGGTCGACGTCTTCGTCGCCGGCATCGGCACGGGCGGCACCATCTCCGGCGTCGGCCACGTGCTGAAGGCCCACGACGAGAAGACCCTCGTGGTCGGCGTCGAGCCCGCGTCCTCGGCCGTCCTGTCGGGCAACGCGCCCGGTCCGCACCGCATCCAGGGCATCGGGGCGGGGTTCGTCCCGCCGGTGCTCGACCGCCGGGTCGTCGACGAGATCATCCCGATCACCGACGAGGACGCGATCGACACCGCGTGGATGGTCTCCAAGCGCTGCGGCGTGCTCGCCGGGCTGTCGTGCGGCGCCGCGATCCACGGCGCGGTGCAGGTGGCCAAGCGCCCCGAGTCCCAGGGCAAGCGGATCGCCGTGATCCTGCCCGACAGCGGCGAGCGCTACGCGAGCATGCCGTTCTTCCAGCCGCGGTGAGCGTCCTCGCCGCGCCGGACGTGGCGGCGCCGCCCGCGGAACCCGGGCGGGCGCCGGCACCCCACCGTCGGGCGGTCGGGACGCCGGTTCCCGCGGTCCGGGCGTCGCGGCTCGCTAGCCTCTCCTGACCGTGTTCGGCCTCCGTTCCATCGCGCGCGTCGGCGCCGAGCTCCGCCGCGACGTCCGCGTCGCCCACGAGCGCGACCCCGCCGCCCGCGGCGTCGGCACGTTCGAGATCCTCGCCACGTGGCCGGGCGTGCAGGCGCTGCTCGTCCACCGCGTCAGCCACGGGCTGCAGCAGCGCGGGGTGCCGGTCGTGCCACGGCTGCTCGCCCACGCGTCCCGGACCCTCACGGGCATCGAGATCCACCCCGCCGCCGTCATCGGCAACGGCTGCTTCATCGACCACGGCGCCGGCGTCGTGATCGGGGAGACCGCGCGGATCGGGGACGACGTCACGCTCTACCAGGGCGTCACCCTCGGCGGCACCGGCTTCCAGATCGGCAAGCGCCATCCGACGGTCGGCGACCGCGTGACGATCGGCTCCGGCGCCAAGCTGCTGGGCCCGATCACGGTCGAGGACGATGCGAAGGTCGGCGCCAACAGCGTCGTCATCACGGACGTTCCGCGGAACAGCACCGTGGTCGGCAACCCCGGCCACCCGGTGCGGATCGACGGCCGCAAGGTCGAGGGCCCCGACGCCGACTGGATCCACCTGCCGGACCCGATTGCCGACGCGATGAGCGCCCTGGGCCGCCGGATCGCGGAGCTCGAGACGCAGGTGCGGGCCCTGGGTGGCACCCCGACGCCCGGCTCGCCCGAGCAGGACCCGGAGCTCGCACAGATCCACGAGCTGCGTCCGAAGCACGGCCGCAGCCCCGCCGGCGGCTGAGCGACGCCCCCGGGGCCCGCGCTCCTCGACGGGTGGATCGTGCCCCGCCGAAGGTCGATGCGGCCGGGCCCGCGACGCACGGGCCGGGGCCCGCTGTCAGTAGAAGACGGTGCGGCAGCGATGCCGGGGGTGGGCCTTGACCTCGGGGCGCTGGCCCGCGTGCCAGAGCCAGCCGTCGAGGTGGCGCGTGGCGATGCCCGTGCGGGCGCTCAGGAGCTCGACCGCGTGCAGGGCGACGCAGCGGATCTCGTGCTCGGCGCGGTGCATCGGCAGCGAGACGCCGGCGTCGATGGTCGCCGCGAGCTCGTCGGTGTAGACGAGCACGCCGGACCAGCGCAGGACGTGGGGGACGAGGTTGTCCGCGAACATCGTGAGGGCGTCCAGGTCGCGTGGCTCCGCCAGGCCGAAGTGCTCGAGGTCCGCCCCGAGGATCTGGGCCCGCTTGTAGAGCCCGTGATCGCGGTAGAACGGCATCCCCGCGACGAGCTGCTCGGCGAGCCCCACGGCGGAGTCGGCCGAGGCGTCGAGCACGTCGACCGCCCTGCGCTGGCCGAGCCAGGCACCGAGATCGCGCAGCGCCTGGGCGTAGAGCGCCATCAGGTGGTGCCCGGGCGCCTGGCCCAGGACCTCGGCGACGTCCCCTGCGGTCAGGCCGCGCAGATCGGGCGCCGACCACGCTCCGTGGTCGCGCCACTGGTCCGCCAGACCCCAGGCGACCGTCCAGTAGCCGCTGGAGTGCGGGCGCTTGGTCAGCGTCGGGAACCAGCCCGAGCCGAAGTTCACGGCGTTGAGCGCGAGGACGTAGGCGGCGACCTCGCCGCGGTCGTCGCCGTGGAAGTGCCGGACCTCGTCGCGCTCGGGCGGGTCGGTCGCCGCCGTGGCGTCCATCGCCCCGAGGGCGTCGTGGTCGATCGTCACGAACCGGGCCCCGGCGGCGACGTCCGCGGCGTGGGCGCGGACGCGGTCGGGGAGGGACTGGCGTCCGGCGGCCGTCATGGGCGCCACCGTACCGACCCCCTCCCGTGCGTCGCGACGCCGATCGTCCCGGGGCGGAGACCCCTGCCGGGCCGCCGCCGGGGTCCCCGAGGTCGTCGGGTCGCTCCGATGCGCCCGGGTCGGTCCCCGGCCGGGAACCGCCTGCACCCGGACCCGCGGCCCGCCGGGGACCGGGGTGGTCCGGGTCGGTGCCTATCCTCGATATGTGAACTCGGTGAACGCGTACGCGGAAGAACTGCTCGAGGGGCTGAACGAGCCGCAGCGTCGCGCCGTGCAGCACCCGGGCGGTCCGCTGCTGGTGATCGCCGGTGCCGGATCGGGCAAGACGCGCGTCCTGACGCACCGCGTGGCCTACCTCGTCCGGACCGGCGAGTGCGGGCTGGGCGAGATCCTCGCCGTGACGTTCACGAACAAGGCGGCCGCCGAGCTGCGCCACCGGGTCGGCGACCTGCTGGGCCGCTCCACCCGCGGGCTGTGGGTCGCGACGTTCCACTCCGCCTGCGCACGGATCCTGCGGGTGGAGGCCGAGAAGCTCGGCTACAGCCGCACGTTCACGATCTACGACTCCGACGACTCCAAGCGGCTGGTCAAGCGCTGCCTCGAGGCCGAGGGCGCGGACACGAAGCGCTTCACGCCCAACGCGGTCCGCAACCAGATCTCGGACCACAAGAACCGGCTGCGCAGCGTGCAGCAGGCCCAGGACCTGGCCGCGGGGCACTACGACCGCACGGTCGCCGACGCCTACGCGGCGTACCAGAAGCAGCTCGTCGCCAACAACGCGATGGACTTCGACGACCTCATGGCCCGGACGGTCGACCTGTTCGAGCGCTACCCCGACGTCCGCGAGCGGTACCGGCGTGCGTTCAAGCACGTGCTCGTCGACGAGTACCAGGACACCAACCCGGCGCAGTACCGCTTCCTGCAGCTGCTCTGCATGGACGACCCGATGCACCAGGCGGGGCCGTCGGGCGGAGGCGCCGGACGGGACGCGCTCGGCGCCGGCGAGGACACGGACGCCCTGACCGCGCCGCTGGCCGGCGAGGAGCCCGGCCACCGCAACCTCATGGTCGTCGGCGACGACGCGCAGTCGATCTACGGCTTCCGCTCGGCCGACATCCGCAACATCCTCGACTTCGAGGACGACTTCCCCGACGCCGAGGTCATCAAGCTCGAGCAGAACTACCGCTCGACGCAGCACATCCTCGACGCCGCCAACGGGCTGATCGAGCACAACAGCAACCAGCGCGAGAAGCACCTCTTCACGGACGAGGGCACCGGCGACGAGGTTCGCGTCCGCGCGCTGCAGGACGACCACGCCGAGGCGCGCTGGGTCGTGTCCGAGGTCGAGCGGCTGGCGGGGGAGGGGGTCGCGCTGGGCGACATGGCCGTCCTCTACCGGACCAACGCGCTGTCCCGCGCGATCGAGACGTCGCTGACGCAGGCCGAGCTCGACTACCAGGTGATCGGCGGCGTCCGGTTCTTCGACCGCGCCGAGGTCAAGGACGCGCTGTCGTACCTCGCGTGGCTGCACAACCCCGCCAACACCGTCGCGTTCGCGCGCGTCGTCAACCGGCCCCGGCGCGGCATCGGGGACACGTCCGTCGGGCGCATGCTCAGCCACGCGGCGTCGACCGGAGTCACGCCGCTCGAGGTCATCGCCGACCCTGCCGCGGCAGGCCTGAAGACCGCCGCGGTGCGGGCGGTCGGCGTCTTCGCCGGCCAGATCGAGGAGCTCCGCGAGCGGCTGTTCGGCGGGCCCGACGAGGTCGACGCGCCGAGCGGCGACGACCTGTCCATCGCCGACCTCGTCGAGGACGTCCTGCGGATCACCGGGTACCGCGCCGAGCTCGAGGCGTCCGAGGACCCGCAGGACGAGGGGCGCCTGGAGAACCTCGACCAGCTGCACGCCTACGCCGAGGAGTTCGACAGCGCCGAGTCCACCCCGGAGGACGACGCGTTCCACGCCCTGGACCGCTTCCTCCAGCAGACGGCGCTGCTGTCGGACGCCGATTCCAAGGCGGACGGGCCGGACGGGCAGGTCACCCTGATGACGCTGCACAACGCGAAGGGCCTGGAGTACGACGCGGTCTTCCTCGTCGGCCTGGAGGACGGGATCTTCCCGCACTCGCGGGCCATCGACTCCGGCGAGCTCGAGGAGGAGCGGCGCCTGGCGTACGTCGGCATCACCCGGGCCCGGCGGCACCTGTCGATCACCTGGGCGCGGCGCCGGGCGATGTACGGCCCGCCGCAGTCGCAGGTCCCCAGCCGCTTCCTCCGCGAGCTGCCCCACGACGCGCTCGACGACGCCTCGCCCGAGGCGATGACCGGCCAGCCGTCGTTCGGGGGCTCGGAGCGCGGCCGTCGGGACTTCAGCCAGATCGGGCGGATCGGCCGAGGCGGCGGCCCGTCGCGGCCGGGCGGTCCGCCGCGCGACCTCTCCGCGCTCGGTCTCAAGCGCGGCAGCGACCTCGTCTCGAGCAAGGCCGACGCCGAGCCGACCCCGACCTGGGAGCCGGGCCAGCGGGTCCGGCACGTCAAGTTCGACGCGGGCGAGATCGTCCGGATGGACGGCGACGTGGTCGTCGTGCGGTTCGACGAGGCGGGGGAGAAGCGCCTGATCGCGGGCTTCGCCCGCCTCGAGGCCCTCTAGGAGGAGGAGCGGGCCCCGCCCCGAGCGACGCGGGCCGGACCGCGTCGGACCGCGGCGCGGCTCGGGGCACCCGCAGGGGCCACCGGCTAGCCTGCTCGACGTGAGCGCCACGGTCATCGACGGCAAGCAGGTCGCGGCGCAGCTGCGCGCGGAGGTCGCCGGCGAGGTCGAGACCTTCGTCGCCGAGCACGGTCGGCCCCCGGGTCTCGCGACGATCCTCGTCGGTGAGGACGCCGCCAGCGCCGTCTACGTCGGCGGCAAGCAACGCGCGTGCACGGAGGTCGGGATCCGCGGCTTCGACCACCGCCTCGCCGCGGACGCCCCGCGTGAGGAGGTCGTCGCGCTGATCGAGCGCCTCAACGCCGACCCCGAGGTCTCGGGCATCCTCTGCCAGCTGCCCGTGCCGGGGCACCTCGACGGCGTCGAGCTGACGAACCTCATCGCCCCGGAGAAGGACGTCGACGGGCTGACCGTCGCCTCCGCCGGCCGCCTGGCACTGGGGCTGCCCGGCCTGCGGCCCTGCACCCCGTCCGGCGTCATGCGGCTGCTCGCGCACGCCGGCACCGAGCTGTCGGGCGCGCGCGCCGTCGTCATCGGCCGCTCCAACCTGTTCGGCAAGCCCATGGCCCAGCTGCTCCTGCAGGCGAACGCCACGGTGACGATCGCGCACTCGCGCACCACCGACCTCGCCGGGGTCTGCGCGGAGGCCGACGTCCTCGTCGCCGCCGTCGGTCGCCCCGAGATGGTCCGCGCGGAGTGGATCAAGGACGGTGCCGTCGTCATCGACGTCGGCATCAACCGCCGCGACCCCGCCCCGACGGACGGCTCCTCCGCCCTCGTCGGCGACGTCCACTTCGAGGAGGCCGTGCAGCGTGCCGCCGCCGTCACGCCGGTGCCGGGCGGCGTCGGGCCGACGACCATCGCCGAGCTGCTGGCCAACACGCTGCAGGCCGCCCGCATCCAGGCCGGGGGCGCCGCATGATCCTCGGTCGCATCCGCCGGGGCGAGCAGCTGGTCCTGATCGCCCTGGTCCTCCTGCTCGTCGCGCTCTCGGTCCGCTGGTTCGACGTCCTGGTCCCGTCCGCGGGGTCGGGCGACGACGTCCGCGTCGGTGCCGGCTCGGGTTGGTCGACCCTCGGCCACCCCTGGATCGAGCTGCTCGTCCTCGTCGCCCTCTCCTGGGGCGCCGTCCTCGTCCAGGCCGTGCGCTCGGGCGCCGGACGCCCGTCCTACGGGGCGATGGTCACGATCGTGCTGGCCGTCCCGCTGACCGCCCTGGTGCTCTTCCTGACGCTCCTGCGCGCACTGGTCTTCCGCCCCGACGGCCTGGACCTCATGGCGTCGGTCACCTTCATCGTCGGCACCGAGGACGACGTGTTCGGGAACACGGCGCTGGCCGCCGGCGGCTGGCTCGGTCTCGTCGCGCTGCTGGTCGGCCTCGCCGGCGCGTGGCTGGCGATGGCCGACGACCGCACCCGCGCGGCCGAGAGCACCGCCCAGCCCGCGGTGGCGGTCAGCCCCGTGCCGGAGCTGCGGTCCGAGCCGCCCGCGACGGTCTGAGCGACCGGGCGCGGCCGACGGCCCGCCGGTCGCGGCGGCCTCCGGCCCCGCGGTGAGCCGTCCCGGCGCACCCGACGGGCCGACCGGTCGCGCCCGTCTCTAGGATCGGACGCGCATGATCGACCGCGACACCGTCCTCCACGTCGCCACGCTCTCCCGGTTGGAGTTGCACGACGACGAGATCGAGCCGATGGCGCGGGAGCTCTCCGCCGTCCTCGGCCACCTCGAGACCATCGGCGAGCTCGACCTCGACGGCGTCGAGCCGACCACCGGCGTCCTCGAGGACCGCAGCCCGCTGCGCGCCGACGAGCCGACCCGGTCCCTCCCGCGCGAGGTGGCGCTCGACCAGGCGCCCGACGCCTCCGACGACGGCTTCCGCGTCCCGAGCCCCCAGGCCTGACATGACCGACCCGATCTCCCTCTCCGTCATCGACGCCGCCTCGGCCCTGCGCCGCGGCGACCTCTCGCAGGACGAGCTCTTCACGGCGTACCGCGACCGCGCGGCCGCGGACGACACCAACAGCTTCACCTGGCTGGCC
This sequence comes from Patulibacter sp., assembly GCF_030655195.1. Classification (GTDB taxonomy): domain Bacteria; phylum Actinomycetota; class Thermoleophilia; order Solirubrobacterales; family Solirubrobacteraceae; genus Patulibacter. Next base: position 3,234 of record NZ_JAURWA010000144.1, on the reverse strand, counting down.
GACGACCTGCGGGCGGGCCTCGGCGACCGCGACCGGGCGCCCGGCACCGACCGGCCGCTCGCCGGCGTCCCGCTGGCGGTCAAGGACCTCTTCTGCGTCACCGGCGTCCCGACCGCGTCGGCGTCGGAGCTGCTGCGCGGGTACCGCCCGCCCTACACCGCCACCGCGATCGACCGCCTGCAGCACGAGGGCGCGACGATCCTCGGCAAGACCAACCAGGACGAGTTCGCGATGGGCTCGTCGAACGAGAACTCCGCGTTCGGCCCGGTCCTGAACCCGTGGGACCGCACGAAGGTCCCGGGCGGCTCGTCCGGTGGCTCCGCCGCCGCGGTGGCCGCCGGCCTGGCGCCCGCCGCCATCGGCACCGACACCGGCGGCTCCGTCCGTCAGCCCGCCGCCCTCTGCGGCGTGGTCGGGCTCAAGCCCACCTACGGCACCGTCTCCCGCTACGGGATGATCGCCTTCGCCTCGTCGCTGGACCAGGCCGGTCCGATCACCCGCACCGTCGCGGACGCCGCGGTCCTGTTCCGCGCCATGACCGGCCCGGCGGACCGCAACGACATGACGTCGATCGGCTGGGCCGGGCAGGCCGCGGGGATCGAGGTCCCCAGTGCCGAGCGGCTCGACGGCGTGCGCATCGGCGTGCCGACCGCCCTGCTGGGCGAGGGCGTCGAGCCCGGCGTCCGGGCGGCCTTCGACGCCGCCCTGAGGACCGCCGAGGGGCTCGGCGCGACGGTCGTCGAGGTGGAGCTGCCCCACGCCCGCCACGCCCTGGCGGCGTACTACCTGCTCGCGCCGGCCGAGGCGTCCTCCAACCTGGCCCGCTTCGACGGCGTCCGCTACGGCAACCGCGCCGACATCGGCGACGGCGGCCTCGTCGAGCTGTACACGAAGACCCGTCACGACGGCTTCGGCGCCGAGGTCAAGCGTCGCATCATGCTCGGCACCTACGCGCTGTCCAGCGGCTTCTACGACGCGTACTACCGCCGCGCGCAGCAGGTCCGCACGAAGATCGTCGAGGACTTCCGCGCGGTGCACGAGCAGGTCGACCTGCTCGCCACGCCGACGAGCCCGACCGTCGCGTGGGGCCTCGGCGAGCGCACGGACGACCCGGTCGCGATGTACCAGGCCGACGTCACGACCCTGCCGCAGTCGCTGGCGGGCGTGCCGGCGATCTCGATCCCCTGCGGCCTCTCCGAGGGACTGCCCGTCGGGCTGCAGCTGTCGGGTGCGGCGTTCTCCGAGCAGCGGATCCTCGACGCGGCGCACGCGCTGGAGCAGACCCTCGGCTTCGACGTCACGGCGGCGTGGATGCCCGCCCCGCCCGCCTCCCGACCCGCGCCCTCGGCGTCGGCCTCGACCGGGAAGGACGCCGCATGACCGCCTACGAGACCGTCATCGGCCTGGAGATCCACGTCCAGCTCGCCACCCGCACGAAGATGTTCTGCGGCTGCGAGCTCGTCTTCGGCGACCCGCCGAACACCCACACCTGCCCGGTCTGCCTGGGCATGCCCGGGACGCTGCCGGTGGTCAACGCCGAGGCGATCCGCCTGGGCCTGATGATCGGCGCCGCGTTCGGCGGGGTGCTGGCCGAGCGCCTGGTCTTCCACCGCAAGTCCTACTTCTATCCCGACCTGCCGAAGGGGTACCAGATCAGCCAGTTCGACGAACCGCTGGTCGCGGGCGGTCGGCTGGGCGACGTCGGGCTCGAGCGGGTCCACGTCGAGGAGGACGCGGCCAAGCTCACGCACGCCGGTGCCTCCGGCCGCATCGGCGGGTCGACGAGCTCCGTCGTGGACTACAACCGCGGCGGGACGCCGCTGGCCGAGATCGTCACGCTGCCGGAGATCCGCTCCGCCGAGCAGGCCTCGAGCTGGCTGCGGCTGCTGCGAGAGACGCTCCGCCAGCTCGGGGTCTCCGACGTGAACATGGAGGAGGGGTCGCTGCGCTGCGACGCCAACATCTCCATCCGCCCCGTCGGCGACACCGAGCTCGGCACCAAGACCGAGCTGAAGAACATGAACTCGTTCCGGTTCATCGAGCAGGGCATCAACGCCGAGGTCGCCCGCCAGACCGCGCTGGTGGAGGCCGGCGAGCGGGTCCAGCAGGAGACGCTGCACTTCGACCCGCGCACCGGCTCGATCACGTCGCTGCGGTCCAAGGAGGGCTCGCACGACTACCGCTACTTCCCCGAGCCCGACATGCCGCCCGTCGCGGTCCCGGACGAGCTCCTGCAGTCCGCGCTGGCCGCCGTGCCGGAGCTGCCGCTGGAGCGCGCGGAGCGCTTCCGCACCGAGCTGGGCCTGCACGAGGAGTCCGCTCGCCTCCTCGCCTTCCGCCGCGCGCTCGGTGACTACTTCGAGGAGACGCTCGGCGCCGGCGGGGCCTCCGCCGACAAGCAGCAGGTCGCCAACTGGATCGGCAACGACCTGGTGCGGCGCCTGGAGGCGCAGCGCAAGGACGACGAGGCGGGCGAGACCGACACCGATCCCGCCCAGTCCAAGGTCAGCCCGGCCGCGCTGGCCGAGCTCGTCGCCCTCGTCGTCGACAAGAAGATCAACCGCAAGGCCGGCGAGCAGGTCCTCGACGTGCTCGTCGCCGAGGGCGGCCGCCCGCAGGACGTCGTCGAGGCGAAGGGTCTGGCGGCCGTCGGCGGCGCGGACGAGCTGCGCCCGGTGGTGCAGGCCGCGCTGGACGCCAACCCCGACGTCGTCGAGAAGCTGCGGACCGGCAACATGAAGCCGATCGGCGCGATCGTCGGCGCCGTGATGAAGGAGACCAAGGGCCGCGCGGACGGCGGCGAGGTCACCCGCATCACGCGCGAGATCCTCGGCCTCTAGAGGAGAGCACGCGGGCCCCGCCCCGAGCGTCTCGGGGCAGACCGCGTCGGACTGCGGCGCGGCCCGGGGCACTCGCGGAGGACTCGGCGGGCCGGCGGCGCGGTCAGGCGACGCCCGGGGCGATCGGCGGCGCTCGCAGGCCCTCGCCGGGGGTGCCCTCGCCCGGTGCGCAGACCATCAGGGCGCGCCGGAGCGCGTTCGACAGCCGGCCGTCCACCGCGTCGCGGTAGCGGACGGCGGCGCCGAGGTCGCCCGGTGCGGCGACCACCGCGGCCCGGCGCGCGAGCAGCTCCGACGCCGACGGTGCGACGCCGCGGAGGATCGGGCCGCACGTGCCCGAGGACGTCGCGGCGGCCGTCGTCGCGGCACGGCCTAGCGCGGCGGCCGCCGCGGC
>NZ_JAURWA010000141.1 GCF_030655195.1 Patulibacter sp. | reverse complement strand
GCGGCGCCCGCCGCCCACGCCGCCCGCCCCGCGGAGGAACTGGTTCGCGGCGGCGAGCTGCGAGCCGATCGCGGCGGCGTCGCGGCGCGCCTGCTCGACGGCCTGCTCGAGCGCCCGGCGGCGGCCCCGGACGACCTCGGCGCGCTCCTCGACCTCGCGGCCCCGGTCGCGGACCTCGGCGGCGGCCTCCTGGGCGGCGGTCAGGGCGACCTCGGCGGCGGCGCGGGCCTCCTGGAGGACGGCGACCTCGCGCTCGAGCGTGTCCTGGCGCCGGCGGTCGAGCTCCTGCAGCTCGGCCTCCAGGGCCGCGATCCGCGACGCGCCCACCTCGTCCGGCCTGTCGGCCGCCGCCGCGGCGGCGAGCTCGGCGAGGGCCTCGCGGCGGCGATCGATCCGCTCCTGCAGCGCCTGGCGGCGGTCGGCGACCCGCTCGACGCGCCCCTCGATCCGGTCGGCCGAGGACTGCACGCGCCGGGCGCGCGACGCCAGGCGGTCGCGGCGCTGGGCCTGCTGCTGCAGCGCCTCCTCGGCCTCGCGGCGCTCGGCGACCACGGCGTCCAGGCGACCCTGGAGCTCGTCGCGCTCGGCCCTGGCGGCGGTCGTCTCGATCTGCGCGGCCTGCAGCTGGACCCGGCGGGCGCGCAGGCCGTCGCGGACGAGCTCCCATCGCGCCTCGACCGTCTGGCGCTCGAGGCGCTCGTGCAGCTCCGCCGCCTCCGCCTGGCGCTTGAGCGGGCCGAGCTGCTTGCGGGCCTCCTGCTCGACGAGCAGCGCCTGGTCGAGGTTCTGGCGGGTCCGCTCGAGCTTGAGCTGCGCCCGACGGCGGCGCTTGCGGTGCTTGCCCAGACCCGCGGCCTCCTCGATCAGGAGCCGCCGGTCCTTCGGCTTGGAGGTGACGATCCCCTCGACGCGCCCCTGCGAGATGACCGAGTGGGCCTCCTTGCCCAGGCCCGTGTCGGAGAGGACCTCCTGGACGTCGGTCAGCCGGCACTTCGCGCCGTTGAGCCGGTAGCCGCCGTCGCCCGAGCGGTCGAGGCGCCGGATCACGGAGATCTCGGCGACGGGCAGGTCGACGGTGCCGTCGCTGTTGTCCAGGACGAGCTCGACCTCGGCCGCGTCGCGGGCCTGCACCCCGCGGCCGCCACCGAAGATGACGTCCTGCATCGACTGGCCGCGGATCGCGAGGGGGCGCTGCTCGCCCAGCGCCCACAGGATCGCGTCGGTGACGTTGCTCTTGCCGGAGCCGTTGGGGCCGACGACGACCGACACGCCGGGGTCGAACTCCAGGCGCGTGCGGTCGGGGAAGGACTTGAAGCCCTTCAGCGTGACCGACTTCAGGTGCATCTCAGCGCCGGTCGCGGTGTGGTCGGGGACGCAGCACGGGCCTCAGGGCTCGACGGTGCCGAGCGCCTCGCGCGCGGCCTCCTGCTCCGCCAGCTTCTTCGACCGGCCCCGGCCCGAGCCGACGACCGCGTCCTCGACGACCGCGTCGACGACGAACGTGCGGTCGTGCGGCGAGCCAATCTCGTCCGTCACGCGGTACTGGACGGTCTGCCCGCGGGCCATCAGCCGCTCCTGCAGCCGGCTCTTGTGGTCCGCGGGATGGTCCAGCGCGCCCTCGAGCTCGGGCGCGAAGGCGGCGACGACGGCCTCGGCGGTCCGCGCGTAGCCGTACTCGAGGTAGCAGGCGCCGATGATCGCCTCGCAGACCGACGCCAGGACCCGCTCGGTGCGGGTGAGGTCCGCGACGCGCCGGCGCAGGTTGTCCGGCGCGACCTCGGCCATGCGCCGCGGCACCTCGAGGCGCTCGGCGACCCGGCGGCACGGGGCCGCCGAGACGGTCCCGGCACGGACCTCGGTCAGCCGGCCCGCGCCGAAGCGCTCCGCCTCGAGCGACCGGAAGAGGTGGGTGGAGACCGCGAGCTCGAGCACGCTGTCGCCGAGGAAGGCCAGGCGCTCGTAGGAGTCCGACCGGCGTGACGTCCACGAGGAGTGGCTCAGCACGGGGCGTCTCGCGGACTCGGGCAGCCCGTCGAGTAGCTCGCGCAGCGGCCGCGTGGCGACGTCCTCCGGCACCGGGTCCCTACGCGCCGGCCGGCAGGTGGCGCAGGACCGCGTCGGCGGCCTCGCCGACGGTGGTGATCTTCGCCGCCTCGTCGTCCGGGAGCGTGACGCCGTGGGAGTCGTCGAGCTCCTGCACGAGGGTGAAGAGGTCCAGGGAGTCGGCCTCGAGGTCCTCACGCAGTCGCGTGGCCTCGGTGATGCCGTCCGGATCCACCTCGAGCTCCTCCGCCAGGTGGCGGCGCACGATGTCGAGTACCTCGTCGCGGGTCATGGCCCCGGAACGCTACTCGCTGGGGCGGTCGCGGTCCCCTGCGGCCACGGCGGACGCCGGCGGGCGCCGCAGCGCGCCGACGGCCTCGAGGTCCGCGTGGATCAGGTCGGTGACGCGACCGTCGTGCCCCTGGGCGGCGAGCACGATCGCGCGGGCGAAGCCCTCGCGGCTGAAGCGCCCGTGGGGCACGACGCCCAGCGACTTCAGCCCCAGCAGGTAGGCGCCGCCGGAGGCCTCGGGATCGATCGACGCCTTGAAGCGGTTCAGCGACGGCTTGAGCAGCAGCCCGCCGAGCATCGCCACCGGGTTGGACGTGGCCGCCTGCCGCACGCCGGTGACGACGGCCTGCGAGACGCCCTCCATCACCTTCAGCGTGACGTTGCCGGTGAAGCCGTCGGTGACGACGACGTCGGCCGCGCCCGAGGCGACGTCGTTGCCCTCGACGTTGCCGACCCACTCGATGTGCGGGTGGTCGGCGAGGCGCTCGCCGAGCAGGCGGTGGACCTCGACGACGTCCGAGGTCCCCTTCGTCGGCTCCTCGCCGTTGGAGAGCAGCGCCACGCGGGGCCGCGGGACGCCGAGCACGGTGCGGGCCAGGGCGGCGCCCATGAAGCCGAACTGCACCAGGTGGTCGGGCCGCGCCTCGACGTTGGCGCCGACGTCCACGAGGGTGACGGGGTCGCCGAGGGTCGGTAGGGGCAGCGCCAGCGCCGGCCGGTGGATGCCCTTGGCCCGGCGGACGTGCATCAGGCCGGCGGCGAGGGCGGGCCCCGTCGCACCGGCCACGACGAACGTGTCGGCGTCGCCGGCCGAGACGGAGCGGATGGCGCGGACGATCGACGCCTCGGGGTGCTGCCGGACCGCGAGCGCCGGGTCGGGCGCCTTGGCGATCGACAGCGGCGCGTCGACGACCTCGACGCCGGGGACGCCGTCGACGACGGCGCGAAGCTCGGCCTCCGGACCGAACAGGACGATGCGCACGTCGGCGCGGGCGGCGGCGAGCTTGGCGCCCTCCGCGACCTCGGCCGGGCCGAGGTCCGCACCGGTCGTGTCGACCGCGACGGTGACCGTCATGAACCTACGGGACCGCGACGACCGTCAGGCCGTCCGGGGTCCTAGAAGTCGAGCGAGCTCTTCGGTGCGACGACGACGCGGCCGTCGTAGTAGCCGCAGGTGCCGCAGACGCGGTGCGGGATGCGTGCGCTGTGGCACTGCGGGCACTCGTTGACCGTGGGGCGCGCAGCCTTGTGCTGCGCGCGGCGCTTGGCGGTACGGGCGTGGGACTGCTTCTGCTTCGGTACGGCCATAAGACGGGTGAGAATACGGGTTCGCGGCCCCGGGCGTCGTCCGGCGCGCGCTACGGCCCCTGGACGAGGTTGCCGTCCTCGTCGAAGCGGATCCCCGACAGCGCCGCCATGCGCGGGTCCGGGCCCTTCGCGTGGGTGTGCGTGGGGTCGTCGTTGAGCTCCTTGCCGCACTCGGGGCAGAGGCCCAGGCAGTCGGGGCGGCAGAGCACCCGGACCGGCAGCGAGAAGACGAAGGAGTCGTTGGCCCAGCGGTGCAGGTCCAGCTCGTCGCCCTTGACGTAGTCGGAGTCGAACTGCTCCTCGGGGTCGCGCTTCTTCTGCTCCAGCTCGCGCACGTCGACCTCGACCTCGCTGCGGGTCGGCGTCAGGCAGCGCATGCACGGCCCGGCGATCGTCGTGTCGAACCGCAGCTGCAGCGCGTAGCCGCCGCCGAGCATCCGCGAGATGTCGAGGCGGACCTCCTGCAGGTCGGGGTCCGGCGCGTAGCCCTGCTCGCTGAGGCGGACCGCGTCGAGCAGGACGGTCAGGTCGAGCCGGCGCCCCTCGCCGGGGCTCATCCGCAGACCGGAGAGGTCGATCAGGTCGGTGGGCTCCATGCCTCTACGGTACTCGCCCGGACCGTCGCGCCCGGCCCTCGCCGGCCCGTCAGGACGGACGCAGCTCCCGCTTGAGGACCTTGCCGGTGGCGTTGCGCGGCAGCTCGTCGAGGAACTCCACGTCACGGGGGACCTTGAACCCCGCGAGGTTCTCCCGGACGTGGTCCTTCAGCCGTGCCGCGGGCAGCTCGGCACCGTCGTCGAGCACCACGACGGCCCGCAGGACCTGGCCCCAGCGCTCGTCGGGGACCCCGAAGACGGTGACCTCGCGGACCTCGGGCAGGTCGGCGATCAGGTCCTCGACCTCGCGCGGGAAGACGTTCTCGCCGCCCGAGACGATCATGTCGTCGTCGCGGCCGTCGACGAACAGCCGGCCGTCCGCGTCGAAGTGCCCGACGTCCCCCGAGGAGAGCAGGCCGTCGATGACGTCCTTGCCGCCCCCGCCCGTGTACCCGTCGAACTTCATGTCGTTGCCGACGAAGATCCGGCCGACCGCCCCCGGGGCGGTGAGCTCGCGCTCCTGCTCGTCGTAGATCCGCACGGCGGTCCCCCGCGGCGCCTTGCCCGCGGTGCCCGGCGCGGCCCGCAGGTCCTGCGGCGTCGCGATCGTGGCCCAGCCGACCTCGGTCGAGCCGTAGAGGTTGTAGAGGACGTCCCCCAGGCGGTCCATCGCGCGGATCGCCAGCTCCCCGGGCAGCGCGGACCCGGAGAGGGCGATGACCCGCAGGCTCGACAGGTCGTACGCCGCGAGCCGCTCGTCCGGCAGCTCGAGGATCCGCTGCAGCATCACCGGGACCACCGGGAGGACCTGGCAGCGGTGCTCCTGGATCGCCTCGAGGACGCCCTCGGGGGTGAACCTGCGGCGCATCACGAGCGTGGAGCCCAGGGCGAAGCCCATCGTGAAGTGCAGGTAGCCCCACGAGTGGAACATCGGGGCGGCGAGCATCGTCCGCTCCTCGGACCGCAGCGGCATCCGCGACAGGATCTGGGCCGCCGGACCGAGGCCCTTCGGCTGCTGGCGGGCCGCGCCCTTCGGCGTCCCGGTGGTGCCGGAGGTCAGGATCACCATGCGGCCCATCTGGCCGGGAGGGTCCACCGGGCCGCGGTCGCCGCGGGCGATGAGGTCCTCGGCCTGGGCGACGTCGGGCCCGGGGGCGTCGAGCTCGGGGTCGGCCCAGACCACGTGCCGCAGACCGCCGCCGTCGCCGTCCCAGCCGCCCTGACCGGCCACCAGCTCGCGGAACTCCTGGTCGTAGACGGCGACGACCGGCTTCTCGCGGGCGAGGACGTCGCGCAGCTGCGGGCCGCTGAACATCGTGTTGAGCAGCAGCTGGTGGACGCCCAGCTTGCTGGCCGCGACGATCGTCTCCACGAACCCGCGGTGGTTGCGGCACATGATCGCCAGCGCGTCGCCCTCGCGGACGCCCATCGCCCGGAGCTCGCGCGCCAGGGCGTTGCTGCGCTCGTGGACCTCGCCGAAGGTCAGCGAGCCGAAGTCGTCGATGATCGCCGTCGCGCCGGGGCGCCGGGCGGCGTTCATCGTGTAGCCGGCGGCGGGCGTCGGGCCGAAGTCCTTCAGGCCCTTCAGGACCTCGGCGACGGTCCGCGGACGCATCGGTCCGACGACGCCCGCGGCGGTCAGCTGCCGCACCAGGAAGGCGGCGTCCACCGCGCCGGTCCGGAGCTTCTCGAGCGGGGCCAGGCGCGTCATCGGCGCGATCCTACCGGGAGTACGGTCCGCGGGCCGGGGCGTGGGCTAGCGTCCTTTGGGTGTCCGCCTGGTTCGACGTGTACGGCTGCGACCTCGTCCGGGACGGGCTGCTCGTCGGCGCGGTCCCGCGGGACGTCGACGACGTCGCGGTGCTCCGCGGACAGGGGGTCTCGCGCGTGGTCTGCCTCGTCGCGGACGAGGAGTACGAGCCCGGGGACCGGCGGGCGGTCGAGGCGGCGTACGCCGCGGCGCGGATCGTCGAGTCGCGGGTGCCGTCCCAGGACTTCGGTCGCCTGCCGGCGGCGGCGCTCGAGGCGTCCAGCGCCCTGGTGGCCGACGCGCTGGACGGGGGCGCGACGGTCTACCTGCATTGCCGGGCGGGATGGCAGCGCTCGGTGGTCACCGCGGCGGCGTCGCTCTCCCGGGTGACGGGCGATCCGCCGGCGGCGACGCTAGCGGCGGTGACGGCGGCGCGGCGGGGAGCATGTCCCCTGCCGCACCAGGTCGACGACCTCGAGACCTGGTGGGCGGGCCGCTGAACGGCCGCCGCCCCTCCTAGCGCTCGGCGCCCTCGAGCTCGGCGTCGTCCTTGCCCTGCAGGCGCTCGCGCCCGCGGCGGACGGCCGCGATGAACTTCATGAGGTTGACCTCGAGCGTGTTGAGGATCTCGTCGGCGTAGTCCTCGGCGCCGAGGCGGATCTCCCGCTCGCGCACCCGGGCCTCGTCGATGATGTCGTCGGCCTCGCGCTCGGAGAGCTTGACGATCTCGGTCTCGGACACGAGCTCGACCTGCTGCTCCTTGCCCTCCTTGATGATCCGCTCGGCCTCGCGCTTGGCCTCGGCGAGCATCTCCTGACGCTCCTTCACGATCCAGCGCGCCTGCTTGATCTCTTCCGGGATCGTCGCGCGCATCTGGTCGAGGATGTCGAAGATCTCCTCGCGGTCAACGCGAACCTGGTCCGTCAGCGGGACCTGCTTCGCGTTGTGCACGAGGTCGTCGAGTTTGTCGATGAGGACCAGAACGTCCATGGCACATTTCCTGTTCGCGGTGGTCGGGGAGAGTCCTTCTTTCGGACCTGCCGGTTCTCCCCGATGGATCCGCGTTGGGGCGGAACATTGGTGGGATTGACCCACCGCGCCTCATATCCTCCCGCATCGGCGAGAGTTCTCCAACGCGGGGGTCTCCGGCTGCAAGATCGCGCCCACCCGCGGGGCGCGCGGCGGTGCCGGCACAGGTGCAGGACCCGCCCGGTCCGGGACGGGCCGCGGACGCCGTCGCCCCCCGGCGACCGGGGCGGCGGACCGCCCGGAGGCGGCCGGGATCAGTCGGCCGCGGCGGCCGTGGCGACGCGCTCGGCGAGCAGCTTGGCGACCGGGGCGGGCACGAGCTCGTCGATCTGGCCCTCGAAGCGGGCGAGCTCCTTGACCCAGCTCGAGGACAGGAACGCGTAGCGCGGCGAGGCCATGACGAAGACCGACTCGATCTCCGGCGCCTGCTGGCGGTTGAGGTGGCCCATCTCCATCTCGTACTCGAAGTCCGAGATCTGGCGCAGGCCCTTGACGATCGCCTGCGCGCCGATCCGTCGGGCGTAGGCGACGACGAGCTCGTAGAACGGCTCGACGCGGACGTTGGTCACCCCGGCCTCGGCGAGCGCCTCGGTGATGAAGCCGATCCGCTCGTCGATCGTGAACATGGCCGTGCTCTTGCGGACGGACTGGTTCACGACGGCGACCACGACCTCGTCGAACAGGCCGGCGGCCCGCTTGATGATGTCGAGGTGGCCGTTGGTGACCGGGTCGTAGCTCCCCGGGACGACGGCGATGCGGTGGTCGGTGTCTGGGCTCATGGTGTGTGGATGCGGATCAGGGTGTCCCCGTAGCGCCGCTCGTCGACCTCGCCGAGGTCGAGGGCGAGCGGCTGCCTGCGGGCGGACTCCGTCACGACCCGCGCGCCCGGGCGCAGCAGGGGCCGCAGCGCCGCGTCGAGCACCGGGGCGAGCCGGGGCGCGTCGCTGTAGGGCGGGTCGAGCACGACGAGATCGTATGCCTCGCCGCGCGCGGCTGCGTCCCGGAGGTGACGTCGGTAGTCGCCGCGCACGACGGTCGCGGCGTCGGGCCCGAGCCCGAAGTCGCGGACGTTGCGCTCCAGGGCGTCGAGCGCCTTGCGGTCGCGCTCGACGAACGTGGCGTGCGCGGCACCGCGCGAGAGGGCCTCGAGGCCGAGCGCCCCCGTGCCGGCGAAGAGGTCCAGGACGAGGGCGTCCTCCAGCGGGCCGAGGATCGAGAACAGCGACTCGCGCACCCGGTCGGAGGTGGGTCGCGTGTCGAGCCCGGGCGGCGCGGCGACGCGGCGCCCGCGGAAGCGGCCGGCGACGATCCTCATGCCGGGATCGCCTCCTCGTCCGCGGTCTCCGCGGCGCGGGCCTCGACGGCGTCGCGCAGACCGACGTGGACGGGGTGCTCCAGGTCGGGGTCCGCGGCGTGCAGCTCCTCGGCGACGTCGCGGGCGCGGAGCAGCAGGTCGGTGTCGTCGGGCAGCCGGGCGGTCCGGTAGCGGGCGATGCCGGACTGGCGGGTACCGAGCAGCTCGCCCTCGCCGCGCAGCTGCAGGTCGACCTCGGACAGGGCGAAGCCGTCCGTGTGGGTGGCCAGCGCGCGCAGGCGGGCGGTGCTCTTGGGGCCGAAGAGCAGGCAGGTCGACGCGTTGCCGCCCCGGCCGACGCGGCCGCGCAGCTGGTGCAGCTGGGAGATGCCGAAGCGCTCGGCGTTCTCGATCAGCATCACGGTGGCGTTGGGGACGTCGATGCCGACCTCGATGACGGTGGTGGCGACGAGGACGTCGGCGGTGCCGGCGGCGAACCGCTCCATCACGGCCTGCTTCTCGGCCGGGCGCATCTGGCCGTGGAGCAGCTCGACGCGCAGCTCCTTCAGCTCGCCGGTCGACAGGCGCTCGTGCTCGGCGACGGCGGACCGGGCGTCGAGCGCCTCGGACGTGTCGACGAGCGGGCAGACGACGAACGCCTGACGGCCCTTCGCGACCTCCTCCCGGATCCGGGCGTACGCGCGCTCGCGTTCGCGGTCGCTCGCGCAGACGTGGGTCGTGATCGGCTTGCGTCCCGCCGGCAGCTGCCGCAGCGCCACGACGTCGAGGTCGCCGTAGGCCAGGAGCGCCATCGTCCGCGGGATCGGCGTGGCGGTCATGTGCAGGACGTGCGGGGCGGTGCCGGCCGGGGCCTTGCGGTCCAGGCGGCTGCGCTGCTTGACGCCGAACCGGTGCTGCTCGTCGACGACCGCCACGGCGAGCGACCGGAAGACGACCGGGTCCTCGATCAGCGCGTGGGTGCCCACGAGCAGCGGCAGCTCGCCCGACGCCAGCCGCGCGAGGAGCATCTTGCGCCGGGACTGCGGCGTCGAGCCCGTCAGCAGCTCGACCGGGACGAGGACGTCCCCCAGCAGCTTCTGCAGCGTGCGGAAGTGCTGGTCGGCGAGCGTCTCCGTCGGCGCCATCAGCGCCGCCTGGTGTCCGCTCTCGACCGCCCGCAGCATGGCGTGGAGCGCGACGACGGTCTTGCCGGAGCCGACCTCGCCCATGAGCAGGCGCTGCAGGGGCGTCTCCCCCGCGAGCCCACGGGCGTTCGTGTCGACGGCCTTGACCTGGTCGTCGGTCAGCGCGAACGGCAGGGCCTCGGCGACCCAGCGGTCGGTCAGCCCGGTCGGTCCGTCGAGGGCGACGGCCGGCCGGCTCGTGCCGTGGCGCCGCCGGCGGCGCAGGTACTCGAGCTGCCCGAGCAGGAGCTCGTCGAACGCCAGGCGGCGGCGTCCGCCCTCGTGGTCGCCGAGGTGTGCGGCGTGCAGGGCGTCGACGCGGCCGGCCAGCCGGTGACGCGCCCGCAGGCGGCCGGGCAGCGGGTCGACCGCCTCGTGGAGCTCGTCCTGCAGCTCGCGGACGCGGGCGAGGATCTCGATCGACGTCAGGCCGACGGTCGCGGGGTAGCGCGCCATCGTCGGGCCGTCCCCCTCGGGATCGCCGTGCCCGTCGGCCTCCCCCGTGTCGAGCGTCGTGCCGGGCCCGTCGGACACGTCGGGCAGCACGCCCGCGCTGAGGGGTGTCGCGGGCTCGGGCAGCGGGTCGCTGCTCGGGGCGTGGGCGGCGACCGAGAAGCGTCCGGGGCCCTTCGACGTGCCGCTGAGCAGGAGCTTGGTGCCGGGCGGGTAGCGCTCGACGAGCCACGGCTGGTTGAAGAACGCGACGCGCAGCACGCCGGTGCCGTCCGTGACGAGCGCCTCGACCAGCGGGCGCATGCCGCGACGGGCGACGGGGCGGCTGGCGATCCGCTGGACCTGGACGAGCAGCGTGACCCGTTCGCCCTCCGGGACGCCGGAGATCGTGCCGACGCGCCCGCTCTCGACCGGCAGGTGGGTCAGGAGCCCGCCCACGGTGTCGATGCCGATCGCGGCCGCGGCCTTCAGCGCCTTCTTGCCGCCGAAGCCCGACGGGGCGGCCCAGCGGGAGGGCCGTGGCCGCCGCACCGGGGCGGCACGCAGGGCGGCGACGTCGAGCGGGTCGCCGCTCGCGAAGCCGCGGACCTGGGGGTCGGGGCCGGGCACGTCGACCGATCGTCCCCGACCGGTCGGATGGGTCGCGTCGGTCCGGCTCACCCGGTCGCGACGAGCCACCACCAGGCGGGCTGTCCGCCGGTGAGGACGTCGGGCTCGCTGCCGTCCGGGGCGAGCCCGGAGACGACGTCGTCCTCCAGCGGCGCACCGTCGCCGGCCGCCAGGACGACGAGCTCGCGGCCGTCCTCGCAGGCCTGGGCCAGCACGGTGCGCAGCACGTCCTGCGGGGTCCCCCAGGCGACGAGGTCCTCGCCGACGTAGCCCAGGGCGTCACCGACGTCGAACCGTCCCGCGGGGTCGGCGCGGGCGGCCGGGGCGACCCCGGCCGTGAGCAGCTCGTCGAGCTCGGCGGTGAGCGACGCGGCGCTCTCGCTCGCCGAGCCGTCGTCGAGCGCGGCGCCCAGCGACGCCAGGCCGGCCTGCTGCGACCGCGTGGGGACCACGACGACGGGCTTCGACGCGAGCTCGGCCGCCCGTTCGGCGGCCATCAGGACGTTGCCGTTGTTGGGGAGCAGGACGATCTCGTCCGCGGGCGCACCCTCGATCGCCTCGAGGAGGTCCGCGGTGGACGGGTTCATCGTCAGGCCGCCGTCGACGACGACGGCGCCCTCCTGCGCGAACGCGCGGACGAGCCCGGCGCCCGAGACGACCGCCAGCACCGCGCTGCGGCTGTGCTCGCGGACGGCCGCGGCGGCGACCAGCGCCTCGGCGGCCGCGGCGGAGCGCCCGGTCCGCGCGGCGACCTGGGCCTCCATGTCGGCGACGTCGACGCGGGAGACCTCGCCCGTGCCGTCGAAGAGCGCCATCGCGCGGTCGGGCTCGTCCGTGTGGACGTGGATCTTCAGCGTCTGCTCGTCACCGACGACCACGATGATCGAGTCGCCCATGGTCGCCAGGTCGTCGCGGACCCGGCCGGCGTCCAGCCCCGCGCCGGTGACGGCGAAGTTCGTGCAGTACCGGAAGGTCTCCGACGCGTGGCTGAGGCCCTCCAGGCGCGCGGCGGCGTAGTGCCGGATGTCGAAGTCGCCGCCCGGCTGCCCCTCGCGGAGGAAGCGGATGACCCCGGCGAAGAGCACCAGCAGCCCGAAGCCGCCGGCGTCGACGACGCCGGCGTCCTTCAGCGCCGGCAGCAGCTCGGGGCCCTCGTCGAGGGCGCGCAGGCCCGCGGCGATCGCCTCTCCGATGACGATGGCCAGCGCGAAGGACTGCTCCGCGTCGCCGGCGGGGGCGCCGAGCTGGCCCGGATCGAGCTGGGCGACGGCGTGCGACGCGGCGCCCGCCATCTCGCGGACGACGGTGAGGATCGTGCCCTCGACGGGCTGGCGCACCGAGTCGTAGCCGCGGTGCGAGGCGCCGGCCAGCGCCGCCGCGACGAGCGGCGGACGGATCAGCTCGCCCGGACGGGCGACGAGCTCCTCGGCGGCCCCGCGGATGAGCTGCGAGAGGATGACGCCGCTGTTGCCACGGGCACCGAGCAGCGCCGCACGGGCGAGCCGGCGGACGAGCTCCTCGCGGCCGCCGTCGGCGTCGAGCGTCAGCCCCTCCGTGAGGACGGCGTCGAGCTCCTCGACCACCGAGCGCAGGGTCAGGGCCATGTTGTCCCCCGTGTCGCCGTCGGCGACCGGGAAGACGTTGAGGTCGTTGATCTCCTGCTTGCGCGACTCGACGTGCGCGGTGGCCGCCGCGACGAGGTCGCGGAAGCGGACGATGCTGGGATCGACCGAGGTCAACGGGTGACGAGGGACCGCGGGACGGGATCGGGACCGGGGCCGCCCCGGCGTGGTGCCCGGGCGGGTGCGTCGCGGCGACGGCCGGCGACGCTCGGGGCCCCGGGAGTCGCTAGACGGCCTTCTGGACCTTGCCGGCCTTGAGGCACCGCGTGCACACGTAGGCGCGCTGCGGGGCGCCCTTCAGCACGATGCGCACCTTCTGCAGGTTCGGATCGAACCGACGCTTCGTGGCGCGCATCGAGTGGCTCCGGCTCTGCCCGAACGCGGGGCCTTTTTCGCAAGAGATGCAAACCTTCGCCATAAGACGAGAGAGCGTAGCGCGCGACCGACCCCGTCCGTCGAGCGGTGCCCGACCCCGCTCAGCGACGGGGTTCGTGCACGCGATCCGGCGCCGGGACCGGCGGGTGCGCCGGCCGTCGGGCCGGCTGCGGGGAGGCGTCGGCCAGACGGCCGGGCTGACGCATGCGGAAGGCGGCGGGCGTCGCGGTGGGCAGCGGCGGCTCGCCGCCACCGCCGTCACGGCGTGGTCGCACCGGCGACGGCTTGAGCGAGCCGCCGTCGTCGTCGCCCTTGAACCACCCGCGCACCTCGCTGCGGGCGTCCTTGGGCATCAGGCGCCACGCGAAGAAGGCCGCGGCGACGCCGTGTGGGAGGAAGATCGCGAGGAGCGCGACGGACTCGGTGTCCATCGATCCAGCGTAGCGCGCGGGACCGTGGGGGTCGACGGGTCCCCGACGGCCGCGAGCGGCGACGCGCCAGGGTCGCCGAGGAGGACGGGCGGCGACGCGCCAGGGCCGCCGCACGGGACGAGCGGCGACGCGCCGGGTCGCCTTGAGGGACGGGCGGCGACGCGCCGCACCCGACGGCCACGATCGGACGCGCCCGGGGCCCCGGGCGCCCTCCGGCGCCGGCCCTCAGGAGCCCGAGAGGGCCCGCCGCACCGCGACGAGCGCCAGCACCGCGTCGGCGGCGTGCCGGCCCGAGTCGCGCTTGTCGCCACCGGAGCGGGCCAGCGCCTGGTCCATCGTGTCGACCGTCAGCACGCCGAAGGTCGCGGGCACCCCCGTCGAGATCTGCACCGCCTGCAGACCGGCCGCGGCCTCGGAGCAGACGAAGTCGTAGTGGTCCGTCTCGCCCTTGATGACGGCCCCCAGGCAGGCGATGCCGCCGTAGCGGCCCGACTCCGCGAGGTACTTGGCGGCGAGCGGCAGCTCGAACGCGCCGGGGACCTCGAAGACGTCGACCGGGTCGGTCGGTCGCCCGGCCGCGGCGGCGGCCTCCGCGAAGGACGCCTGCGCGCCGGCGATCAGCCGGTCGGCGAGGTCGCGGTAGAACGTCGCCGCGACGATCGCGAAGCGGCCGTCGGTCATCGGGCCGACCCCGCGTCGGTGCCCGTCGCGGCCCCGTGGGCGTCCGCGGTGCCGTCGGCGGCGTGGTCGCGCGCCTGCTCCTCGTGGAGCATCTCCTCGTCGAGCGGGAGGCCCTGGTGGTGGACGGGCTCCCCGACCGGCTCGCCGTCGACCACGCCGCTGAGGATGTGGCCCATCCGGTCGCGCTTGGTGTGCATGTACGTCGAGTTGTGCTCGTTGGCCCGGTGCTCGATCGGCACCTGCTGGCTGACCGAGAGCCCGTAGCCCTCGAGACCGCGGATCTTCTTCGGGTTGTTCGTCATGATCCGGATCGAGGTCAGACCCAGGTCGACGAGGATCTGCGCGCCGATGCCGTAGTCACGCAGGTCGGCGGGCAGGCCGAGCTTGAGGTTGGCGTCGACGGTGTCGTAGCCCTCCTCCTGCAGCTTGTAGGCGCGCAGCTTGTTCAGCAGGCCGATCCCGCGGCCCTCCTGGGCGAGGTAGAGCAGGACGCCCTCGCCCTTCTCCTCGATCGTCATCAGCGCCGACTCGAGCTGCTCGCCGCAGTCGCAGCGCAACGAGTGGAAGACGTCGCCGGTGAGGCACTCGGAGTGGACGCGGACCAGCACGTCGTCCTTGCCCGCCACGTCGCCCTTGACGAGCGCGACGTGGTGCTTGTCGTCGACGAGCGAGCGGTAGCCGACGGCGGTGAAGGTGCCGAACGCGGTCGGCAGGTTGATGTCGACCACCCGCTCGATCAGACGGTCGTTCTGCCGGCGGTAGGCGATCAGGTCGGCGACCGTGATCATCTTCAGGCCGTGCTTCTCGGCGTAGCCGACGAGGTCGGGCACGCGGGCCATCGTGCCGTCGTCGTTCATGATCTCGCAGATCACGCCGGAGGGATGGAGGCCGGCGAGGCGGGCGAGGTCGACGGACGCCTCGGTGTGACCGGTGCGCTCCAGCACGCCGCCGCGCTTGGCCTTCAGCGGGAAGACGTGGCCGGGGACGACGACGTCGCGCGGACCGGAGCGCGGATCGATCGCGACGGCGACCGTCTGCGCGCGGTCGTGCGCGCTGATGCCGGTGGTCACGCCCTCGCGCGCCTCGATCGAGACGGTGAACGCGGTCTCGAACTGCGCCTCGTTCTTGGCGGCCATCAGGTCGAGGCCGAGCTCGTCGCACCGCTCGGGGGTCAGCGTCAGGCAGATCAGCCCGCGCGCCTCCTTCGCCATGAAGTTCACGGCCTGCGCGTCGGCGAACTGCGCGGCGACGACGAGGTCGCCCTCGCTCTCGCGGTCCTCGTCGTCGCAGACGATGACCATGCGGCCCGCGCGGATGTCCTCGATCGCCGCCTCGACGGTGTCGAACGGGTGCGCCACGGAACGGGCGGAGGTCTCGCTCACGAGTGGTCCTTCATGGAGAGCAGCTTCTCGACGTGCTTGGCCAGCACGTCGACTTCGAGGTTGACCGGGTCCCCGGTGCCGAGGCCCCCGAGCGTCGTGCGCTCCAGGGTCTCGGGGATCAGCGAGACCTCGAGGGCCGTCCCGTCGATCGAGGAGACCGTCAGCGACACGCCGTCGATCGTGATCGAGCCCTTCTCGACGACGTAGCGCAGGAGGGCCGGATCCTCCGGGGCGATCCGGAGGATGCGCGCGAAGCCGTCGGGGCGGATCTGCGCGACGGAGCCCGTCGCGTCGACGTGGCCCTGGACGATGTGCCCGCCGAAGCGGTCGCCGGCCGCCATGGCGAGCTCGAGGTTGACGCGACCGCCGGGCCGCGCGGCCCGCGACAGGCTCGTGCGGCGCAGCGACTCGTTCATCACGTCGGCGACGAAGCTCAGGGTGGCGGTGCCCGCGGACCCGTCCCCCGGCACCTCCGCCGACTCGCCGACGGCGGTCAGGCAGCAGCCGTTCACGGCGATGGAGTCGCCGGGCCGGAGGTCGCCGGCCAGCGACGTGGACACCCGCAGGCGCACCCCGTCCTCCTGCTCGTCGACGTCGACGACGGTCCCGAGGTCCTGCACGATGCCGGTGAACACGGTCTCACCACTCCTTGAGACGGGCGATGGTCAGGAGGTCGTCGCCGACCGCCTGCCGGGTCAGCTCCACGGGGCGCGCGGCGTCGGCGATCCGCTCGACGCCCTCGCCCCCGATCAGGCCCGGGGCCTGGCGGCCGCCGAGCAGCAGGGGGGCGACGAAGAGCCGCAGCTCGTCGATCTCCCCCGCGTCGAAGAAGGCGCCCGCGAGGTGCGAGCCGCCCTCGAGCATGAGCGAGGTGACGTCGCGCTGCCCCAGCTCGGCCAGCGCCGAGCGCACGCGGGAGTGCTCGTTCTGGCCCGAGACGACGACGACCTCGACGCCCGAGGCGGTCAGCGCCTCGGTGGCGGAGCGCGACGCGGCCCGGCTCGTGATCAGCGTGACCGGGGCCTCGTCGATCGAGGCGACCAGGCGCCCGTCGAGCGGCAGCCGCGCCTCGGAGTCGAACACGACCCGCCGGGGCTGGCGGGCGACGCCGGGGACGCGGGCGGTCAGCTGGGGGTCGTCGGCCAGGGCGGTGCCGATGCCGACGACGACGGCGTCGACCTCGGCGCGCCACTGGTGGGCGAGGTCGCGCGACGGCCCGGAGGATATCCAGCGGGAGTCGCCCGAGTGGGTCGCCAGGCGACCGTCGAGGCTCGTGGCGGTCTTCATCATCACCCAGGGCAGACCGGTGCGGGCGTGCTTGCGGAACGGCTGGTTCTGGCGGCGGGCGCGGAGCCCGACCGGCGAGTCGGCCGGGGCGGAGGCGACCTGCACGCCCTCGTCCCGGAGGATCCCCAGGCCGCGACCGGACGCCTTCGTCGACGGGTCGTCCGAGGCGACGACGACGCGGGCGAGGCCCGCCGCGAGGATCGCGTCGGTGCAGGGGGGCGTGCGGCCCTGGTGGCAGCAGGGCTCGAGCGAGACGTGGATCGTCGCGCCGGTGAGGTCCTGCTCGCCGCAGGCGGCGATCGCCTGGACCTCGGCGTGCGGGCCGCCGAGCTCGGCGTGCCAGCCCTCGCCGAGCACCTGGCCGTCGCGCGAGACGACCGCCCCCACCAGGGGGTTGGGGCTCACGTGCCGGCGCCCGCGCTCGGCGAGCTCCACCGCCCGCTCCAGCAGGGCCACGTCTCGGGCATCCATCGTCATCGGCCACCGGAGGATAGAGCGGCGCGGTCGCCGCCCCCTGCGCGCCTGGGCTCGCGGCGTGGACGCCGGGAGGAGCGGCCGGGGCCGGGACGACTCCGTGCGGCGGGCGCCGGGGCCCCGGCCGGCCCGCGGCTCAGGTGCCGCGGCAGTTGCCGCCGGTCAGGTGGTAGACGTTCATCAGCGCCCCGGGCCGCTCGTACGCCCGGGGGTAGTAGTCGAACGACCAGTCGAAGTCGAACTTCACCGGGTCCGCGCCCTTGCGGTACGGCGAGGCCGTGAAGACGAGCTCCGCCTCCTTCTCGAGCCGGTCGTAGTACTCGATCGCCCGGGGCACCTCGTCGGGCTCGGCCTCCGCCCGCCCGCGCTGCGTCGAGCCGGTGACGACCCAGCAGTAGCGGCCGGCCTCGTAGACGTCGATGAGCTTCGGATCCAGCGAGCGGACGTAGTTCTCGAGGAAGAAGGGGACGCCCCCGCGCACCGGCCGGCCGGTCTGCAGGTCGAACGGGGAGCGGCTCGTGGAGTACCGGCCCCATCGGGCGCCGTCGTCGCGCAGCGTCCCGGTGCGGCCCGGATCGGTCAGCCAGCCCGCGGGCACCACGGGCTCGACGACGAGCTTGGAGCCCTCCCTGACGTTGGCCACGAGCCAGTCGCGGGTCTCGTTGCGGGTGTCCTCGCGGGCGAGGGTCCGCGAGACGTGCAGGCTCGACGCGAGGCCCTGCCCGCAGAGCAGCAGGCCGACCGCCAGCAGGGCCGCGTGCCGCCACCGGGGCCGACGGAACTCGGCCAGCTCGACCAGCCGGCTGCCCGCGTAGCCGGCCAGCAGCGCGATCGCGGGGTAGACCGGGAGCAGCCAGCGGGCGAAGAAGCGGCCCTGGATGCTCATGAAGAGCAGGAAGAGGACGACCGTGGGGACGAGCATCAGCCAGACGCGGCGCTCGTCCCGCCACAGCGGCAGGAGCGCGCCGACCGCCGCCACCGCGGGGACCACCCCCAGGCCCCACGTCAGCGTCCAGACGTAGAAGCCGATGCCGCCGCCGCGCGTGGAGCCCAGCTTGCTCGTCGTCTCGCCGCCGGCGGCGGAGCTCTGGTGCGCGATGCCGAACCAGAAGTCGTCGAAGTTCAGGAGCGCGTAGGGGTTGGCCGCGACGAAGCCGACCGCGAACGCGACGAACGCCAGCATCGTGCCGCGGACCGCCGGGACCCGGCCGTCGGGCTGCGCGGCCTGGATCACCGCGGCGACCAGGACGGGCAGGAGGACGATGCCGCCGGTGTACTTCATCGCCGCGGCCAGGCCGACGGCGAGACCGGCGACGAGGTAGTCCCGGTCGCGGCCGTAGCGCAGCACCCCGGCGGAGGCCCACAGCCCGAGGGCGACGGGGGCGACCGTCGGGGCGTCGTTGAGCGCGAGGTGGCCGTAGAAGACGGGCAGGAACGCGACGGACAGGAGGCCGGCGGCGAGCAGACCCGTGCGGCGGTCCAGCAGCCGGGCGCCCGCGAGGTAGACGAGCCAGACCGAGGTGACGCCGATCAGCGCCGACACGACTCGGCCGACGACGAAGACCGACCCGGGGTCCTGCGCGAACGCGGACCAGACGCTGTCGGCGCCGCCGAACCGGAGCCGCAGCCCGATGTGGGTGGCGTAGGTGAACCCCGGCGGGTTGATGAAGTAGTGCGGGTCCAGGTCGCCGCGGAACATGCCGACGGCCTGGGGCAGGAAGTGCGAGCTCTCGTCCGCGTTGTACGACCACGGCAGGCCGGAGCGCACGCCCCAGAGGCGCAGCACGAGCCCGCCGAGGACGAGCACGCCGACGGCGATCCCCCACCGCAGGCGGTCCGGGGCCGGGAGTCTCATGCCCCGGCGGTCAGCACGACGCGTAGACGGTGTAGTGGACCGACGTGGCGATCCGCCGGAAGCCCACCGGCGGGATCGAGTCGAACGCCCGGTCGTCGCCGACGAAGACGTAGCCCTGGCGGATCAGCGCCAGGCGGGAGGTCGGCAGCAGCACGACGCCCCGCGAGATCCGCGGCGTGGGATCGGGGACGACCGTCTCGACCGGCTTCCCGTCCTTGCCGGTGGTCGTCGTGTACCGCAGCTTGCCGTCGGCCCGGCGCAGGCCCGCGGCGCTCGGGGCCTCGCGCCGGGCCAGGCGCCGGTCGGGGCTGTCGAAGCCCGTCACGTCGCGGTCGAACAGCGCCGGCTTGAGCATCGAGCGCGCGAGGACGTCCCCGGTGCCCGCGTCGAGGATCCACCGGGAGTCCGGGACGAGCTTGTGGTTGGGCGTCCACAGGGGACCGCAGCGCAGCGCGCGGCGCACGACCGGCCGGTCCAGGACGTCGACGAGGTCGTGGTGCGCGTCGCCGCGGAACGTCAGGTCGTTGGCCAGCGAGTTCGGGTTCAGGTTGATCGCCCCGACCACGACGACCCCGACCCCGCCCAGCAGCGACAGGCGCGACCACCACGTGCGGACGCGCCCCGCCGGCATCAGGGTCCAGCCCGCCAGGAGCACGGCGGCGAAGATCAGGAGCAGCGCGGCGGGGACCAGCAGGTAGCGGTCGATGACCGAGAACCCGCCGAACCCGAGCAGGAAGAACGTCCCGATGCCGGCGACGAGCAGGACCAGCGGCATGCTCGCCCGGCGCGGGACGATCCACAGCGTCACCAGCAGGCCAACGATCCCGGCGAAGAACAGGGCCGTCCCGTCGATCCCCTTCAGGAACGCGATCGTGACGAACGGGATCTCGAGCGGCCCGCGCGTGCGCCCGAGCTCCTCGGCGAGGCCCGACGTGTAGGTCTGCGAGAAGAGCGGGTTGCCCGTGACGACGAAGTCGGTGGTCAGCCAGATCGCGGTGGCGACGCAGCCGAACGCGAGCCAGAGGATCCCGCGGCGCGTCAGGACGTTGCGCAGGCCCTCGCGCACGGGGCGCAGCGGGGCGCCGTCCCACGCCATCCACAGGCCGTAGAGCCCGCAGAGGACCCAGCCCTCCGGGCGCAGCGTGCCCGCCAGGGTCAGCAGGACGAGGACCGGCCAGCCACGACGGCGACGCCGGGTCTCGAGGACGGCGGCCCAGATCACGAGCGCCATGTAGGTGACGTCGAGGTAGCCGCGGACCGCGAGGAAGATCAGGTCCCAGTTGGCGACGAGCAGCACGCCCGCGACGAGTCCCACCCACCGGTTGAAGGCCGCGGTGGCCAGCTGGTACATGCCCGCGGCGAGCGCGGCGACCGACGCCAGGGCGCAGAAGACGACGACGCGGTCGGCCCCCTCGCCCAGCGGCGTCAGGACCATCGAGAAGAGGATCGCGAGCGGGTGCTCGGTCGGCGCGCGGAACGCGTCGAAGACCGGCTTCTGCCCGTCCCAGATCTCCCGGGCCCACAGCAGCGCGTAGTAGCTGTCGTAGTTCGGGTAGGTCGGGAAGACCACGAACAACGCCAGCAACCCGGCGCAGAGCAGGCCGAAGGCGATCCAGGGCAGACGGGAGCTCGGGCCGCTGCGGTGCGTGTCTTCCGGTCCTTCCAAGATGCGACGGCGAGTCTACGGGACCTCCGCCGACGCGCGACCAGGGGTCCCGCGCGGCCCGGTGGCGCCGGGCGCGGCGGGGACCGGGCGTCGGGTCCGCCACCGCCTCTGGAATACTGCTGCGGTTCCACGGCATCGACCGATGCGCGTGCCCGCGCCGCGCCATCCTTCTCGGACGGCCGGCGGGAGCGGAGGGAGCACGAGGTCGAAAGGCGCCTCCCCTCCGCCGCAGGCCTGCGCCAGAGCGCACGCCCGCGGCACCGACCCGACCGTCCAACGACGCGCTGAGCCCCATGAAGCTGATCATCCAGATCCCCTGTTTCAACGAGGAAGAGACGCTCCCGACCACGCTGGCGGACCTCCCACGGACGGTCGCCGGCTTCGATCAGGTCGAGTGGCTCGTCATCGACGACGGCTCCGTCGACCAGACGCTGCGCGTCGCCCGTGACCACGGCGTCGACCACATCGTCAAGCTCACGAACAACAAGGGCCTCGCGGCGGGCTTCCAGGCCGGCCTCGACGCCTGCCTGAAGCTCGGCGCCGACGTCATCGTCAACACCGACGCCGACAACCAGTACGACGCGTCGTTCATCCCGGCGCTCGTCGCGCCGGTGCTCGCCGGCGAGGCCGACATGGTCGTCGGCGACCGCGAGGTCCACAAGATCGAGCACTTCTCGCCGCTGAAGGTGCGGCTGCAGAAGCTCGGCTCGGCCGTCGTGCGCCGCGCGTCGGAGACCGACATCGCCGACGCGACGTCCGGCTTCCGCGCCTACAACCGCGAGGCCGCGATCCAGCTGGCGGTCGTCTCGCGCTTCACCTACACGCTCGAGTCGCTGATCCAGGCCGGCAAGCTGCTGGTCGCGACGAAGCACGTGCCCGTCTCCACGAACGAGAAGCTCCGCGAGTCGCGGCTGTTCCCGTCCATGTGGTCGTACGTGCGGCGGAACACCGTCTCGATCTTCCGCATCTACGCGCAGTACGAGCCGATGCGCGTGTTCATGAGCCTGGCGGGGATCCTCTTCCTGCTGGCGTGCATCCCGTGGCTGCGGTTCTTCGTGGCCTGGGTGCAGGACGACGGCGCGGGCCACGTGCAGTCGCTGATCTTCGGCGGCGTGCTGTTCACCGCCGCCGTGATGGTCGCCGCCCTGGCGGTCATGGGCGACCTGCTGCACGGCCAGCGGATCCTCACGCAGCGCGTCTTCGAGCGCGTGCGACGGATCGAGCTGCAGCTCGGCGTCCCGCCGAGCCACTACGAGCCGGGCGCCCGCCCGACCGGCCAGGACCCCACGACCGGCGCGCACGCCGCGCCGCCGGTGACCGACGAGATCGACGCGGAGACGACGTCCCGATGAGCACCCCCAGCCAGCCCACCGGTCCCGCCAAGCCCTCGGGCTCCGGCGGCAACCCCGTCGTCGTCACGACGAACGACGAGGGGATCATCACCGGCAACACGTACGACAAGTACAACACCCAGAACCCCGTCGCCAAGCGGCTGCAGGCCGGGTTCGAGCGGCAGCTCGAGGAGCTCTTCGTCCGGGCCGACGCGCAGTCGCTGCTCGACGTCGGCTGCGGCGAGGGCGTCCTCGTCCACCAGTGGGCCACCCGCCTGGGCGACAAGCGCGTCGTCGGGATCGATCTCGAGGAGGACTCGATCCAGGCCGGCTGGGCGCAGCGTCAGGCCCCGAACCTCGACTACCGCATCATGCGCGCCGAGAACCTGCCGTTCGAGAAGGACGAGTTCGACGTCGCCTCGGCGATCGAGGTCCTCGAGC
Source organism: Patulibacter sp. (assembly GCF_030655195.1). Taxonomy (GTDB): domain Bacteria; phylum Actinomycetota; class Thermoleophilia; order Solirubrobacterales; family Solirubrobacteraceae; genus Patulibacter. Next base: position 7,842 of record NZ_JAURWA010000141.1, on the reverse strand, counting down.
ACGTGCCGGACCCGGAGCACACGGTCGCCGAGATGGCCCGCGTCGCCAAGCGGTACCTGCTGGTCTCCGTCCCCCGCGAGCCGATCTGGCGCGCGGTGAACATGGCGCGCGGCGCGTACATCAAGGACCTGGGCAACACGCCGGGGCACCTGAACCACTGGTCCACGCGGTCGTTCAAGAAGATGCTCGCCCAGCACGGCGAGGTCGTCGAGACCCGCCAGCCGTTCCCGTGGACGCAGCTGCTCGTCCGCGTCGGCGACTGATCCCCTTGCGGGGCGGACGGGACCCCCGGCGGCACCCGTCCGGCCCGCCCCGCGCCGCGGCGCCGGCGCTCCTCGCATGAGCACGCCCGACGATCAGGGCCACCGGCCCTGCGAGCACACGGCCCCGGGCGCCCTGCCCGCGGATCCCAACGTCGACCCGTCGGGTGCGGTCGCCGACGAGGCGTTCGCCGAGGACGTCGCCGAGGCGACCCATGACCGCGGCGCCGCCGGCCGCGGCGCGCGCCTCCTGACGATCGGGATCGCCTCCACGGGCCTCCTGACGTTCCTGTTCTTCTCCGTCGCGTCGCACGCCCTCGGCGACTCGGACCGCGGCCAGGAGCAGTACGGGCAGGTCGCCACGATGTGGGCGATCCTCTTCACCGCGATGTCGGTCTTCTACCGGCCGGTGGAGCAGCTGCTCTCGCGGACGATCGCGACCGCCAGGGCGAGGGGCGAGGCGCACCCGTCGCTGAAGGAGCCGCTCCTGATCCAGGCAGGCTTCGCCGCCGTCCTCGTCGTCGCGGCCCTGATCGCCCGCGGTCCGCTGCAGGACAACATCGGCTCGTCGGGCATGTTCTGGCTGCTCGTCGGCGCCGGCGTGGCGTACGCCGCCAGCTACTTCGCCCGCGGCTTCGTCGCCGGCCACGGCTGGTTCGCGCTCTACGGCGGGCTCGTGCTGTTCGAGTCCGTCGCGCGGATCCTCTTCCCGATCGCCGCCCTGATCGGCATCTCCTCCGGCCAGATCGCGGTGGCCGCCGGCATCCTCGCCGCCCCGCTGGCGTCGCTGCTCGTCGTGCCGTGGGCGATCCGCGCGGCGACGCAGCGGATGGGCGCCGAGACCGAGCGGGCCGCCGCCGAGGGCGTCGCCGCCAAGCCGGGGTCCGAGGCGGGGCTGCGGGCCGGCGGGTCGTTCGCGGTCGCCGTCGCGATGATCCAGCTCGGCGAGCAGACCCTCGTCAACGCCGGGACGCTGCTGACCGAGGACAAGGTCGCCGCCGGCCTGATCTTCTCGGCGCTGCTCGTCACCCGGGCGCCGCTGCAGCTGTTCCAGGCGGTCCAGACGACGCTCCTCCCCCACTTCGCGGCCCTCGTCGCCACGGGTGCCCCGGACGAGATCGCGGCCGCGATCCGCAAGGCGATCACCTACATCGCCGCCTTCGCCCTGCTCGTCGTGGTCGGCCTGCTCGTCCTGGGCGGCGTCGTGATGCCGATCCTCTTCGACGGCCAGGAGCCCCCGGTCCTCGGCCTGGCGGTGGTCGCCGTGGGCATGGGCGCCCACCTGACCGCGGGCACCCTGAACCAGGCGGCGCTGGCCCGCGGTCACGCCTGGCCGGCGGCTGTCGCCTGGCTGATCGCCGGCGCGGTCTTCGTCGCCTGGATGCTGATCGGCCCGATCGACGACGCCCTGACGAACGCCGAGGTCGGCTACACGGCCTGTGCGTTCCTCCTCTGCGGCCTGCTCTCGCGGGTCTACGCCCGGCCGATCGTCGGTGGCGGGCCGGCGGTCGCCGGCGCCGCCGACTGACCCGGAGGGGTGGCGGGGCGTCGGGGCGGGCCGCCCGGCGGGTCGCGGAAGCGGACACGATCCCGGTCTCGACGGACTGTTCCGCGCGAGACCTGGATCGGGGTGCGCCACGGGCCACGATCCGGGTCTCGGCGCCGAAGCTCCTCCGAGTCCCGGATCGGAGCCGACGCGGACCTCGCCGTCGCGGCCGTCCGTCGTCGTCTCGGCACGTGGTTCGGACCGGGGCGACCATCGTGGCCGTCCGCCACTGCTCGCGGGCGCCCCGCGGCCGCTCCCCGACGCGCCGGCCGGCCGGCCGCGGGCCTACTCCCCCGCGATCGCCTCCAGCACCTCGACCTTGGCCGCCCGTCGCGCCGGGCGGATCGCCGCCACCACGCCCAGGGCGCCGGTGAGGACGATCAGCAGGGCGATCTGGCCGATCGGGATGGAGAGGGCGAAGCCGTCGAGGGTCGCGCCCACCGCGGCGGCGAGGACGAAGCCGAGGCCCGCGCCGAGCAGGGCGCCCAGGAGTGCGGTGATCACCGCCTCCAGCAGGACCATCCGGCGGACCTGGGCCCGGGTGGCGCCGACGGCGCGCAAGAGGCCCAGCTCGCGGATGCGCTCCTGGATCGACAGGGTCAGGGTGTTGACGATGCCGAACAGGGCGACGAGGACCGAGAGGCCGAGCAGGGCGTAGACGAGGCCCAGCAGCTGGTTGACCTGGCCCGTCTGGTCGGTGATCCAGTCGCCCCGGGTCAGGGCCTCGGTGGCGGGATAGTCCCGCGACAGCGCGCGCTGGACGGCCTCGCGGCTGCCGTCGGCGACGACGAAGAACGGCTGGGTCGTCCCGAACTCCGCCGCCGTCTCGCCGTTGACGACCACGCCGCTGACCGCGGAGGCGCTGCCCTGGACGATGCCGACGATGCGCAACAGGTGGTCCTCGCCGTTGGTCCCGCGCGCGATCAGCGTCCGGCCCGCCCGGGCGCCCAGCGAGTCCGCGACCGTGTCGGTCACGTACGCCCGGCCGACCCCGGGGTCACCGGCGCGCCCTCCCCCGTCGGTGCGCTGCAGCCGGACGAGCCCGGTGCGCAGCGCCTCGGCGTCGAAGATCGTCAGGCTCGCGCGTCGGCCACCGACCGCCACGCGGCTGAAGCCGACCCCGCCCGCGGACTGCACGCCCGGGGCCCGCCGGACGGCGCCGACGACCGAGGTCGGCACGCCGCTGAAGGACCCGCCCGAGGCCTGGACGACGACCGGGGCGGCGACGACCCGCTCGATGTCGCCGCGCAGCGTCTCCCGGAGACCCGCCGCGAAGACCGTCGCGAAGACGACGAGGGCCAGCCCGATCATCAGCGCGCTCGAGGTGATCGCCGTGCGGCCCGGCTGCCGGGCCGCGTTGTCCTGGGCCAGCCGACCGGGCAGCCCGAAGAGCCGCTGCAGCGGTCGGCCGAGCAGCCGGGCGATCGGGCCGACGAGGACCGGCGAGATCAGCGTCGCGGCCAGGAACAGCAGACCCGCGCCGCCACCGGCGAACGCCGTGCCGGTGTCGTCCGTCACCGTGCCCGCGAGCGAGAGGCCCAGGCCGACGACCCCGACCACGCCGATCACCGCGCCGGCGATCACCGGACCGCGCGGCACGGCCCCGCGGCCGGGAGGCGCGGCGGCGTCGCGCAGCGCCTCGACCGGTGCCACGCGGGTCGCCCGCCGGGCCGGGAGCAGGCTCGCGGCGGCGGTGACGGCCATCCCGACGACGAAGCCGACGAGGATCGTCCGCCCCGAGAACACCGTCGCCGTCGCCGGCAGGTCGACCCCGAAGGCCTTGATCAGCGCCCGCAGCGCCGGGGCGACGACGAACCCGGCGACGAGGCCGAGCGTGGCACCGAGCAGGCCGACCGTGAACGCCTCCGCGGCGACCATCGCCCGCACCTGGCCGCGGGCCGCACCGAGCGCCCGCAGGAGCGCGAACTCGCGCTGCCGCTGGGCCATCGTGATCGTGAACGTGTTGAAGATCAGGAACGCGCCGACGAACGTCGCGATCCCGGCGAACACCAGCAGGATCGTCGGCAGGAACGAGATGCGGTCCTTGATCTCCTTGGACTGCCGGGCGCCCTGGTCCTCGCCGGTGCGGACGGTCGCACCGTCCCCGGCGACCCGCCGGACGTCGGCGGCCACCTGCTCGTCGCGCGTGCCGGCGGCGCTGAGCGCGAGGACCTGGCTCCAGTAGCGCCGGTCCTCGCGGCCGAGGAGGTCCGCCGCGGTCGCCTGGGTGGCGATGACGGTCGGCCGCGGGCCGAACGACCCGATCTCGCCGAGCCCCGCCGTCCCGACGAGCCGCAGGCGCCGCCGGGGGCCCTCGCCCTGCACGACGACGGTGTCGCCGACCCGCACCCCCGCGCGCTCCGCGGTGGCGGTGTCGAACACGACCTCGTCGGGGCCGGTGGGACCGCGCCCGGAGGTGTAGGTGACCCCGCCCACGCCCGGCGGCAGCGCGGAGATCAGCTGGGTCGGAGGCCCCTGTCCACCGACGCGGGTGCGCCCGTCCTTGCGGTAGATGATCGCGGGGCCCGAGACCTGCCCGACGGCGATCCGCACGCCCGGGGCACCGGCGACGCGGTCGACGGTGTCCTTCGGCAGCCCGCGGTCGTCGTCGCTGCCCTCGCTGCTGGGCGTCCCGATCGGCACGGCGGGCGTGACCGCGACGGCGACGCCGCGGTAGCTGACCTCGCCGATCTCGTCGAACGAGCGCGAGATCGTGTCCGTGAAGATCAGCGTGCCGGAGATCAGCGCGACGCCGATGACGACGGCCAGGGACGTCAGGACGGTCCGGCGGAAGCGCTCGCGGAGGGAGCGCAGGAGCAGGACGCGCATCAGGTCCGGGGGTCGCGTGCGACCGTCCCGGCCGCGTCCGCCTCGGGGTCCGTGATCTGCCGCAGGCGCTCGTGCACGGCGTCGGAGCCGCCGGCGGGCCCGTCGTGCACGATCGCGCCGTCCTTGAGCAGCACGAGCCGGTCGGCGTAGGAGGCGGAGTGCGCGTCGTGGGTGACCATCACGACGGTCTGGCCGAACTCGTCGACGGAGCGGCGCAGGAGCTCGAGGACCTCCTCGGAGGACCGCGAGTCGAGGTTGCCCGTCGGCTCGTCGGCGAAGATCACGGCCGGGCGGCTGGCCAGGGCGCGGGCGACCGCGACGCGCTGCTGCTGGCCGCCGGAGAGCTCGCTGGGCCGGTGGTCCCGGCGGTCGCCGAGACCCACCGTCGCGATCAGGCTCTCGAGCCACTCCGGATCGGGCTTGCGGCCGGCGATGGTGAGCGGCAGGAGGATGTTCTCCTCCGCCGTCAGGACGGGCAGGAGGTTGAACGCCTGGAAGACGAAGCCGATCCGGTCGCGCCGCAGCTCCGTCAGGCGCTTGTCGTCCAGGGACCCGGTCTCCACGCCGTCGATCGTGACCGTGCCGCTGTCGGGGCGGTCCAGACCGGCGACGCAGTGCATCAGCGTGGACTTGCCCGAGCCCGACGGCCCCATGATCGCGGCGAGCTCGCCCGCGGCGAAGTCGACCGAGACGCCGTCGAGCGCCGTGACGACGGTCTCGCCGCGGCCGTAGGTCTTCCGCAGGGCGTCGGCCTGCACGATCGGAGTGCTCACGTGAGCATTTACGCAGAGCAGCGGCTGCAGGACGTCCCGGGCCGGGGTCATCCCCGGCGGACCGGGGACATCCCCGGCTGATGCGGGCCTCCGCCGTGGTGGTGGGCCTCGCGGCGGGACCCCGGAGACCCGGGTGGTCCCGGCGGGCCGGGTGCTCCGGTCAGGCGGCGGTCGCCGCCGCGGCCGCGGCCTGCAGCTCGCGGACGGCCTCGCCGGGGTCGGGCTTGCCGAAGACGGCCGATCCCGCGACGAAGCTCGTCGCGCCCGCGGCGGCGCAGCGTCCGATCGTGGCGAGGTCCACCCCGCCGTCGACCTGCAGCACGGCGTCGGGGCCCAGCAGGCGCGCCATCCGCTCGATCTTGCCGAAGGAGGTCGGGATGAACTTCTGCCCACCCCAGCCGGGGTTGACGGTCATGCAGAGGCCGAGGTCGACGAGCTCCGCCGTCTCCTCCAGCGGCGCCAGGCCCGTGCCGGGGCAGACCGCGAGGCCCGCCAGCGCGCCGAGCTCGCGGGCCTGGCCGAGGGCGAAGTGCAGCTGCGGCGTGGCCTCGGCGTGGACGGTGAGGCAGTCCGCCCCGGCCTTCGCGAAGTCGGCGAGCTGCCGCTCGGGACGCTCGATCATCAGGTGGACGTCGAGGACGGCGTCCACGCCCTTCAGCGCGTCGACGACGATCGGGCCCATGGTGATCGGCGGGACGAAGTGGCCGTCCATCACGTCGATGTGGATGACCGTGACGCCGGCGTCGATGCACTCCTCGACCTGACTGCGCAGGCGGCCGAAGTCGCTGGCGAGGATCGAGGGCGCGATGCCCTTGAGGCGGGCGAGACGGGGGTCCGGGGCGGTCACCGCGTCAGCGTAGCTGCCTCAGACTTGGACCAACATGCTGCTGCCGCAGTGGTTGCAGGCCAGCGTCGCGGTCTTCGACATGCGCACGATCGTCGAGTGCTCGCCGCAGTTGGGGCAGACCGAACGCAGCTCGTACCGGGACAGGCAGTTCACGCAGCGGTAGCGTCCCGGGAGGTTCGTGGGCCGGAGCCAGGGCTCCTTGCATCCGGGGCACTTGAGCCCGAGGTCGACCTCCATGCCCGCCACTATGGCAGTCGTCGGGCCCGGACCCCGCCCCGCCCGGCCGCGCCGGGCAGGGGCCCGTGCGGGCCCCCGGATCAGCCGCCGACGGAGGCCACGTAGAAGCCGTCGGTGTGGTCCCGGTGCGGGTACAGCCGACGCACGGTGCCCTCCCCCAGACGCTCCTCGCCGGGGTTCAGCGTGCACACGCTGTAGACGATGCGGCCGCCGTCGCGGACAGCGTCCTGGGCGACCTGCAGCAGGCGGGCCTGGAGCTTCTCGAGCTCCCGCAGGTCGCCCTCCTGCACGCGCCAGCGGAGGTCGGGGTGCGAGGCGAGCGTGCCCAGGCCGCTGCAGGGGGCGTCGAGCAGGACGCGGTCGAACGAGCCGGGCTCCAGCCCTGCGTCCAGCGCGTCGGCGTGGCGGACGTCGACGATCGACGCCCCCACGCGCTCGCAGGTGCGCCGCAGGGCGCGGGCGCGTCCTCCGTGCTTCTCGAGCGCGACGATCTCGCCCTCGCCGCCCATCAGGTCGGCCATGTGGGTCGTCTTGCCACCCGGCGCGGCGCAGAGGTCGAGGATCCGCTCGCCCGGCTGCGGGTCCACGGTGCGCCCGACGACCTGCGAGCTGTACGACATCGCGACGTAGACGCCGGCGTGCCACGCGGGGTCGGCGAGGACGTCGAGCGGGCCGGTGACGCGGCGGGCCTCGGGGATCGCCTCGTCGAACGGCTCGCCGGGGATGAGCAGGCCCTCGGCCTCGGCCTGGCCGGCGCGCAGGCCGTTGGCGCGCAGGATCAGCTCGGAGGGCTGGTTGCCGGCGGCCAGCAGGGCGCGGGTGGCGTTCGGCCCGAGCCAGTCCCACCAGCGACGGACGAGCCACAGCGGGTGGCTGTGGCGGATCGCCGCGCCCTCCGGCGTGTCGTCCGCGGGGATCAGGCCCTTCGTGCGGTTGCCGTCCTCGGCGCCGGAGGCCTCGGCGACGCGGCGGAGCACGGCGTTGACGAGCTTGAAGCCGATGTTGGGCTTGGCCAGCTCGACCGCCGAGGCGACCGCGGCGCGGGCCGGGACGCCGTCGGAGAACAGCAGCTCGTAGAGGCCGACGTGCAGCGCGGCGCGGACCTCCACGTCGAGCTCGCGGTCGACGTGCTGGCCGATGACGTGGTCGAGCGTCAGGCGGCGCTGGATCGCCCCGAACGCCAGGCGCTTGGCCTGGCCGCGCTCGCGCGGGTCCAGGTCGCCCGCGACGCCGTGCAGCGCGCGGTCGGCGTAGGCGCCGTCGCGCAACGAGCGGACGACGACCTGGTGGGCGGCGCGGCGGGCCGCCCCGGCCTTGTCGGCGCCGGACTTCGACGGGCGCGGCGGGCGG
>NZ_JAURWA010000081.1 GCF_030655195.1 Patulibacter sp. | reverse complement strand
CGCGGCTGAGCCCATCCGGGGTCGCGCGGGACCGCGGCGGCCGCGCCGCTCCGCCGGGCGGCGCCCGCGCGCGGCCCGACCCGCGGGTCCCCTCAGCCCGTGGTCGCGGGGGCGCCGGGGACGAGCTCCGGCGGCAGGCGCTCGAAGAGGTCGGTCAGCATCCGCCCCGTCGCGCCCCACACGACGTGGTCGTCCACGACGTAGGCGTCGGTGGTGAAGGGGACGCCACGCCGGACGAGCCGGCGGCGCTCGTAGCCGGCCCGCAGCGCGCCGAGCTCGAGCTCGAGGACGACGTCGACCTCGCGGGGCGACAGCTGCCACTCGCCGGGGTGGTCGACCCAGCCGACGACGGGGTACACCGCGAAGCCGGTGACGAACGTGCCCACGGGGGAGAGGGCGCCGAGGATCTCGACGTTCTCCGGCGGCAGGCCGACCTCCTCGTGCGCCTCGCGCAGGGCGGTCGCGGTCGGCGAGGCGTCCTCGGGGTCCGAGCGGCCGCCCGGGAACGAGATCTCCCCGGCGTGGCGCCGCATGTCGCTGCGCCGACGGGTGAGGACGACGTGGATCCGCCCGTCGAGCTCGACGAGGGGCACGAGCACGGCCGCACGCGTGGATCCGTGGGCGGCGAGCTCGGCGGCGTCCTCCGTCGGGAGGAGCCGGCTGCGGATGCGCTCGCGCGCGTCAGGCGACGTGGGCAACCCGCTCGACGCGCTCGTCGAACATGACCTCGCCGTCGAGGACCCGGTGCACCGGGCACTTCGTCGCGATGACGCGCAGGCGCTCGAGGTGCTCGTCGGTGATCGCGCCGTCGACGCGCATGACCAGCTCGAAGCGGGTCGGGCAGCCGCGCTCCGGGGCGGGCTTGTATGTGCACTCGACCTCGATGTCGCCGATGTCCCAGCCCTTGCGGTCCGCGTACATCTGCAGCGTGATCGCCGTGCAGGACGCGAGGCTCGCGGCCATCAGCTCCTGCGGCGTGGGGCCGGCGTCGTCGCCACCCATGTCGGCCGGCTCGTCGACGGTGGTGCTGTGGTGCCTCATCCGCACGGTGTGGCGGAGATGATCGTCGCGGTTGGCGCGAGCGTTGACCTGCATCGTCATTCCCCTGGGTTCCGGGATCGAGGCCGAGAACCCAGTATGCCACCGCCGCGGCCGCCGCCCGCCGCGGCGCCCGACGGCCGCCCGCCGGCACCGCCGAATCGCCCTGCGGCCCCGGTCTGCCCCTATACTCGGCCGGCAACCACGGGGCGTGGCGCAGCCTGGTAGCGCACCGACTTTGGGTGTCGGGGGTCCCCGGTTCGAATCCGGGCGCCCCGATCGTTCGTCAGCACGACGGCGGGCGGGACCGGGCGGGAGTCCGGGACCACCGCCGTCCTGGCGGCCCCCGACGCGCGCGACGATCGACCCGCTCCCGTCCGACCGCCGGGAGCGACCTGCGAAGATGAACAGGTGTCGACCGACGTGCAGGACCCACCCGCGACCCCCTCGCCGGTGACCCGGACGGACGTGCTCCGGGCGTCCCCGCCGATGTTCCGGACGCCGGCGGTGGACCGCGTGACGCGGGTCCACCCCCTCGTCCCCGTGCTGATCTTCGTGCCGGCCATCGTCGTCGTGGCGCTCCTGGCGGAGCACCGCGTCGGCGTGCCCGCGTTGCTGGGCCTGGCGGTCGCCGGCTGGGCCTTCTGGGGTCTCGTCGAGTACTGGACCCACCGGGTCCTCTTCCACATCGAGCCGGAGGAGGGCTTCGGCGCCCGCCTGCACTGGATGGTCCACGGGGTCCATCACGACCACCCGAACGACCCGCTGCGGCTCGTCATGCCCCCGGCCGTCTCGGTGCCCGGGTCCGCCGCGTTCGTCGCGGTCTTCGTCCTGCTCGTCGGCCTGGGGTCGGGCCTGGCGATCGGCGTGGGCTTCCTCCTCGGCTACCTCGTCTACGACATGACCCACCACGCGCTGCACCACCACACCCCGCGCACGGCGTTCGGTCGTCGGCTGCGGGAGAAGCACATGCGCCACCACTTCCAGGACGACACCCGCGGCTTCGGCATCAGCGCGCCGTGGTGGGACCTCGTGTTCCGGACGGCGCCGGGGCGACCGGGCTCCCGCGCGCGCTAGGTTGGCGGACGCACGCCCCTGTAGCTCAGCTGGATAGAGCAGCGGCCTTCTAATCCGCAGGTCCTTGGTTCGAATCCAAGCGGGGGCGCTCTCCGCATCGCTCGCGCTCGTCGCGGGCGGAGCCCTCGTCGGCTGTGGCGGGTCGGACGGCGGGCCGCGGCCGGCGCGGGACGACCTGCCGACGGTCACCGAGGGCGGGCGGGTCTCCGCGCCGGACGTCGCGGCCGCCGACGTCCTGTGCCGCCGGTACCAGCGCCGCCCGCCCACCGGGGTCACCGAGGTGCGCATCCGGATCGCGGGCAGCCCGTCGGTCACGTGCGTCGTGCGCTGAGCGGGGCACGGGGGAGCGGGACGGCGGGGGAGGGACGGCGGAGGGCCACGCTCCCGGGGAACCCGGTACGCTCCGGAGCGCGCGGCGGACGTAGCTCAGTTGGTAGAGCTCCTGGTTGTGGTCCAGGCGGTCGCGGGTTCGAGCCCCGTCGTTCGCCCCTCGCGCAGACGGCGTCGCTGCCCCGCAGCGGCGCCGTTCGTCGTCCCGGGGCACCGCCCCGCCGGAGTCGCTCCGGGGGAGCGGCCCGCCACGCCGGGCGGCCGGTTGCACCATCCAGGCATTTCGCGCCGGACCGCAACTCCGTCGTCCCCGCCCGGTTGGTTCCGGTGTACCGCATCCCCCAAGCACAGGAGACACCCCCATGTCCCGCATCACCAACGCCTTCTCCGGCCGCCCCACGGGCCGCGTCGTCACCGTCCTCGCCGCCGCCACCGTCTCGGCCGCGATTGCGGCCCCGATGGCCATCGGGTCCAACGAGGGCGAGCCCATGAAGGGCGGCCAGCGCAACGGCACCTACAGCTCCGAGACGAAGGTCATCGCGAACAACTCCGTCTTCGGCACGCGCCAGTCCAACCTGGGCGGCGGCGGCGGCGCGATCTACGGCTGCCGCGCCGCGACCGGCGCCGAGGGCTGCATCGAGGCCTCGAACCTGAACAACGGCCAGGCGTTCAACTTCCGGTTCAACGGGGCGCTCGGCGGCTCCATCAACACGGACCTGGCGAAGAAGGACGACGCCCGCCCCTTCACCACGAACGCCACCGGCGTCGCGACCGGCCTGAACGCCGACCGCGTCGACGGCAAGGACGCGCAGCAGATCCAGGACGAGACCCTCGCCGCGGCGAAGGCCGGCACGAAGACGACGATCGTCACGTCGCAGGGCGCCCTGGCCAACCAGCGCGGCTTCACGGCCGCCGCCCGCGAGGCCGAGGGCAAGTACCTGGTGACGGCCGACGCCGACATCTCGAAGTGCATCCCGCAGGTCACGGTCTACGGCACGGACGCGACGCCGGGCTCCAACGCCACGGTCGAGGCCGTCTCCGCGAACCAGATCCGCGTCCGCACGCAGAGCGCCGGCACCGCCGACACGAACCCGGCCCCGGTGGACCGTCAGGTCGCCCTGACGGTCACCTGCTGAGGCGACCCGAGCACCTCGCCGCGTTGACCGCGGCGGGCACCGGGGCGGCCGATCGGGCCGCCCGCAGCACGAAGGACCACGCGGCGCCCTGACGGGCGCCGCGGCCGTTCCTGCGGGGTCGGTGGCACGACGACCGGATCCGTCGACGGTCGGCGCCGGGACGACCCGAGGACCGGTGGATCCGGGGTCAGGCGCCGCGTCGCCCGGTCAGGCGGGCCCGGACCCGCCGCGCGAGGATCCCGGCGACGGTCGGGCCGACCTCCAGGGCCGTGCCGACGAGATGCCCGAGCGGTCCGGAGACGAGGGCGAGGACGGCGCGGTCCAGCCGCGTGGGAGCCCCGGGGCGCATCGCGACGCTATCGTTGCCGATTCTCATGTCCGCTGTCTCCACGACCGTCACCGAACTCCCCGATTCCCGCGTCAAGGTCGAGGCCGAGGTGACCACCAAGGCTGTCGAGCAGGCGATGCTCGACACCGCCAAGGTGCTCGCCCGCGACCTCCGCATGCCGGGCTTCCGTCAGGGCAAGGTCCCGCCCCCGGTGGTGATCCGGCGCTACGGCCGGGAGACGGTGCTCGACGAGACGCTCCGCCGCACGATGGGCACGTGGCTCGTCGCGGCGATCGAGGAGGCCGGCATCAAGACCGTCGGCGAGCCCGAGGTCAACATCGGCGAGGCGCCGGCCGCCGGCACGCCGCTGACCTTCGACTTCGAGATCAGCGTCCGCCCGACCGCGACGCTCGGCTCCCTCGAGCCGTTCGAGGTCGGCCGCCGCGAGGCCGTCGCCGACGCCGAGCGCGTCGACAAGGAGCTCGAGTCCCTGCGCGAGCGCCAGGCCAAGCTCACCGCCGTGGACCGGGAGGCGAAGGAGGGCGACACCGTCCTCATCAGCTTCGTCGGCCGCATCGACGGCGAGGAGTTCGACGGCGGCGCCGGCCGCGACCAGCTCGTCGAGCTCGGCTCCGGCCGCCTCGTCCCCGGGTTCGAGGACCAGCTCCAGGGCGCCAAGGGCGGCGAGGACCGCGACGTCACCGTGCAGTTCCCGGACGACTACGGCGCCGAGCAGCTCCAGGGCGTCGAGGCGATCTTCTCCGTCACCGTCCACGAGGTGCAGGAGAAGCAGCTGCCCGAGCTCGACGACGCGTTCGCCGAGGAGGCCGCCGGCGTCGACACCCTCGACGAGCTGCGCGAGGACATCGGCCAGCGCATCAGCGAGGAGGACGGCACCGCCGTCGAGCGCGAGTACCGCGAGGCGGTCATCGACTCGCTCATGCTCAAGGCCGAGGTCGAGATCCCGGACTCCCTGGCCAAGGCCCGCGCGAGCGAGCTCCTGGACCGCACGCTGAACCAGCTGGCGCAGCAGGGCATCCAGCGCGAGCTGTACTTCCAGATGTCGGGCAAGTCGGAGGAGGAGCTCATCGCCGAGGCCTCGCCCGAGGCGTCCCGGTCGCTCCGCCGCGAGGCCGCCGTCGAGGCGTACATCGCGCAGGAGGGCATCGAGCCTGCGGACGGCGACCTGCTCGACGTCCTGAACGCCCCGGCCGCCCAGCAGGGCACCACGCCGGAGAAGCTGCTCAAGCGCCTCGAGCGCGACGGGCACCGTGACGAGCTCGTCTCGGACGTCGCGCAGCAGCAGGCGATCGAGAAGCTCGTCGAGCACGCCACCGCCGTCTCCGTCGAGGACGCGAAGTCCCGCGGCCTGCTGTGGACGCCGGAGCCCGGCGAGGACCCCGCCACCGGCGGCGGCCGCCCGTGGGCCGAGGACGAGGCGCCGGCCTCCGACGACGCCCCGGCCTCCGACGACGCCCCGGCCGACGCCGACGACGACGCCGCGTCCGACGACGACGCCGCGTCCGACGACGCCGCCTCCGACGACGCCGCGTCCGACGACGCCGGCGAGTCCACCGACTCCTGAGCGCCGGGCGCGTCCCTCGCGGACGCGCAGGCACGGACGGCGCGACGGCGCGTCGTCCGCCCCGCCGCCGCCCCTCGCCCCCGCCGGGCGGGGGCGGCGGCGTCGGTTGGTAGGCTCACGAGCAGGTCATTCGCAGTCCCCTCCGAGGCCGCTCCGGCGGTCCGCAGGACCAGTCCTCCCCACACCGAAGAGGGAACCCCAGCATGAGTCCGATGGTCCCCATGGTCGTCGAGCAGACCGCCCGCGGCGAGCGCGCGTTCGACATCTACAGCCGCCTCCTCAACGAGCGGATCATCTTCCTGGGGACGCCCGTCGACGACCAGATCGCCAACCTGATCGTCGCCCAGCTCCTGCACCTCGCGTCGGACGACGAGGACAAGGACATCTCGATCTACATCAACTCGCCGGGCGGCTCCGTCTACGCGGGTCTGGCGATCTACGACACGATGCAGATGATCAAGCCGCAGGTGCGGACGATCTGCGTCGGCATCGCGATGTCGATGGGCGCGGTCATCCTCTCGGGCGGTGCCCCCGGCAAGCGCATGTCGCTGCCGAACTCGAAGATCCTGATCCACCAGGTCTCCTCCGGCTTCCAGGGCCAGGCCACCGACGTGGACATCCACGCCCGCGAGATCATCGAGCTGCGCGGCAAGCTCGACCAGATCATCTCCCACCACTCGGGCACCCCGCTCGAGAAGGTGAAGAAGGACACCGAGCGCGACTACTTCATGGATCCCGAGGAGGCCAAGGCCTACGGGATCATCGACAACGTGGTGTCGAAGGCCTGAGGGCCCGACCACCTCGAGACCCCGGAACGGACGCGACCATGGCCCGAGCCACCGAGAGCGGCGAGCAGCTCCTCTGCTCGTTCTGCGGCAAGTCGCAGCGCCAGGTCAAGAAGCTGATCGCCGGTCCGGGCGTCTACATCTGCGACGAGTGCATCGAGCTCTGCAACGAGATCATCGATGAGGAGCTCTCGGCGCAGCCGGGCTTCGACGTCGAGCACCTGCCCAAGCCACAGGAGATCTTCGGCATCCTCGACGAGTACGTCGTCGGACAGGACGCCGCCAAGCGCACCCTCGCGGTCGCGGTCTACAACCACTACAAGCGGGTCCGTCTCGCGCAGCGCGCCGACATCGAGGTCGAGCTGCAGAAGTCGAACATCCTCATGCTCGGGCCCACGGGCTGCGGCAAGACGCTGCTCGCGCAGACCCTCGCCCGCATCCTGAACGTGCCGTTCGCGATCGCCGACGCCACGGCGCTGACCGAGGCCGGCTACGTGGGCGAGGACGTCGAGAACATCCTCCTCAAGCTGATCCAGGCCGCCGACTTCGACGTGAAGAAGGCCGAGACCGGGATCATCTACATCGACGAGATCGACAAGATCGCCCGCAAGGCCGACAACCCGTCGATCACGCGCGACGTCTCGGGCGAGGGCGTGCAGCAGGCGCTCCTGAAGATCCTCGAGGGCACCCAGGCATCGGTGCCCCCGCAGGGCGGGCGCAAGCACCCGCACCAGGAGTTCCTCACCATCGACACGACGAACATCCTGTTCATCTGTGGTGGGGCGTTCGCCGGCTTGGACGACGTCGTCAAGCGCCGCACCGGGCAGCGCTCCGTCGGCTTCGTCGACTCGTCCGCCGAGAAGCACGAGGACCTGCCGGCGGACCGCCTCTTCGAGCACGCGCTGCCCGAGGACCTCGTCGAGTACGGCCTGATCCCCGAGTTCATCGGTCGCCTGCCGGTCGTCACCGCGGTGCGTCAGCTCTCCCGCGGCGACCTCATCACCATCCTGACCGAGCCGAAGAACGCGCTGGTCAAGCAGTTCCAGGCGTCGTTCGACTTCGACGACATCGAGCTCGTCTTCGCCGACGAGTCGCTCGACGCGGTCGCCGACAAGGCGCTCGAGCGCGAGACCGGGGCACGAGGCCTGCGGTCGATCCTCGAGGAGGCGCTGCTCGACGTCCAGTTCGAGCTGCCCAGCCGCCGCGACGTGCGCAAGTGCGTCGTGACGCGCGAGACGATCGCGGACGGCCGCCGGCCGACCCTGGTCACCGAGGCCGTGGCGGGCGACGACCGCGACGACCTCGAGGCGTCCGCCTAGCGCGTGCGGGCGGCGCCAGGCGTCCGTGGACGCTTCGGATCCCGGCACGGGCGACACTCGGCAGTGCGCGTGCACAGCTCTCGCATCGCCCGCACCGGCCTCCTTGGTCCACGGACACCTGACATCCACCCGCAGGGTGTAGGAGGGGCCGGGTGGGTAGCGTCTCCCGCATGTCGCTGATCAGCCGCACCCCCGCCCGCATCCTCGGCCGCCGTGCCGTGCCGTGGCTCCTGGTGCTCGACCTCGCCCGCGAGGGGCACGCGCACTGGCAGGCGCAGCTGACGCCGAAGGAGCGCTCGCGGATGTTCGAGCTGCTGAAGGCCAGCAAGGGCCGACCCTCCGCGCTTGGGCCGAAGGAGCAGGCCGAGCTGAAGGCGCTGGGGACCAAGCTCGACGTCAAGGCGCTGGGCAAGCGCGCCGCGATGACGGGCGTCGGCGTGCGCGCCGCCCGCAAGAAGAACCGCAAGCGGTACTAGGACACGCGCCGCGCCCACGCCGGGACGGGGACGCGGCGCGCCGACCGCGGAGGCTCAGGCCGCCGCGGTCGCGCTCGTCCGGGCGTCCCGGACCCGCTGCTCGTCGGCCGCGGCATAGCCCGGGGCCGCGTAGACCTCCTGCACGAGCTCGATCCGCCGCTCCTGGAAGCCGGCCTGCACGTAGGCGAGGTAGAGGTCCCACAGACGGATGAACCGCTCGTCGTAGCCGAGTGCGCGCACGTCGGCGAGGCGGGCGTTGAACGTCTCGCGCCACCGGGCGCACGTCTCGGCGTAGTGCGGCGTCAGGTCCTCGACGTCGACGGTCCGCAGCCGGGTGTCGCTCGTGACCAGGCGCCCCATGACCTGCTGGGAGGGCAGGCAGCCGCCCGGGAAGATCATCGTGTTGATGAAGCTGCGCTGGCGCTTCTCGATCTCGTAGGCGCCGTCGTCGATCGTGATCGCCTGGACGGCCATCAGCCCGTTGTGCTTCAGCAGCGCGTCGCAGCGCTGGTAGAACGTCGGCAGATCGCGCCAGCCGACGGCCTCGATCATCTCGACCGAGACGAGGCGGTCGTACTGGCCCTGCAGGTCGCGGTAGTCCTCCAGGCGCAGGTCGATCCGGTCGGCCAGGCCGGCCTCGTCGATCCGCGTCCGGGCCAGGGCGTGCTGCTCGCGGCTGATCGTGGTGGTCGTGACGTGCACCCCGTACTCGCGTGCGGCGTGGATGGCCAGCGCACCCCACCCGGTGCCGATCTCGACGAGCGTCATGCCCGGCTCGAGCCCGAGCTTGCGGCACAGGCGGTCGATCTTCTCGACCTGTGCGGTCTCGAGGTCGGTGCCCGGCTGCTCGAACACGGCGCAGGAGTAGCTCATCGTCGGGTCGAGGAAGAGCCCGAAGAGGTCGTTGCTGAGGTCGTAGTGGGCCGAGATCTGCCGACGCGCGCGGGCGACCGTGTTGCGGGCTCCGTTGCGGACGTGCTGGACCGGCAGCAGGAGGTGCTTGAAGCGCCCGCGCAGGCGGTCGAAGGCGGGCATGTTGCGGGCGCCGAGCGACACGAGCGAGACGAGGTCGGGGCTGCTCCAGCGGCCCTCGGCGTACGTCTCGCCGACGCCGAGGGATCCGCGCAGGAACTGGCGCCAGACCCCCTCGTCGTGGAGCTGGATCTCGCCACGCAGCGGGGAGCCCACGACGCCGAAGCGGTGCTCCCGGCCGTCGGGCTCGCGGACGACGAGCTCACCGTGGTCCGTGGCGCGCAGGATCCGCAGCGAGATGGAGCGGGCGGTGTCGTCGGAGAGGATTCGGGGCATGCTCGGTGCTCAGCGGTCGGGGTGCGGGAAGTGGGGGACGCGCTTGACGGCCAGCGCCAGGGCGTGGCCGTAGATGCGGGTGACGTCGGCGATCGTGCCCAGCGGCTGGCGGCGGACGAACGCCCGGAGACCGGCGGCGTCGAGCGCACGCCGGCGCAGGGTGAGGGTGGCGTCGAAGACGCGCTCGCCTCCGCGGTGGCTCTCGAGGTGCACGACGAGACGCTCGTCGGGCACGCTCAGGCGCCAGCGGTAACGGTGGTCCATCGCCATGAACGGCGAGACGTGGAAGACCTTGTCGAGCTCCCAGGTGAGCTGCTCGCCCAGGCGACCGGCCCGCACGGGGCCGACGGCGGCGGGAGCGTGGCGCTCGGCGTCGTCGACGTCCACGACGTAGGCGTGCGTCTCGCCCCACGGCGTGTTCGTGACCTCGGCCAGCACGGCCTGCAGGGTCGTCCCGTCGGCGGCGTAGCAGTAGGCGAACGTCACCGGGTTGAAGTCCCGGCCGAGGATCCGCGGCTTCGTCAGCAGCCGGACGGGGCCCGGAGGACGACGGCCCGTGCGCTCCTCCACGGTGCGCCGGACGGCCTCGGCCAGCGGCACCGCCGGATCACCGTGGTGGTCGACGCGCCGGAAGGAGAGCGGCGCCCGGCGCTCGACGCCCCAGCCGCGGTGCCGGTCCAGCGACCCGGGGAGCTCGTCCAGGTCGAGCAGCAGCATCGCGGTGGGGTACGCGAAGGCGTGCTCCCGAGGTGCGTGCCGGCGGTGGCGGACGTCGCCCAGGTAGACCGCGGAGCCCGCGGTCGGGGCGGGCGGCACCGGGCCGGCCGCTGCACCGCGCTCCGGCGCGGGGGACGGGGCGACCGCCTGGGGCACCGCGCTCACGTCAGCGCCCGCTGCGGCTCGTGCAGCGGCACGGTCGACCCGAGGCTGCGCGCGACGCGCAGGCCGCTCCACACGCCGTCCTCGTGGAAGCCCCAGCGCCAGTAGGCACCGGCGTAGTGCGTGCGGCCGTCGGGGTTCGAGATCTCGGACCAGCGACGCTGGGCGGCGAGCCCGGGGGTCGTGAAGACGGGGTGGTGGTAGACCATCCGCTCGAGGACGCGGTCCTCGGCGATCGCCTCGTCCATGTTCAACGTGACGAGCAGGCGGGTGGGCGTGTCGAAGCCCTGCAGCCGATTCATGTCGTAGGTCAGCGTGGCGCGGTCCTTCGGCTCGCGCAACAGGTGCGCGTTCCAGCTGGACCACGCGGCGCGCCGCCGCGGCATGATCGACGTGTCGGTGTGCAGCGTGGCCGCGTTCTCCTGGTAGGGGATCGCGCCCAGCACCTCGCGCTCGGCGTCCGTGGGGTCCTCGAGCATCGCGAGGGCCTGGTCGCTGTGGCAGGCGAGCACGACGTGGTCGAACTCGGTCGTCGTGCCGTCGGCCGTCCGGACCGTCGCACCGTCGGCGTGGCGGGAGACGCCCGTCACGGGCGCCCGCAGCTCGAGGCGGTCGCCGAAGGGGGCCAGGAGCGCGTCGACGTAGGCCCGGGAGCCGCCGACGACCGTCATCCACTGCGGGCGGTCGCGGAGCGAGAGCATCCCGTGGTTCTCGAAGAACCGGATGAGGAAGATCGCCGGGAACTCCCAGAGCTGCGCGGGGTCCGCGGACCAGACCGCGCTGGCCTGCGGGACGATCAGCCGCTCGGCGAACCAGGCCGAGAAGCGCTCACGGCGCAGCAGCTCGCGCAGGGACGTCGTCTCGTCGCCGGAGGCGAGGAACCGACGGGCGACCCGGTTGAAGCGCACGTACTCCGCGACCATCCGCAGGAACCGCGGATCGAGCGCGTTGCGGCGCTGTGCGAAGAGGCCCCCCAGCGACTCGGCGTGGTACTCGAAGTCGTACTCGCGGGCCGTGACGCCGAAGCTCATGTTCGTCGGCCGGAGGGCCACGCCGAGCTCGTCCATCAGGGCGAGGAAGTTCGGGTACGTGTGGTCGTTGCAGACGATGAAGCCGGAGTCGACCGGGAAGCTGCCGCCGTCGACGTGGACGTCGCGGGTGTGCGTGTGACCGCCCGCCCGGTCGGCGGACTCGAGGATCGTGACGTCGTGCTGCTCGGCGAGGCGGTGCGCACAGGCCAGGCCCGCGCTGCCCGTGCCGACGACGGCGACGCGCATCAGGCGCCGTCCCGCGGGCCGGTCGACGGACGCGGGGCGGGGACCGGGCCGCGACCGGCGCCGGGGGTCATCGCGTCCGAGCGGGGGGCCGTCCGCCGCTCAGGACGCTCGAGGAGGTCGACCATCACCTCAACCTACGACCGGCACGGGGCTGCGGATGCCGCGGCGCACTGTGCGCCTGGACGTCCGGCCGACCCGGGCACGGACGGACGACGGGACCTGGACTGGGAGGAGCGGGCTCATTTCCAGGGGGGATCCTAGACTGGACCGCGATGCCCGAAACGCCCGATCCCCCGCGCTCCGAGCCCTCCTCCGCGGAGGCGGAGGTCTTCGCGCGCTGGGAGGACGCCGGCGTCTTCTCCTCCGACGCGTCGGCCGCCGCGGGCGAGACGTTCTCGATCGCGATCCCGCCGCCCAACGTCACCGGCGCGCTGCACATGGGCCACGCCCTGAACGGGTCGATCCAGGACGCCCTGATCCGCCTGAACCGGATGCGCGGCAAGAACGTCCGCTGGACGGTCGGTACCGACCACGCGGGCATCGCGACGCAGACGAAGGTCGAGCAGGCGCTCGTCGCCGAGGGGACCTCGCGCGAGGAGGTCGGTCGCGAAGCGTTCCTCGAGCGCACGCAGGCCTGGCGGCAACAATACGGCGGCACGATCATCGGCCAGTTCCGGCGGCTGGGCTGCTCCGCGGACTACGCGCACGAGCGCTTCACGATGGACGAGGGCTACCACGAGGCGGTCCTGAAGGTCTTCGTCGCGCTCTACGAGCAGGGCCTGATCTACCGGGACACCTACCTCGTCAACTGGGACCCGGGCTCCCGGTCGGCGATCTCCGACCTCGAGGTCGAGGACCGCGAGGAGACGGACACGCTCTTCGAGATCGCCTACCCGCTCACGACCCCGGTGGGCGACCTCACCGAGGTCGTCGTCGCGACGGTCCGCCCGGAGACGATGCTCGGCGACGTCGCCGTGGCCGTCAACCCGCAGGACGAGCGCTTCGCGCATCTGATCGGCTCGACCGTGACGCTGCCGTTCGTCGGCCGCGAGCTGCCGATCATCGGCGACGACTACGTCAAGACGGACTTCGGCACCGGCTGCCTGAAGATCACCCCGGCGCACGACCCCAACGACTTCGAGATCGGGAACCGCCACGGGCTCGAGCCGCTGAACGTCATCGGCGAGGACGGCCGGATCACCGGCGGGTACGCGCCGCAGTTCGAGGGCCTGAGGACCGCCGAGGCGCGCTCCGCCGTCGTCGACGCGCTCCGGGAGTCCGGCGCGCTGCGCGGCGAGGAGCCCTACGTCCACACCGTCCCGTTCTCGCAGCGCTCCGGCGAGCGCATCGAGCCGCTGATCTCGCTGCAGTGGTTCATGCGGATGGAGGAGCTCGCGAAGCCGGCGGCCGACGTCGTCCGCGACGGCCGCGTGCGGATCCACCCCGAGAGCCAGTCGCGGCGCTACCTGACCTGGCTGGACGAGATCCGCCCGTGGGTCCTCTCCCGCCAGCTCTGGTGGGGCCACCAGATCCCCGTCTGGTACCGCGAGGACCCCTCCGCGCCCGGCGGCACCGAGACGTACTGCGGCACCACGGCCCCGGAGGGCGAGGGCTGGGAGCGCGACCCCGACGTCCTCGACACGTGGTTCAGCTCGGCCCTCTGGCCGTTCGCCACGCTCGGCTGGCCCGAGGAGACGCCCGAGCTGCAGGCGTTCTACCCGACCTCGGTCCTGTCGACCGCGCGCGACATCCTCTTCCTCTGGGTCGCCCGGATGGTCATGACCGGCCTGCGCTTCGCCGGCGACGTCCCGTTCACCGACGTCTACTGCCACTCCGTCATCCAGTCGCCCGACGGCCGGCGGATGAGCAAGTCGCTGGGCACCGGCATCGACCCGCTCGACCTCATCGACGGCGGCCCCCGTCCGGCGGTCTTCGCGAAGAAGGGCAAGAACGGCAAGCTCGAGGATCCCGGGCAGTTCCCCGCCTACGGCGCCGACGCGGTCCGCTTCGGCCTGCTCGCGATGTCGTCGACGCAGGACGTGCGGTTCTCCGAGGAGAAGATCGCCCAGGGCAAGCAGCTGACGACGAAGCTCGGCAACGCCGTGCGCTTCGCCGCCCTGCGCCTGCAGGAGAACCCGGGCGGGGCGGGGGAGGGCGTCACCGGCGCCACGCTCCCGACGCGCCTGGAGGACCGCTGGATCGTCTCGCGCACCGAGCGGATCGCCCGCGAGACCGCCTCGCGGATCGACGAGTTCGACTTCGCCAAGGCCGCTCTGGGCCTCTACGACTTCGTCTACGGCGAGCTCTGCGACTGGTACCTCGAGCTCGTCAAGGGCCGCGACGCCGCGACCGACGCGGACCTCGCGCGGGTCCTGGGCTGGGCGCTGCGCCGCACGCTGCAGATCGCGCACCCGATCATCCCGTTCGTCACGGAGGAGGCCTGGGGCGGCCTGCCGGGCGCCGGGGACGGCTCGTCCTCGGACGCCGACGGGCTGCTCGCCGTGTCGCGCCTGCCGGAGCCCGACGACGCCCTGCTGTCGACGGACGCCGAGGAGCGCCTCGGGCGGGTCATCGACGTCATCGCGACCGTCCGCTCGTGGCGCAACGGCGCCAACGTGCCGCCGGGCCCCGTCCTGCCGGTGCGGCTGGAGGCCGACGGCTACGACGACGAGTCCCTCGCCCTGATCGCGCGGCTGGCGCGCCTGGAGCCGACCGCCGACGCGGGGGACGCCGTCCCCGTCGCGATCCCGGGCGGCCAGGTCGCCATCCTCGCCGGCGAGCACGTGGACCCCGAGGCCGAGCGCGCCCGCGTGGAGAAGCGTCGTGCCGAGGTCGAGAAGCAGATCGCCTCGACCGAGGCCCGCCTGTCGAACGAGAAGTTCGTCTCCCGCGCCCCCGCCGAGATCATCGCCTCCGAGCGGGCGAAGGTCGAGGCGCTGCGCGAGGAGCTGCGCACGCTGTGAGCGGCGACGTCGCCGCGGACCCTGCGGGCCCGCAGGACGAGGAGCGGCTCCGGCGCGCCGAGGCGTGGCTCCTCGGCCGCGAGCTCTTCGGCATCAGGCCCGGCCTCGAGCGGATGGTCGTCCTGCTCCGTGCGCTCGGCGACCCCCAGACGGCGTTCGACGCGATCCACGTCGTCGGCTCGAACGGCAAGACCTCGACGGTCACGATGGCCGCCGCGCTGCTGGAGCGTCGCGGCATCCGCTCCGGCGCCTACGTGTCGCCGCACCTCGTCTCGTTCCGCGAGCGGGTGCTCGTCGCCGGGGCCCCGGCCGGCCCGGCGGTCTTCGCCGCGGCCGTGGAGCGGGTCCGCGGGGCGGCCGAGGCGCTCGAGGGGCTGCCGGTCGGCGCGGAGGGGGCCCTCGACGGGCCCGTCACGCAGTTCGAGGCCGTCACCGCCGCCGCGTTCCTCGTCCTGGCCGACTCCGGCGTGCGGTGCGCCGTCGTCGAGGCGGGGCTCGGCGGCCGGTGGGACGCCACGAACGTGCTCCCGCGCCCCGATCCGCACGTCGGCGGTCCCGTCCCGCCCGGCAGGACCGGCGTCACCGTGCTGACGTCGATCTCGCTCGAGCACACCCGCTGGCTGGGGGACACCGTCGCCGCCATCGCGGGGGAGAAGGTCGCCGTCCTGCGTCCCGGCGGCACGCTGGTCCTCGCCGCCGGCCTCCCGCCGGCCGCCCACGACGTCGCCGAGGCGCGGGCCGTGGAGCAGGGCGGGACCCTGGTGGAGGCGACGGCCGACCCGGGCCCGGACGTGCCGACCCCCGGCGCGGCGCAGTACCAGCGGCGCAACCTCGCCACGGCGATCGCCGCCGTCGGCGCGTACCTGGCCGCCTCCCGGGTCCCCGGAGCGGGCCGTGATCCCGAGGCGGAGCGCGACGTGGCCACGCGCGTCGTCGTGCCCGGCCGGTTCGAGGTCGTCGAGGGACCGGCCCCGGGCGCGACCGACGCCGCGGGCGGCCCGACGGTCATCCACGACGGCGCCCACAACGAGGCGGGCTTCCTGGCGCTCGGCGACGCGCTGGACGCCGCCCGACCCTCCCGTCCGCTCGTCGCGGTCGTCGGGGTGCTCGACGACAAGGACCCCGCCGGGATGCTGGCCGCGCTGGAGGGCCGGTGCGACGTCCTTGTGCTCACCGCGCCGTCGAACCCGCGGCGGCTCGAGGCCGACGGTCTGGCCGCCGTCGCGGCGGTCGTGCTCCCGGACCGGGAGACCCACGTCGTGCCGGGGGCACACGACGCGCTCGCGCGGGCCCGTACACTGGCTGGCCCGCGCGGTACGGTGCTCGTCACCGGCTCGCTGCACCTCGTGGCGGACCTCCGCCGCGGACCGGACGCCGCCCCGGGTGCCCGCTTCTGACCATGCCCCCGTCGCCACCACACCACGACGACTCCATCCCGGTCCTGCGGATGGTCCTGGCGGTCGCCGCCGTCGTCGCGGTCGTCATCCTGGTGTTCTTCGGTGTCGGCTACGGCCTCGGGCAGGCGTTCGTCTGACCGGATGTCGTCGGTTGGAGGGAACATCCCCCTGCGCGGCGAACAACCACTCCTGTGATCCCCATGACTGATCCCCATGCCTGATCTGCTCGCCGTCTTCGGCATCGACAACGCGACGCTCGACATCGTCGTCAAGCTGCTCGTGCTGTTCGTCGTCCTGATCTGGCTGGCGCTCGTGTACTACACGTGGGCCGACGCCCGTCGGCGCATCACCGACCCCGTGCTCATCGGCACGGCGACGGTCGCCGCCCTCGTCCTCCCGTTCGCCGGCACGGTCATCTACATGGTCGTGCGGCCTCCCGAGTACCTCGACGACGTCCGCGAACGCGAGCTCGAGATGCAGGCCGCCGAGGCACGGCTGCTGCAGTCCGGCGTCCTGCTCTGCCCGCACTGCGAGTACCAGGTGCAGAAGGACTTCCTCCGCTGCCCCTCGTGCCTGAAGAAGCTGCGCGACCAGTGCACGGGCTGCGCCCGTCCGCTCGACCCCGAGTGGCGCATCTGCCCGTACTGCGAGACCGAGATCCCGGGCCGCACCCCGCGCCGCCGGCGCCGTGGGCGGGCCGAGAGCCCGGCCACCGAGCAACAGGCCTAGGAAGAGCGGGGCCGGGCCCCGACCCGTGCTTCTCGGGCCGGACCGCGTCGGACGTCGGCGCGGCACGGCCCACCCGGGAGGAGGGGCCGGGCCCCGACCCGTGCTTCTCGGGCCGGACCGCGTCGGACGTCGGCGCGGCACGGCCCACCCGGGAGAGGGGCCGTGCCCCGACCCGTGCTTCTCGGGCCGGGGCCGCGTCGGACGTCGGCGCGGCACGGCCCACCCGGGTGGGGCCCGGGCCCCGAGCCGCCTCGAGTGCCCGCCGCCCGCGAACCCGCGGGCGGCGGTCGTTCCCGGGGACCGCACGGCGGGGGCGTGGCCGCTGCTGCTTGACTGTCCGGCGTCCGCTGACCCCGATGCGCCGCGCCGCGCAGAGAGCGACCCCACATGTCCCGCACCCTCATCCTCGTGAAGCCGGACGGCGTCCAGCGCCAGCTCGTCGGCGACGTCCTCGGCCGCTTCGAGCGCAAGGGCCTGAAGCTCCAGCAGCTCAAGCTCGTCGCGCTGGAGACCTCCGTCGTCGAGGAGCACTACGCGCACCTCAACGACAAGCCGTTCTTCGGCGAGCTCGTCTCCTTCATGGTCCAGAGCCCCGTCGTCGCCGCGATCCTCGAGGGCCCGAAGGCCGTCGAGGTCGCCCGTCAGATCATCGGTGCGACGAACCCGCTCGAGGCCGCCACGGGCTCGATCCGCGGCGACCTGGCCATCGAGGCCGGCGAGAACGTCGTGCACGGCTCGGACTCGGACGAGAACGCCGAGATCGAGATCAAGCGCTTCTTCCCCGAGGTCGGCTGATCCCGGTGCGGCGCGCGACCCGTCCGGCCGCGGTCGGCAGGACGGGCTCCGGGCCGCACCACCCCGCCGGGACCCGCGGCGCATGAGCGCGCTGGTCCTGGCGTCCGGATCGCCCCAGCGTCGGGCGATCCTGCAGACCCTCGCGGTGGAGCACCGCGTCCGCGTCCCGCACGTCGACGAGGGCACGGAGGGCGAGCCCGTCCGCGTCGCCGTCCAGAACGCGGTGCTCAAGGCCCGCGCCGTCGCGGCCGACGAGCCGGCCGGCACCTTCGTGCTGGGCTCCGACACGGTGATCGTCGACGGCTCCGACGGCGGACCGCCCCGGGCGGTCGGCAAGCCCGAGGACGCCGCCGGTGCCGCCGGGATGCTGCGCCGCTGGTCCGGCTCGGGGCACCACGTCGCCTCGGCCGCCGCCGTCGTCCGCTCCGCCGGACCGGGCGCGGAGCCGTCGACGCTGCTCGCCGAGGCGGACACCACCCTCGTCCGGTTCCGCGTGCTCACCGCCGACGACGTCGACTGGTACGTGGGCACGGAGGAGTGGCGGGGCCGCGCCGGCGGCTACGCGATCCAGCTCCGCGGCTCGCTGCTCGTCGAGGGCATCGAGGGCGACTGGTGGACGGTCGTCGGTCTGCCCGTGGCGCTGCTCTCCCGCCGCACGCCGTACCTGCTGCGCTGAGCGGGTGGCGCGCCGCCGATCCGACCGACGGTAGGCCCGTCGGGGACAGGCGATCCGCCGCGACCTGCACGCCCGGATGCATCGGCGGCCGGGCGACGGGGCTCCGATACACTCGGGGACCGATCCGCGGCGGCGGGACGGCACCACGCCCACGACGGCGAGTGCCGCGTCCCGCCTGACCTCCGCGGTCAAGAGACCTGCCTCGATGAGCATCTTCAGCTACCTGACCGGGATCGGCAGCCGCGACATGGCTGTGGACCTCGGGACCGCCAACACCCTGGTCTACGTCCGGGGCCGCGGGATCGTCCTGTCCGAGCCCTCGGTCGTGGCGATCGACTCGCGGTCGGGCGAGGTGCACGCGGTGGGCATCGAGGCCAAGCGGATGCTCGGGCGCACCCCGGGCACGATCCAGGCCATCCGCCCGCTGAAGGACGGCGTCATCGCCGACTTCGACGTGACGGAGGAGATGCTCCGGCACTTCATCCAGAAGGCGCACCAGAACCGCTTCGCGCATCCGCGCGTGGTCGTCTGCGTGCCCTCCGGCGTCACCGGCGTCGAGAAGCGGGCGGTCGAGGAGGCCTCGATCTCCGCCGGCGCCCGTCAGGCGTACCTCATCGAGGAGCCCATGGCCGCCGCGATCGGCGCCGGTCTGCCGGTCGCCGAGCCGACGGGCTCGATGGTCGTCGACATCGGCGGCGGCACCAGCGAGGTCGCCGTGATCTCGCTCGGCGGCATCGTCGTCTCGCAGTCCGTCCGCGTCGGCGGCGACGAGTTCGACGAGGCGATCGTCGCCTACGCCAAGCGCGAGTACAAGCTGCTCATCGGCACCCAGATGGCCGAGGACGTCAAGCTCGAGGTCGGGTCCGCGTACCCGATGGTCGAGGAGGTCCAGACGGAGATCCGCGGCCGCGACATGGTCTCCGGCCTGCCGAAGACCGTCGTCATCACGTCCGAGGAGGTCCGCACGGCGCTCGAGGAGCCCCTGTCGACCATCATCGAGGCCGTGAAGGAGACGCTGGACCGCACGCCGCCCGAGCTCTCCTCGGACATCATGGACCGCGGGATCATGCTCGCCGGCGGGGGATCGCTCCTCCGCGGCCTGGACGAGCGCCTGCGGGAGGAGACGCAGATGCCCGCACACCTGGCAGAGTCCCCGTTGACCTGCGTCGCCGTCGGCTCCGGCCGATCCCTCGAGGAGTTCGAGGTCATCCACCGGATGAACCGCGGCCACTCCCGCCGCGGCGGGCGACGCAACCGCTACTAGTCCCCCGCGCCGACCGGCGTCCCCCCGGCCGCGCACCCCCTGTCGTGATCGATCCCGCCGCCCGCCGCCGACGCCGCCTGATCCTCGCCGCCCTCGTGGTGGTGTCGCTCGTGCTGATCACGGCCGGCTTCGGGGCGTCCGGCGGCTCCTCCGGCGGCCCCGTCGGCGCGCTCGGCGAAGGGGCGTCGAAGATCGCCAAGCCCGTCCGGGACCTCGTCCGCTGGTTCGGCGACACCGCCGACGCGAAGGGCGACGTCGAGGACCTCCGCAAGGAGGCCGCCCGGCTGCGCGCCGAGAACGGCGACCTGAAGGCCCGCGAGAGCCGGATCCCGCAGATCCGCCGCCTGCTCGAGTTCGACCAGGACGCCGCGCTGCGGATCTCGTCGATGGATCCCGTCACGGCGTCCGTGGTCGGACAGAGCCCGACGGCGTGGGCCAGCACCATCCGCATCGACAAGGGCACCTCGGACGGCATCGAGGTCGACCAGCCCGTCGTCGGCCCCCAGGGCGCGGGCGCCGGCCTCGTCGGGTTCGTCACGACCGCCCGGGCCTCGAGCTCGGTCGTGACGATGCTGCCCACGCCCGGCCAGAGCATCGGCGCGAAGCTCGACGGGCGCGGCACCGTCCTCACCGTCCAGGGCGCGGGTGCGGGCACGAGCACCGACCTCGAGCTGCAGTACGCGCCGTCGAGCGTCTCGATCCGCCGCGGCGCCCTGGTCGTGACGTCCGGCACGAACGTCGACCCGAACGCGCCGGAGTCCAAGGCCCCGGCCGGCATCCCGATCGGCAGGATCACGAGCGTCTCGAAGGCGGGGGAGGACGGCCAGGTCGGCCACCTGCGCCCGCTGGTGGACCTCAAGGCCCTGGAGGTCGTCCAGGTCCTGACGAAGCGCGTCGACGGCAACCGTGCCGCCCCGCGCCTCCCCCGGACGACGACCACGACCACCCAGACCACCCCCGCACAGCCCGGCACGGCGACCCCGTCGACCGGGACCGGCGGACGGTGAGCCGCCGACCCGTCGTCACGCGGACCAGGTCCCGTCCGCGGCGCCTTCCGCGCCTGCCCGACCACGCGCTCCTGGGCCCCGCACCGGTCCTGCGCCTGGGGCTCCTCGGGCTGCTCGTGGCCCTGCTGCAGATCGCGGTCTTCTCCCGCGTCGCCTTCTTCGGCGCGCAGCTGGACCTCGCGCTCGTCACCCTCCTGATGGTCGCCCTCCTGACCGGTCCGGTCGGGGGCGCCTCCTTCGGCTTCGGCGTCGGGCTGCTGATCGACCTGATGGCGGGGCAGACGCCCGGGATCTCGTCGCTGGTCTACGTCGTGGCGGGGTACGCCATGGGCCGCCTGGGGGAGCTGCGCGACCCCGAGTCGGCCGTCGTGCCGCTGCTCGTGGGGCTCGTCGGGATCCCCGTCGTGCTCGTGGTCTACGGGCTCGTCGAGCTGCTCCTGACCCAGGGGACCCGCGTCAGCCCGTCCATGGTGTGGGTCATCGCGGGCACCACCGTGATCGGCACGCTGCTGGCGCTGCCCGTGCATAATCGGACGCGGCGTTGGCTCCTGCCGATGCTGCCCGAGGAGGCCCGCCGGCGCCGCAGACGCCGAGCCTACGGCCGGCGCCAGCCCCCCTCCTCCGACGTCGACGTGCGCATCAGATGAGCTCCCGTGACCGCACCACCCCGACCCCGCAGCTCGCGCTCCGCGTCGCGGCGTTCGGGATCATCGCCTTCGGGGTGTTCGCGGTCCTCTTCCTGCGCCTGTGGTTCCTCCAGGTGCTGCAGGGCGACCAGTACGTCGCCCAGGCCAACGAGAACCGCGCCCGCATCGTCCGCGTCGCGGCCCCCCGCGGCACGATCGTCGACCGCAACTCCAAGGACGGCTCCGGCACGCTCGTCGACAACAAGCTCTCGACGATCGTCACGCTGCAGGCCGACGCCGTCCCGCGCCAGGACGTCACGACGATCAACGAGTGGGGCCAGAAGCGCGGCCGGTACGAGGCGCAGGTCGACGACCTCGTCGACGAGCTGATGGCCCCGACGACGTCGGGCCAGCGCCGCCGCTACGCCCGCGAGACGGAGGCCCAGACCGACCGCCGACGCCGGGTCGTGACCCGGGACGCCGAGGCCCGCCTGGAGTCCCGCAAGGTCCCCGACCTCCGCGTCAGCCGGGACGCCTCGCCGCTCCTGCGCTCGCGTCTGCAGGCCGTCTCGTCGCTCCTGGACAGCTCGACGCGGGTCCTCTACGAGCGCGTCGTCTCCAGCGTCGTCCAGCTGCCCTACGCCGGCGTCCCGCTGAAGACGCAGCGCGTCAGCTCCTCCGTCCGCAACTTCATCCTCGAGAACCCGCAGAAGTACCCCGGGATCACCGTCACGAAGGAGTACCTGCGGCAGTACCCCGCCAAGCAGCTCTCCTCGCAGCTGTTCGGGCAGGTCGGCGAGATCGGCGACGACGAGCTGAAGGACCCGCGCTACCGCGGCCTCGTGCAGGGCCAGCGCATCGGCAAGAGCGGCCTGGAGTACGAGTACGACTCGTTCCTGCGCGGCAAGGACGGCGAGCAGCGGATCGAGGTCAACGCGGCGAACCAGCCGACGGGGCGCGTCACCGAGACCGCGCCGACCTCGGGCGACCGCCTGCGGCTGACCCTCGACGCCGAGCTCGACAAGACCGCCCAGTTCGGCCTGCGCCGGCAGATCGGCACCCGCGTCGACGACAAGACGAACAAGCGCGCCGGCGGCGCGGTCGTCGCCATGGACCCCCGCAACGGCGAGATCCTGGCGATGGACTCCTACCCCTCGGTCGACCCCGGCGTCTTCAACCGCATCAGCCCGTCGAAGCTGCGCCGCCTGACGGGCGCGAAGAACGGCAGCCCGCTGTTCAACCGCGCCGTCGCCGCGGCGTACCCCGCGGCGTCGACGTTCAAGCTCGTCACCGCCACGGCGGGCCTGGCGTCGGGGACGATCGGGCTGAACACCGTGCAGGGCTCCGGCTCCTGCGTCACCCTCGGCGCGAACGACCAGAAGTTCTGCAACGCCGGCGACGTCGACCACGGCGCGCAGAACGTGACGGACGCGCTCACGGTCTCGTCGGACACGTTCTTCTACCTCATCGGCTGGAACCTCTTCGTCAAGCCCGACGCCCCGCTGCAGCGCTGGGCGCGTCTGCTCGGCTTCCAGCGCAAGACCGGGATCGACCTGCCCTCGGAGAACGCCGGCGTGGTCCCCGACAGCGCCTGGCGCAAGGGCCGCGACAAGGCCGAGCTCGACTGTCGCAAGGAGGAGAAGAAGGCCAGCTGCGGCCTCGTCGCCCAGATCGGCGACACCTACAAGCGCGGCGACAACGTCAACCTCGCGGTCGGGCAGGGCGACCTGCAGATCACGCCGCTGCAGCTGGCCAACGCCTACGCCGGGTTCTACGACCCGCAGGGCCAGGTCCGCGAGGGCCTGAACTTCCCCACCCCGCACCTGGCGATGCAGGTCGAGACGCCCAACGGCGTGCTGCAGCAGCGGTTCAAGCCCAAGGCTCCGCGCCGCGTCCAGTTCCCCGCCGAGTTCAAGGCCGCGATCAAGAAGGGCCTCGCCGGCGTGACCGTCAGCGGCACCGCCGCGTCGATCTTCACCGGCTGGGACCAGGGCGCCTACCCCGTCTTCGGCAAGACCGGCACCGCCGAGCGCTGCGACTCCTCGACCGGCACGGCGTGCCGCGACCAGGGATGGTTCGTGGCCATGGTCCAGGACCCCGAGCGCCCGATCGTCGTCGTGGCCACCGTCGAGGACGGCGGCTTCGGCTCCGACTCCGCCGCGCCGATCGTCTGCAAGATGCTCCGCAAGTGGTACGACCAGCCGCCGAGCCAGGTCCCCTGCCAGGCCAACACGAACGCCTCGAAGATCGACTGATGGCCACCGACCGCTCCATCGCCCCGCCGCGGATGCGTGCGCCCCGGCGCCGCAGGGCGCTGTCGGACGTCGTCGACCTCCGCCTGCCGTTCGACCCGATCCTCGCCTTCGCCGCGATCGCGCTGACGATCGCCTCGGTCGTCACGCTCGACGGCGCGCAGGGCAGCTCCTACGTGACCCGGCAGGCGCTCTACGGCGTCCTGGGCATCGGCATCGCCGTCGTCGTCTCCCGCTTCGACTACGCCCGCTGGCCGCGCTACCGCTGGGGCCTCTACGGCTTCATGATCGCCTCGATCCTCGCGGTCGCGGCGCTCGGCCAGTCGGTCAACGGCTCCACGCTGTCCCTGAACCTCGGGTTCTTCAGCTTCCAGGCGTCCGAGCTGGGCAAGGTGCTCGCGGCGGTCGTCGGCGCGAGCTTCATCGTCATGCGCGGCCACGCGGTCTCGTCCTGGCGGACCACGCTCGGTCTGCTGGCCATCGTGCTGCTGCCCGCCGCGCTGACCCGCGACTTCGGCACGAGCCTCGTGTACGCGGCGATGGCGCTGTCGCTGCTCTTGATCGGCGGCACGCCCGGTCGGCACCTCGCCGTCATCGGCGTCTCCGCGATGGTCGTGATCGTGTCGGTGCTGGGCGTCCTGCCCGCCGCCGGCGTCGACGTCCTCAAGCCGTACCAGGTGGACCGCTTCACGGCGTTCCTCAGCCCGGGCGGCACGAACGAGGCGGTCGACGGGAACGACCCGACCTACCAGCTGCGACAGTCCAAGGCGGCGATCGGGTCGGGCGGCAAGACCGGCAAGGGCGACGACGCGACCCAGCAGAAGCTCGGCTTCCTGCCCGAGAGCGAGACGGACTTCGTCTTCGCGTCGGCGGGTGAGCGGTTCGGCTTCGTCGGGGTCGCGGCGATCCTCTCGCTGTTCGCCCTGATCATGTGGAGAGGGCTCCGGATCCTCTCGACGGCCAGAGACTTCTACGGCGCGGTGCTCGCGGCGGGTATCTTGGCCATGCTGTTGTTCCAGGTCCTGGTCAACGCAGGGATGAACGTCGGCATCATGCCGATCACCGGCATCCCGCTCCCACTTGTGAGCTACGGAGGGTCCTCCGTGCTGTCCACCTATCTCGCGATCGGCCTCCTGCAGGCCATCTACGCGCAGGGCAGGGCAGCTGCGAGACGCGGCCCGACCGTGGACAGAACAGATTGAGGCAACCATGAGGAAACAGGTCCTCGTGAGCGTGGACCGCGGGGAGACCCGCGTCGCGCTCCTGGAGTCCACCGAATCCGCCGGAAGCGGCCAGGGCGCCAAGGGCGCCGGGTCGCAGAACGGCGAGAGCACCTCCACCGGCGGCGGCCGTCGCCGCCGGGGTCGTGGCGGCGGGGGCGGTGGCCGTGGCGGTCGCGGCGGGTCCGGCGGCGCCGGCGACTACCGCGTCGCCGAGCTGTACTTCGAGCGCCGCTCGAACCGCTCGATCGTCGGCAACGTCTACAAGGGGCGCGTCGACAACGTCCTGCCCGGCCTCGAGGCCGCCTTCGTCGACATCGGCCTGGAGAAGAACGCCTTCCTCCACGTCGACGAGATCCGCCTGCCGGGCGTCAAGGTCGTCCGCCGCGGTCACGGGGGCGGGGGGGACCACGTCAAGATCTCCGACCTCATCAAGCCCGGCGACGAGCTCGTCGTGCAGGTCACGAAGGACCCGCTGAAGACGAAGGGCGCGCGGGTCACGATGGACCTGACCATCGCGGGCCGCTACCTCGTCTACGCGCCGAAGGGCGAGGGCGTCGGGGTCTCGAAGAAGGTCGACGACGCCGAGCGCAACCGCCTGCGCAAGGAGGTCAAGGACCTCGAGCTGAACGGCGGGGGCGCGATCGTGCGCACCGCCGCCCGCGGCGCCGTCCGCGTCGACTTCGAGCGCGAGCTGCCGTACCTCTTCAAGCTCCACGACGTCCTGGAGCAGCGCGCCCAGGACTCCAAGGGCCCGTGCATGGTCTTCCAGGAGGCCGACCTCTCCGTCCGCGTCGTGCGCGACATCTTCTCGTCGGAGTTCGAGAAGGCGATCGTCGACGACCCGCAGCAGGTCCAGCGCCTGAAGTCCTTCTTCACGCGCACGGCCCCGGAGCTCGTCGACAAGGTCGAGCTGTGGGAGGAGTCCAACCCGCTGTTCGAGGCCCACGACGTCGAGGAGGTCATCGACGGCCTGCTCGGTCGCCGCGTCGACCTGCCCTCCGGCGGCTACCTGATGATCGACTACGGCGAGGCGCTGACGGTCATCGACGTCAACTCCGGGTCGTTCACCGGCAAGGGCAAGCAGGCCCGCCTCGAGGACACGATCACCCGCACGAACCTCGAGGCGGCCGAGGCGGTCGTCAACGAGCTGCGCCTGCGGGACATCGGCGGCATCATCGTCATCGACTTCATCGACATGGCGCGCGCCAAGAACCAGCGCGACGTGCTGAAGACGCTGCGCGACAAGCTCGGCGACGACCGCACGAAGACCTTCACCGCCGAGATCTCCAAGCTGGGTCTCGTCGAGATGACCCGCCAGAACGTCACGGAGGGCGTGCGCGAGGTCATCACCCGCGCCTGCCCGACCTGCGACGGCGACGGCGTCATCAAGAGCGAGGAGACCCTCGCGATCGAGTTCGAGCGGCAGCTGCGCGAGCTCGCCTCCCGCGCCCCGGAGTCCTCGCAGGCGTTCCTGGTGCGGATGCACCCGGGCGTCGTCGCGGAGTTCACCGGTCAGAGCGCCAAGGTGCTGCACCAGCTGGAGGCCCAGACGGGCCGCTACTTCGTCTTCGAGGGCACCGAGCGCCTGCCGCTCGACGACTTCGAGGTCGTGATGGAGGGCTCGATCGACGACGTCCGCGAGCGGGCGATCCCGTTCGGGGAGGGCGAGGAGGTCCTCGTCCAGATCGTCGAGCCGCACATGTACAACGTGGACGACGCCGTCGCCAAGGTCGGCGGCTACGTCGTCTCGGTGACCAACGGCGGCCGCTTCGTCGGCGAGAAGAAGCTCGTGCGCATCGAGCGCGCGGGTCGCACGTCGGCCAGCGCCGTCCTCGTCGGCCCCGACGCCGTGCTGCCCGCCGACGCCGGTGCGCCGGCCGCGGGCTCCGCGACGGGCACCACGAACAAGCGCTCGTCGCGTCGTCGCCGCGGCGCCCGGGCGAGGGCCGAGCAGCTCGAGGCCGTCGAGCGCGACGCGGACGAGCGCGCCGACGACGGCGTCGCCCGCGACGAGCGGGCCGAGCCGGACGCCGATCTGGACCTGCCCGACCGTGGGACGGACGCGTCGGACGACGCGGCCGACCTCGAGGACGCCGCCGACGAGGTGGCCGAGGCCGCACGCGCCGTGGTCGAGGCCGTCGAGCACGTCGGGGAGACCGACGAGGAGGAGGCCCCCGCGCCCCGCCGGCGTACCCGGACCCGCGGTCGCGGTCGCGGCGCGGCCGCCGCCCCGGACGACGACGGGGGCGCGGTCGAGGCCCCGCACCCGGCGGACGACGCGGACGCCGGCGAGCGGCCCGACGCCGACGCCGCGACCCCGGTGGACGGCGACCCCGAGCAGGACCCCTCCGACGACGAGGCACCGAAGCCGCGCCGGCGCTCCCGGGGCCGCGGTCGCCGTGGTCGGGGAGGCGCGAAGGCGGCAGCCGACGGCGAGGCCGGAGATGACGTATCGTCTCCTGTCCGGCGCCGCACCGATGGTGCGCGCCGCTCTGCCGCGTCCCCAGAGGACCTCGCCTCCGGTGAGACCGCAGAGCCCATCTCGTCCGAGTGAGTCGTAACCGCATGAGCCTCTACGCAATCGTCAAGACCGGTGGCAAGCAGTACCGCGTCGAGCAGGGCCTCGAGCTCCTCGTCGAGAAGCTCGACGTCGAGGTCGGCGGCACGGTCACGCTCGAGCCCGTCCTGGTCCGCGGCGACAGCATCACGGTCGCCCCCGACGCGCTGAAGTCCGCCTCCGTCGGCGCGACCATCGTCGAGCACGTCAAGGGCCCGAAGATCCGCATCTTCAAGTACAAGCCCAAGCGTGGCTACAAGCGCACGACGGGTCACCGTCAGCCGCTCACCAAGATCCGCATCGATTCGATCAAGGCCTAGCGGCCGGCCTCGAAGGAGCACCAGAACTCATGGCACACAAGAAGGGCCTCGGCTCCTCCCGCAACGGCCGCGACTCGAACTCCCAGCGCCTCGGCGTGAAGGTCTTCGGCGGTCAGTCCGTCACCGGTGGCGAGATCATCGTCCGCCAGCGCGGCACCGTCTTCCGTCCCGGCGTCGGCGTCGGCATCGGCAAGGACGACACGCTCTACGCGAAGGCCGTCGGCACGGTCGAGTTCACGCGCGGCTGGCGTGGCCGCACCGTCTCGGTGGTGCCCGTCGCGGCCCCCGAGGCCGTCGCCGCCGACTGAGCGACCCGGTCGCCGCGACGCGGCGACCGACGCAGGACCCGGCCGCACCGGCCCGGGAGCAGGACCGACGACCCGCCCACGGCGGGTCGTCCGCGTTCCGGGGCGGGGGCCGGCCTGGGTCCGCCGGGGGTCGGGCGGGGCGGACCGGGAGCAGGACGGACGGCCCGCCCCCCACGGTGGGTCGTCGTCGTTCTCAGCCCTGGCGTCGCAGCCACTCGCTGACGGCGACGCTCGCCGCCGCGGTGGCACCGCCCAGGGCCACCGTGCCCAGGACACCGGAGCGGGGGAGCAGGCCGCGGGCCGCGACGGTGGCGACGATGTCCGTGATGTCGCCGGCGGCGCTCGTCCGGGCCCAGCGGGAGCCGCGGTCGCGGTCACCGGCGGTGTGGACCATCGCCATGCCGATCACGGCGTCGCGGGCCCCGAGGCCGCGCAGGGCGACCTGCGCCGGGGCGCCCGCGCCGCCTTCGCCGAGCCACGACTCGCCGATCCTGGCGGGCACGGCGAGCAGGGCGGCGCCGAAGGCGATGCGGCCCACGCCGATGGCGCGTGCGGCGTTCTGGGGGGTGAGGAGGCTCATGACCGGCGGCTACCCGGTCGACGCCCCCGGCAGCCGGGACCTACGCCTCGGCCTCCATCCAGCGGCTGACGACGACGCCCGACACGGCCGCGCCCGTCGCGACGACGCCGATGGTGAGGACGCCCGATCGGGGCAGGTGCTTCGCCGCCGCGAGCGTCGCGACCAGGTCGACGGCGTCGCCGAGGGACGCCGTGCGCGCCCAGCGGTAGCCACGCTCGGGGTC
Organism: Patulibacter sp.; assembly: GCF_030655195.1. Classification (GTDB taxonomy): domain Bacteria; phylum Actinomycetota; class Thermoleophilia; order Solirubrobacterales; family Solirubrobacteraceae; genus Patulibacter. The sequence goes on along the minus strand of NZ_JAURWA010000081.1, from coordinate 19,223 downwards.
CGACGCGGTGTGCGCCTGGGCCATCCCGACGAGCACGTCGCGGATGCCGAGCCCCCGCAGTGCCACCTGGGCCCCGGGGGTCGTGCCGTCGGCACCGAGCCACGACTCGCCGACCTTCGCGGGTACGGCCAGGATCGCGAGGCCGACGGCGACGCGGCCGAGACCGAGTGCACGGGCGACGTTGACGGGCGTGATGAGACTCATGGGCCGACGCTATCCGCGGCGCGGCGCCAGGGGTGAGGAGCTGGGGGGCTTGGGGCTTGGGGGCTTGCGGCTTGGCGGCTTGCGGCTTGCGGCTTGGCGGCCTGGCGGCCCTGCATCCCGGCGGTCCGGCGGCTTGAGGGCCTGGGGCCTGCGGGCCGGGGGCCTGGCGGCTTGGCGGCCTTTCGTCCCGGCGGTCCGGGGGCTCGGCGGTCCGGCGCCTCGGCGGCTCGGCGGCTCGGCGGTCCGGGGGCTCGGCGGGCGGCCCCCTTCTTTCGCCCGACGAGGGCGGTTGGACTCGTCGTCCCGGCGAAGCAACGGATTCGTGCGGAACCGACCCGGTTCGTGCGGGTTCCGCACGAATCCGTGGTTCGGGCGACGGCAAGGTGCGGCACGCCCCGCGCGGGCCGGGGTGTCGCACGTTCTCGTGCTGGCTTCGGCCCCACGCGCGTCGGGACTCGTCCCGGGTCGGCGAAGCGACGGGTTCGTGCGGAACCGAGCCGGCCCGTGCAGGCTCCGCACGAATCCGGCGTTCGGGCGACGGCGAGGTGCGGCACGCCCCGGACGGGCAGGGGTGTGGCACGTTCTCGTGCTGGCTTCGGCCCCGCGCGTGTCGGGACTCGTCCCGGGTCGGCGTCCTGCCCTGTTCTGTTCTGCCCTGCCCTGCCCTGTCCTGTCCCGTCTGGGCCTGTCCCGTCCCGTTCCGTCTGGGGCTGTCCCGTCCTGCCCCGTCCGGGCCTGTCCCGTCCCGTCCCTCCCGGGGCCGGCGGCGCGGTTGGCCACCGGCCGGTCACGGCCGGCGCCCGGTTGGTCGCGGTCCCGGGGCGGACGGCGTCCTGCCCCGGACCCGCGACCGGCCGCGGTCGGGAGCGCGGCGGTGCGGGACCCCGGCCTAGCCGTCCTGCGCCGTCGGGCGGATCAGGATGTCGTTGACGTCGACCCGCGCCGGCTGCGAGAGGGCCCACAGCACGGCGTTCGCGATGTCCTCGGGGTGCAGGGCCTCCATCTCGGGCTTCGTGTCGAAGAACGGCGTGTCGACCATGCCGGGGGCGACCAGGGTCACCCGTGCACCCGTGCCGTTGAGCTCCTGCCGCAGGGACTCCGCCATCGCACCGACGGCGAACTTCGTCGACGAGTAGAGGCTGCCCGGCAGCGGCCGACGCCCGGCCACGGAGCCGGTGATGACGAAGTGGCCGGCTCCCTCGCTCAGGTCGTCGATCGTCGCCCGGATGGTCAGCGCCGCGCCGAGGACGTTCGTCAGCACCATGTCGCGCCACTGCTCCGGCGACTCCTCGCGGAACCCGCGCGCCGCCCCGAACCCGGCGTTGGCGAACACGGCGTGGAGACCGCCGAACCGCTCCTTCGTGGCGGCGACGGCCGCCTCGAGGTCGCCGAACTCCGTCACGTCGCAGGTCGCGGCGAGCGCGTGCTCGGCCCCCAGCTCCTCGACGAGCGCGTCGAGCTTGTCCCGCGACCGGGCCGCGAGCCCCACGTTCCAGCCGGCCTCGACGGCCGCCCGGGCGGTCGCGGCCCCGATGCCCGTGGACGCGCCGGTGATGAGGAGGGTCTTGCGGTCGGTCATGGCTCGAGTGTCGCAAAGGGGCGGCGGCGGGTCGTCGCGAGGCCGTGACGGGGCGGATCGACGTGGTGTGCTGGTCGTGCCGATCCCGTGCCGGGGCCGACGGGCCCGGATCGAGGTGGGAGCCTCGCCGCGTGACTCGGGCTCCAGTGGTCTCCGGCGGACGGGCGGGCGGTCCCACGTCGCGGCCCGGCGCGGTCGTGGCCGCCGTTCGGGCGCCCGCCGGGCTGCGGGGTGACGCGGCGGTCGCTCGGGTCGCCTCGCAGCAGCACGGCGTGGTGTCCGGCCGACAGCTCACCGCCGGCGGACTCTCCGAGGCGGCGGTCGGGCATCGCGTCGGGAGAGGGCGTCTGCACCGGCTCCACTGCGGCGTCTACGCGGTGGGCCACGACGCGGTCCCGCCGGCGGGACGGATCATGGCGGCCGTGCTCGCGGTCGGGGACGGGGCGGTCGCGAGTCGGGCCAGCGCGGCCCGCCTCCTCGACGTGCTGCCCGCGGAGGCCGACGCGTCCGTCGGGGTCGACCTCGTCGACGTGACCCTCGCCGGCGGTCGCCATCGGCGCACGCGAGCGGGGATTCGGTGCCACGAGACGCGAACGTGGAGCTCACGAGATCTCCGATGGGTCGGGCCCGTGCCGGTGACCTCCGCCGCGCGGACCGTGCTCGACGTGGCCGGTGCGGACGGCCGTCGGGCCGCCGAGCGGATGCTCGCGGAGGTGCTGCGCTCGCGCCTGACGACCGAGCACGACGTCCGGTCCCTGGTCTCCCGGTCGCGCGGGCATCACGGCGTGGGCGTGGTCACCGCGCTGATCGACGCCGGGCCGGCGTTCGACCGGTCGCTCGCCGAGCGCCTCCTGCTCGAGCTCCTGCGGCGCGCCGGCCTGCCAGAGCCCCGCACCAATGCGCGCGCCGCCGGGTTCGAGGTCGACGCGCTGTGGGCCGACGTCGGCCTCGTCGCCGAATTCGACAGCTTCACCTTCCACGGCGACGTGCTCGCCTTCCGCACCGACCGGCGCAAGCTCGCCCGGCTCCAGGCGGCGGGGTTCGGCGTCGTGCCCGTGCTCTGGGTGGACCTCCAGGATGCGCCGGAGATCGTCGTGGCCAACGTGGCGTCTGCGCTCGCGGTCGCCCGGGAGCGCACCCGTCGCAACGGCTGACGCGGGTGTCTGCCGGGGGGCGAACCCGACGCAACGGCTGACGCGGGTGTCTGCCCGGCGGCGAACCCGACGCAACGGCTGAGGCGGGTGTCTGCCCGGCGGCGACGGGCCCCGGCAGTCGACGCGGACGTGCTCGGTGTCGACGGGAGCCTGCCACCCCGGTGAGGCCATCGCGGTCCGGACGAGTGGAACGTGCGGAACGCCTGGGCCCGCCAGAGGTTCCGCGCGTCTTCGGTGTCCCGGCGACGGTCATGTGCGGCACGACCGACGGGGCGAGAGGTGCCGCACCTTTCCGGCGCGGAGCGGCGTCGTCCTCCCGGCCACACGACCCCTGCCGCCCTGCTCGGGCGATCCTGGCTCCGCGTCATGGCCTCGCCCAGTCCCGCCACCCCGTCCTGCCCCGGCCCCGCTTTGGCGATACCCCTGCCGTACCGCCCGCCCCGCGCGTACCGCCGTCTTGCGCATACCGCCGCCCCCCGCGTACCGCCCGACGAACGAGGCAGCGACTCGCCGCAGCTCCGGGTGGCGCCTCGTTTGCGTGCACGCGGCTCGCCGGGCCCAGCCCGCGCCCTCGCCCGCCCTCGCCCGCACCGTGCCGCCCGACGCGCACGTGCGACCATCCCTCGGTGCTCTCCGACTCCGCGCACATCTTCGTCCAGGGCGGCAACGGCGGCGACGGGTGCACCTCCTTCCGGCGCGAGGCCCACGTGCCCATGGGCGGGCCCGACGGCGGCGACGGCGGCCGGGGGGCCAACGTGGAGTTCCTCTGCGACGACTCGTTCCGCGACCTGCAGTCCTTCGGGCGCCGGGTGCACTACAAGGCGCCCCGCGGTCGCCATGGCGAAGGGGCGCTGAAGAAGGGCCACGACGGCGAGGACCTCGTCGTCCCCGTCCCTCCCGGCACCCAGATCACCGGCCTGGACGGCACGACGCACGACCTGCTCGTCCCGGGCCAGCGGGTGACGATCGCCCGCGGCGGGTCCGGCGGTCGCGGCAACGCCCGCTTCGCGTCGGCCACCCGGCAGGCACCGCGGTTCGCCGAGAAGGGCCTCCCGGGCGACGAGGGCTGGATCGACCTCAAGCTGAAGCTGCTGGCCGACGTCGGGCTGATCGGCGTCCCCAACGCGGGTAAGTCGTCGCTCATCACCCGTGCGACGCGGGCCCGCCCGAAGGTCGCCAACTACCCCTTCACGACGCTCGAGCCCGCCCTGGGCACGATCGACGGCGAGCGCCGGCAGCTCATCCTCGCCGACATCCCCGGCCTGATCGAGGGCGCCAGCGAGGGCAAGGGCCTGGGCCACGAGTTCCTCGCGCACGTCGAGCGGTGCCGGATGCTCGTCCACGTCCTCGACCTGATGCCGTTCGACGGCTCAGACCCCGTCGACAACCACCGGACGATCGAGGCCGAGATCGCCGCCTACGACCCGCGCCTGGCGACGCTGCCCCGCGTGCTCGTCCTGAGCAAGGCCGACCTCGTCACCCCCGAGCAGGCCGAGCAGGCCAAGGCCGAGTGGCGTGCCCGCCTCGACGGTCCGGACGTCCCGGTCCGGGAGGAGTGGGAGGACCCCGTCGAGCCCGACGTCCCGATCGTCGTGACCTCGGCGGCGACCGCGCAGGGGATCGACGAGCTCCGCGCGCTGCTGCTGCGCACCGTCCCGGAGCGGCCGGTGGGCGGCGCCGACGGCGTCGACCTCTCCGACGCGCCGCTGGCGGACCACAAGGTCTACAAGCCCCGCGTCGCCCGCGACTGGGCCGTCGAGCGGTCCGAGGACGAGGGCTTCCGCGTCGTCGGCGACGGCGTCATGCGGCTGCTCTCCCGGCACGACCTCGAGAACGAGGAGTCGCTGGAGTACGTCGAGTCCCGCCTGCGCAAGATGGGCGTCATCGAGGCCCTGCAGGAGCAGGGCTTCCTGCCGGGGGACGACGTCGAGATCGCCGGCGTCCTCTTCGAGTTCGACCCCGAGGGCTGAGCGCCCCCGCGGCCGCGGATCGATCGTCCCCGGGACGCCTTCGGTCGACCCGCGTCGGACGTCTCAGGTCCTGGGCCGGTGCCCGGCGTCCGGGCGTCCTGTCTCTGACGTCTTGGGTCGTGGACCGGTCGGGCGGCCGTCCGCTCGTCCGGCGTCTGTCCGCCCGTTCCGGCGTCCGCCCGTCCCGGTGTCCGCCCCTCCCGGCGTCCGCCCCTCCCGCGTCCTACGTCGGGCGTCGCGGCAGGTCCCCGTCGGACGTCGTGCGGGCCCCGAGCAGCCGGGACAGGCGCGTCGCGCCGGCCGCCAGCGAGGTCACGACCTCGTCGAGCCGTGGCTCGACGAGCCGCCGCTCGCCGCTGACGTTGATCGCGGCGACGCGCTCGCCGCGGAAGTCGTACACCGGGGCCGAGACGCCGATCGCGCCCTCCTCGTGCTCCTCGCGGACCACGGACGTCCCGGCGGTGTGCACCTCGGCGAGGACCGCCGCGAGGTCGTCGGCGCTCTGGACGCGGCTGCGCGGCGCGGTCCCCGCGAGCTCGGCGGCGCTGTAACGGTCGCGGAGCGCGGCGGGGGAGAGGCCGGCCAGGAGCACCCGGCCGGCGCTCGTGGCGTGCGCGGGCGCGGTCTCGCCCTCCCACGCGCCCCAGGCGGTCGCCCGCGCGGGCGGGGACTCGGAGCGGAGGGTCAGCACGTCGATGCCGTGCAGCGTGCAGAGGTGGACGGTCTCGTCGAGCTGACCGGCGAGGTGGCGCAGGACGTCGGGGGCCACGGAGAGCAGTCGGCGCTGGGCCGTCGACGCGGCGAGGGCGTAGAGCTCCAGGCCCAGGTGGTAGCGACCCGTGACCGGGTCGCGCTCGACGAGGCCGGTCTCCACCAGCGCGCGGAGGCTGCGCGAGACCTGGCTCTTGTCGCGCCCGATCTGGGTCGCCAGGCGCACGACGCCGAGGCCCTCCCCGGTGACGTCCGCGGCCAGGCCGCGCAGCAGGTCGAGGTCCTTCGTCAGGCGCATGGCCCGGGACCGACGGGCGGTCGCGTTCGGCGCGGACGCGACCGCGTGCGCCCCCGCAGGCCCGACGCCGTCGTCCAGCGCCGGGACCCCGTGCTCGGCCGCGTGGTCGTCCTCCGCCGGCCCGCCGACGCCGGCCCCCGGGACCCCGTGCTCGGCCGCGTGATCGTCCTCCGCCGGCCCGCCGACGCCGACCCCCGGGACCGCGTCGCCGACGGACGCTGCGACCGCCGGCACCGCCGTCACGTGGTGTGCTCCCGGGCCCGGGACGTCGTCGTGCCCGGCCTCGCCGGGCGGCAGCTCGAGGGACCCGTCCGTGCTCACGGAGACAGTGTGACGCGTCGCGCGACCGGGGTCCACGCGCCGGTCCGCCGGCCCCGCGCGGCCGGTGTGTGACGGCGCTCCGGTCCGGGTACGAGCGAACGTCGGCGTTCTTCGTTGCGCGAACGGCAACACCCGATGCGCGGTCCGCATCGGGTACGGTTGCCCCACGTGCCTGTCCCACCACTCGCGTCCAGCTTCTTCACCTACGTCGGTGACAACAGCGACTCCGTGCTCCGGCTGGCCTGGGGCCACGTCTGGGTCGTCGCGCTGTCGATCGGCATAGCGGTGGTGATCGGCGTCCTCCTGGGCGTCCTCACCTATCGCTCACCGCTCGCGTCGTCGATCGCCCTGACGGTCTCCGGGCTCTTCCTGACGTTCCCGTCGTTCGCGCTGCTGGGCATCCTGCTCGCGATCCTCGGACTCGGGGTGACGCCGGTCGTCATCGCCCTGGTGCTCTACGCGCTGCTGCCGATCGTGTCCAACACGATCACCGGGCTCCGCGAGGTCGACGCCGTCGTCCTCGACAGCGCCCGCGGCCTGGGCATGAGCCCGGTCGGGCGGCTGATCCGCGTCGAGCTGCCCATCGCCTGGCCGGTGATCCTGGCCGGGCTGCGCACCGCGACGCAGCTCGTCGTCGGCATCGCCGCGATCGCGGCGTACGTCAACGGCCCGGGGCTCGGGCGGTTCATCTTCTCCGGGCTCTCCCAGCTGGGCGGGGCCAACGCGACCAACCAGGTCGTCGTCGGGACCCTCGGCATCATCATCATCGCGCTCGTGTTCGACCTGCTGCTGTCGGTCGTCGGCCGCCTGACCATCTCGAAGGGGATCCGTGCCTGACACGACCACCGCACCCACCTCGCTCCGCGACGCCATGGCCAAGGGCCAGGCCGTCGAGATCGACCTCCAGTCGGTCACGAAGGAGTACGCCGGCAGCTCGGTCCCCGCCGTCGAGAACTTCTCGCTGACGATCCCGGCCGGCGAGATCGTCGTCTTCGTCGGGCCGTCCGGCTGCGGCAAGACGACGACGATGCGGATGATCAACCGCCTCGTCCGTCCGACCTCGGGCCGCATCCTCATCGGCGGCGAGGACGCCGCGGAGATGAAGCCCGACGTCCTGCGGCGTCACATCGGCTACGTCGTGCAGCAGGCCGGGCTCCTCCCGCACCTGACGGTGCGCCAGAACATCGAGACCGTCCCGAAGCTCCTGGGCTGGAAGCGCGATCGCGTCGCCGCCCGCTCCCGCGAGCTGTTCGAGCTCGTCGGCCTCGACGAGCAGGAGTTCGGCGGGCGCTACCCGCGCGAGCTCTCCGGCGGCCAGCAGCAGCGCGTCGGCGTCGCCCGCGCCCTCGCCGCCGACCCGCCGATCCTGCTCATGGACGAGCCGTTCGGCGCGCTGGACCCGATCACCCGCGACCGCCTGCAGTCCGAGCTGCTGAAGATCCAGCGCCGCGTGCGCAAGACGATCGTCTTCGTCACGCACGACATCGACGAGGCGATCAAGCTCGGCGACCGCGTCGTCGTCCTGAAGGAGCGGTCGAAGATCGCGCAGGCCGGCGCGCCGGACGAGATCCTGGCCGAGCCCGCCGATCGGTACGTCCGCGCCTTCATCGGCGGTGGCGCCGCCGTCAAGCGCCTGCACCTCGTGCGCGTGGAGGACCTCGACCTCGAGCCCTACCCCTCGTTCACGCAGGCCGGCGGCTACGAGGAGATCATCCGCGAGGTCGGCACCGGTGGCCTCGACTACGCGCTGCTGCTCGACGACCAGCGCCGGCCGCAGCGCTGGCTGCACCGCGACGAGCTGCAGGACCGCCCCACCGATCCCGGTGCCGTCGGACAGGCCGTGCAGGGCGTCGTCATGGCGACCACCACGCTGCACGACGCGATGGACGAGATGCTGAGCTCCGGCACCGGCGTCGTGCCGGCCGTCGACGACCGCGGCGCCTACATCGGCACCGTCCGGCTGTCGCAGGTCACCGACGCGCTGGAGGAGACCCACCACCGCACGGTCGCCGATCAGTCCGACGCCGCCCCGGTCCGCACCCTCGCGGAGATCACGGGCGAGATCGACCGACGCGACATCGAGGCGGAACGCGACCGGCAGGCGGCGGCGAAGGCGGGCGACGGCGCGTGACCCGCACGCTCCTGCGCCTCCTGGCCACTCCCGCGGCGATCGTCGTCGCGCTCGTCGTCCTCTACTGGCAGGTCGGCGAGCAGACCAACAGCATCGCGGTGTCGGCGCTCGCCGGCCCGGACGCGACGTCCGCCCACGCCTTCAGCTCGAACGTCATCACGAAGATCGGCGAGCACCTCAAGCTCGTCGGCATCTCCGCGGTCTTCGTGCTGGCCATCGGCGTGCCGCTGGGCATCGTGCTGACCCGCACCCGCTCCCGTCTGATCAGCATCCCGATCAACGGGCTGTTCAACGCCGGTCAGGCCGCCCCGGTCATCGGCGTGCTCGTGCTGCTCGTCTCGATCTTCGACATCAAGAGCTGGGTGCCGTACGTCGGCCTCGTCCTCTACGCCGTGCTGCCGGTCATGCGCAACACGGTCGAGGGCATCCGCAACGTCGACCCCGGCCTGATCGACGCCGCCCGCGGCCAGGGCTTCTCGCGCAGGCAGGTCCTGACGCGGGTCGAGCTCCCGCTCGCCGTGCCGATCATCCTGTCGGGCATCCGCACGTCGCTCGTGCTGCTCGTCGGCACCGCCACCCTGGCGACCTTCATCAACGCCGGCGGGCTGGGCGACATCATCAACGACGGCATCAAGAACCAGCGCGACGCCGTGCTGCTGACCGGCGCCGTGCTGGCGGCCGCGCTCGCGGTGACGATCGACTGGATCGCCGGGATCGCCGAGCGCTACCTCAGTCCCAAGGGCCTCCGGGGAGAGCGCACCGCATGAGCATCCGCACCAGACTCGTCACCGGCCTCGCCGCCGCGGCGCTCGTGCCCGCGCTCGCGGGCTGCGGCGCGCAGTACAGCGGCGGGGGCGAGGGCCCGCTGAAGGGCGCGAAGATCGCCTTCGGCTCCAAGGACTTCACGGAGCAGAAGGTCCTCGGCCAGATCGCCGTGCAGTACCTGCGCTCCCAGGGCGCCGCCGTGTGGGACCAGACGGGGCTCGTCTCCTCCCAGGCCGTGCGCGGCTCGCTCGAGCGCGACGACATCAACGCCTACTGGGAGTACACCGGCACCGCCTGGATCACGTACTTCGGCAAGGAGAAGCCGATCCAGGACACGAAGGAGCAGTACGACGCGGTCAAGGCGTTCGACCTGAAGAAGAACCAGATCGACTGGGTCGACCCGGCGCCGCTGAACAACACCTACGCGTTCGCGATCAAGGCGTCGAAGGCGAAGGAGCTCGGGATCACGAAGCTCGGCGACATCAAGGACCTGCTCGCGAGCCCGAAGGGCAAGGACCTGACGTTCTGCATCGAGTCGGAGTTCGCCAACCGGCCCGACGGCTTCCCGGGCGTCCAGAAGACCTACGGGTTCAAGGTCGCCTCCGATCGCGTCAAGCGGCTGGACACGGGTCTCATCTACTCGCAGACCGGCAACGGCACCTGCACCTTCGGTGAGGTCTTCACCACCGACGGCCGCGTCGAGGGCCTCGACCTGCTGCCGCTGACGGACGACAAGAAGTTCTTCCCCGTCTACCAGGCGGCGATCTCGATCCGCGAGGACCTGCTGAAGGAGCACCCGCAGATCGAGCGCGTGATGAAGCCGATCGCCGCCAAGCTGACGACGAAGGAGATGCTGAAGCTGAACGCGGAGGTCGACATCGAGGGCGTCCTGCCCGACAAGGTCGCCCGCGACTGGCTGAAGGACGAGGGCTTCACCGACTGAGCCCGTCGGGGGGCCGGGCACTACGCTTCGGCCCGCATGTCCCTGACCGTCATCAAGCTCGGGTCGAGCGTCGTCGTCGACGACCGCGGCCGCCTGCGCCGGGATCTCCTGGCGCGGCTCTGCGCCACCGTCGGCGCCCGGCACCGGGACGGCGAGCGCTACGTCCTGGTCTCCAGCGGGGCGATCGCCCGTGGGATCGACGAGCTCGGCCTGCCCGGCCGGCCCACCGCCATCGACGCCCTGCAGGCCGCCAGCGCCGTGGGCCAGGGCCGGCTGTTCCGCTCGTGGGACGACCTCTTCGGCGCGGAGTCGCTCATCGCCGCCCAGGTGCTCCTCACGCTCTACGACCTGGGCGACCGCGAGGCCTTCGTCAACGCCCGCCGCACCCTGCTGAAGCTCGTCGAGCTCGGCACGGTGCCCGTCATCAACGAGAACGACACCACGACGACCGAGGAGATCTCGTTCGGCGACAACGACCTGCTCGCGGCGCAGGTGGCGATCATGCTCGGCGCCGACCGGCTGGTGCTGCTGACGTCGACGGACGGCCTGTTCTCCGCCGACCCGCGGCAGGATCCGGGGGCGACGCTCGTACGCGAGGTCCACGACGTCGAGCAGGCGTTGACCGACAACGACGTCGGCACCACGACCTCGACGCTCGGGACCGGCGGCATGCGTTCGAAGGCCCTGGCCGCCGAGATGGCCGCGGCGGCCGGCATCCCCACCACGGTGGCCTCGGGTCTGCGGCCGGAGGCGCTCGTGAACGTCCTGGCCGGCGAGGAGGAGGGGACCCGCTTCGTCGCCGGCGACGCGCGCTGGTCGAGCTTCAAGCTGTGGCTGCGCTACGCCAAGCCCGCGCGCGGGACCATCGAGGTCGACGACGGGGCGCGGCGGGCCATGTCGCGGGACGACACGTCGCTGCTGCCCGTCGGGATCGTCGGGGTCACGGGCGACTTCAAGATCGGCGACGCCGTCGACGTGGTGCACGGCGGCGAGCTCGTGGCCAAGGGGCTCTCGGGCTACGCCTCCGGCGCGCTCCGCCTCGTCATGGGCGAGCGCACCGCCCGGATCCGGGAGCTGCTGCCGCAGGCGCCCGAGGAGGCGGTCCACCGGGACCGCCTCGTGGTGCTCTGAGTCGACCGGGCACCGGCGGCCGGCCACCGCGGTCGGTGCGACCGTCGCCGTGGGACGCGGCCGGCCCGACGGCTGCGGCGGGATGGGCGGCGGGCCGTCAGCCGCAGTCCGGGCGCTCGTAGCTCTCCGAGGCGTAGACGAACCAGAGCTGCTGCCGGTCGCCGAACGCGGGGACCGTGACGCGGTAGTCGTCCGTGCCGCCGCACTCGTCGCCGTCACCGCCGACGGAGAGCTCGAGGCGCGAGGCCACCGACGCGGCCTGCGCCGGGCCCGCGTCGCCGAGCACGAAGCGGCGACCGACGTGGAAGGGCACCGTGCCGGGGTGGCCCTCCCCGTACATCGTGGTGGCCTCGTCGTCGTACGTGCGGACCGCGGCGGCGACGACGCCCCGGCCCGTCACCCAGGTCGTCACGCGGCCGTCGGTCAGGAGCCGCAGCACCACGTCGTCGGCGGCCGGCGTGGAGGCGCTCGCGGCGGGGACCGCCCGCACCGTCGAGAGCCAGGTCCGCCCGGTCCGCACGTCGCGCGTCGCGAGCCGGTCCGTGGGCGCCTCGGCCGTCCCCGTCGGCGTGGTCCACGCGACGCTCGTGCCGCCGACGGCGACCTTCGTGGCCGTGGACCACGAGCCGAGGGTGCGCAGGTATCGGCGCTGCCCGGCCTTGCGGGTGCACGCCTTCAGGGTCGCGCCCTCGCGCCAGACGCGGACGTTGGGGCCCGTGGCCTTCACGAGCGTCGTCCCGGTCGTCGGGCACGGTGCGTGCTTCGCCGCGGCGGCGGTGCCGGTCGCGGGCCCGAGGAGGAGCACGGCGGTGCCGACGGCGGCGAGGGGGAGCGTGCGGACGAGGCTGCGGTTCATGGTCGTGCTTCCGGGTGGTGGGACGGGCGGTGCAGGCGGCGGTGGCGGGGCCCGGAGCGTGCGATCGACGTGCGGGGCGGCCTCCGGAGCCCATCCGGGGAGGTGGGTGGGTGGTGGGGGCACTCTCGCGGCCCGGTGCCCCTACGAACACGTCAGGGGTCACGTTCGGAGTGGTCCGGAGGTCACGTCCGCGTACGGGGTCCGCGGTCCGTGGGCGTCCGGCGCACGGCCCGGGTCCGCCGGGTGGTCGCACCCGGCTCCCCGTGACCGGGTGCTCACCGTCGCCCCGGGCCCGCTCCGGACGTCGCGTACCCTTGGGACATGGCCACCACCGCCGTCGAGGTCCCGTCCGTCGTGGACATCTGCCGCAGCGCCCGCGCCGCGGGCCGCCGGCTGGCCGCGCTCGACACGGGGACGAAGGACGCCGCCCTACTCGCGATCGCCGACGCGATCGTCTCCCGGTCCGGCGAGATCCTCGCGGCCAACGCGAAGGACCTCGAGGCGGGCGCCGAGGCCGGGCTGCCGACGGCGCTGATGGACCGCCTGAAGCTGACGGACGCACGACTGGCCGGGATGGTCCAGGGGGTCCGCGACGTCGTCGCGCTGCGCGACCCGGTGGGGGAGACGATCGAGGGCTACCGGCTGAAGAACGGCCTCGACGTCCAGCGTCAGCGGATCCCGCTCGGCGTCGTCGCCGTCGTCTACGAGGCGCGGCCGAACGTCACGATCGACGCGCTCGCCCTCGCGCTGAAGAGCGGCAACGCGATCGTGCTGCGCGGCTCCTCGAGCGCCCTGCACTCCAACCGCATCCTCGCGACCGTCGCCTCCGACGCGGCCGCCGCGGCCGGGATCCCCGCCGGGGCGATCGGCCTGGTGTCCGGCGGCGGCCGGGAGGAGCTCACCGAGCTCGCCACGCAGGACCGCTACGTGGACCTCATCGTCCCCCGCGGGGGCGAGGGCCTGAAGAACGCGCTGAAGGGCGTGGCGACCGTCCCGGTGATCTTCGCGGCGGCGGGCATCGGCCACGTCTACGTCGACGCGTCCGCCGATCTCGAGCAGGCGCTGTCGATCGTCGAGAACTCCAAGGTGCAGCGCCCGAGCGCCTGCAACGCCGCCGAGACGGTCCTCGTCCACCGCGAGGTCGCCGAGGACTTCCTGCCGTCGCTCGCCGGCCTGCTCGGCGCGCGCGGCGTCCAGCTGCGCGCCGACGAGGGCAGCCTGCCGCTCGTCTCCGGCCACGGCGCCGAGGCCGTCCCCGCGACCGACGAGGACTGGGACACGGAGCATCTCGCGCTGATCCTCGGCGTCCGGCTCGTCGACGACGTCTTCGCGGCCATCGACCACATCGAGGATCACGGCTCGGGGCACAGCGACGCGATCGTCGCCCGCGACCACCTGGCCGTGCGCGCGTTCGAGCGCGGCGTGAACTCGGCGGCGGTGTACGTCAACGCGTCGACCCGGTTCACCGACGGTGCCGAGTTCGGCATGGGCGCGGAGATCGGGATCTCGACCCAGAAGCTCCACGCGCGGGGTCCGATCGGCCTGCGCGAGCTCACGACCTACCGCTACCTCGTCCACGGCGACGGGCACGTCCGGGCCTAGCGCCGCGGCCGGGCGGAGGACGGTCGGGTGACGCAGGAGGGCACCCCGCCGGCCGGGCCCCGCATCGGGCTGCTCGGCGGCACGTTCAACCCGCCGCACCTGGGGCACCTCGTCCTGGCGGAGTGCGCCCGCGACGAGCTCGGCCTCGACGAGGTCCGGCTCGTCCTCGCCGCGAGGCCGCCGCACAAGGACGTCGAGGACGACCCGGGCGCCGAGGAGCGGCTGGCGCTCTGCCGGGCGGCGGTCGCAGGCGACGAGGGCCGCCTGGCGGTCTCCGACGTCGAGCTGCGTCGCGACGGCCCGTCGTACACGGCGGACACGCTGGAGGGCCTCCACGCGGAGCAGCCGGGGGCGTCGTTCGTCCTCCTCCTGGGCGGGGACGCGGCGGCGGGCCTGGACTCGTGGCACCGCCCGGAGGACGTCCTGCGCTTCGCTGCGATCGGGGTCGCGGAGCGGGGCGCCGACACCCACGAGCGGGCCCGGGAGACCGTGGGGCGCCTCGGGTACCCGGATCGGCTGCTGCCCTTCTCCATGCCCTCGCTGGAGCTGTCCTCGACGGCGATCCGGGCCCGCGTGCGGGCCGGCAGGACCATCCGCCACCTCGTCCCGGCGGGAGTCGAGGCGCGCATCGACCGTCTGGGGCTCTACCGTGGGGGGCGAAGCACATGAGCAAGCGCACCTACATCTCCCAGAACGCGTCGCCCGACGTCGACGACGCGGTCCTGCCCCCGGACCCCGAGCTCGAGGGTCTGGTGCGTCGCATCGCCACCGCCGCCGGGGACCGCAAGGCCCTCGACGTCGTCGCCGTCGACCTGCGCGGCGCGTCGGCCTACACCGACGCGTTCGTCATCTGCACGGGTCGCACGGACCGGCAGGCCAAGGCGATCCACGACTCGATCCACGAGGGCCTGAAGCACGACGGCGAGCGCCTGCTGCCCAAGCGCACCGAAGGCGTGCAGGAGGCCCGCTGGATCCTCCTGGACTACGGGGACGTCGTCGTCCACATCTTCGTGCCGGAGACGCGGGCGTTCTACCGGCTCGAGAGCCTCTGGGGCGACCGGCCCCGGTTCGACGTCTCCGACGTCGCGGGCGAGACGTCGGTCGGCGGCGACGCCGCGGCCGACGACGCCGAGCCGCACTACGAGGGCTGACGCCCGGCCGGGCCGCGCCCCGGAGCCGCTGTACACCTGGCGCGGTGCCGCTCGCCGCCGGGACCGCGGGAACCGGCACGCGCCCCCGCGACGTGCCCTATCTTTCCGCGGGTGCGTCACACAGCTCCAGCGTCCCCCCGCCACCTCTCGCCGTCCCGCAGGGCCCTCCTGGCCTTCCTCGTCCTGCTCGCGTCCGCCGTCCCGCTGCTCGTCGCAGCACCCCACGCGTCGGCCCTGAGCAAGGGTCTGATGGACGAGAACCTGCCGCGCAGCGACGACCCCGCCCAGCGCGCGGAGTTCTTCGACGTGGCCAAGCGCGGCGGCGTCAAGTTCGTCCGCACCTACATCCAGTGGGAGGGCAAGACGAGCCACCCCGCCCCGCACGAGATCGACTCGATCATCCGTTACGCCCTCGAGGCGAAGGCCAACGGCATCGACACCGTCTTCATCGGGTTCAACGGCCTGATCGCGGCGGACGAGGGCGGCGGCTTCGACGACGCCCGCGACATCAGCCTGAAGCGCTACCGCACCCTGGTGCAGCGCTCCGTGGCGGCGCTCAAGCCGCTGCAGGCCGCCGGCGTCCGGCTCGTCTGGGAGCCGATGAACGAGGCGAACATCTACACGCTCTTCCCCAGGAAGAACGGCCCCGAGGTCTGGCGCGAGATGCAGAACATCGCCTACGACGAGGTCAAGAAGCAGACCCCCGACGCGATGGTCGTCGCCGGCGAGCTGGCGCCGTACGCCCGCAACCCGAAGTCCACGAACCCGGGCACGTGGGTCCAGCGCGCGCTCGGCCTGGACTCGAAGTTCAAGCCGAAGAAGGGCACCCGCGCGAAGGACTACGCGATCAAGGCCGACGGCTGGACGCTGCACGCCTACGACTACAAGGTCGACCCCGCCAAGACGCTGAAGAGCGACACGATGTGGACGATCCGCAACGTCGCGCGCACCCGCGCGATCCTGCGCAAGATCGCCCGCACCAAGCGCGTCCCGAAGTCCGCGGTCGAGAAGGTCTACATCACGGAGTTCGCCTACATCGCCGAGGGCGGGCAGTCGACCTCCGAGGAGAACGCGGCGAAGTGGACGAAGACCGCCTGGGACATCGCGAAGAAGAACAAGCTCCGCGGGTTCCTCTGGTTCCAGGTCCGCGACCCGCAGGACATCTTCTACTCCGGCCTGAAGACCATCGACGGGGACGAGCGCAAGGTCTTCCCCGTCTTCCTCGACCTGAAGTGATCGGGTGCCCGGGGCTGCGCACGCGGCCCCGGGGCAGGACCGACGCGGGTCGGGTCGCCTGCCCGGCTGTCATGATGGGCCGATACGCCCGGGTCTCTCGACAGCCGCGCAGCACCCGCCGGCCACCGGGCGGCGCCCGTGAGGGTCGATCGCTGCTTCGCGTTCATCGACCTCTGCGGCTTCAGCGCCTACACGGAGGAGCACGGGGACGAGGAGGCGGTCTCGGTGCTCTCCATGATGCGCTCCGTGGTCCGCCGGGCCGCGGACCGGCGGGGCGTGCGCGTCATGAAGTGGCTCGGCGACGGGGCCATGCTCTCGGGGGCCGAGCGCGGGTCGATCGCCGCCGCGACGCTGGAGATCCGCCATCACCTCGGCGGCGCGTCCCCGCTGGACGTCCGCGTGGGGATCTGTCGCGGCCCGGTGCTCGTCTTCGACGGCGACGACTACGTCGGCTCGGTCATCAACGTCGCCGCGCGGCTGTGCGACCGCGCGGGACCGGGGCAGCTCCTGATGGCCGAGCACCCCGACGCCACCGTGCCCTCGTGGGCGGCCACGCGACCGTTCGGCACGATCGAGGTGCCCGGGCTGACCCGCAGCCTCGTCGTGCGGGAGGTCGACATGCGGCGGACCCCCGACGTGACGCCCGTGATGGACCCCGTCTGCGGACTGCCGATCGACCCCGCCGTGGCCGTCGCGCCGGCAGGCGTCGAGGCGGAGCACCTGCGGTGCTTCTGCTCGAGCACCTGCGCGGAGCACTGGGGCCGTGCGTCGGCCCGTCGCGTGCGCGTGGCCTGAGCGACGGGCCGCGCCGTCAGACCCCGACGGTCTCGCGGTCCTCGGCCCCGACCGGCGTCACGTCGTAGCTCTCCTCGTCGAACGACCTGACCCGGCGCCGGTAGAGGAACGTGAAGTCGGGCCACAGCGTCGTGTTGCGCCCGCGCGCGTCCTGGTACCACGAGGCGCAGCCGCCGTCGGTCCAGACCGTGCCCTGCAGGCGCCGCTGGATCTCCTCGTTCTCCGCCGCGACCACGGGCTCGCGCGGGACGAACGCCCCGATGCCCTTCTCCCGCGCCTTGCGCAGCGCGTCGCGGACGTAGGCGACCTGCGACTCGATCATGTAGATGATCGAGTTGTGCCCCAGGCCCGTGTTCGGGCCGACGAGCATGAAGAGGTTCGGGAAGCCCGCGATGGTGGTGCCGCGGTAGGCCTCCATGCCCCGGTCCCAGTGCTGGGCGAGCCGCCGGCCGTCGGCGCCGACGAGCCGGTCGGCGATCGGCTGGTCCGTCACGTGGAAGCCGGTGCCGTGGATGATCGTGTCGACCTCGTGCTCGACGCCGGCACCGTCGACGACGGAGTGCGGACGGACCTCGCGGATGCCGGTCGTGTTGACGTCGGCGTTCGGCGCGTTCAGCGCCGGGAAGTACTCGTTGGAGATCAGGACCCGCTTGCAGCCCACCTGGTAGTCGGGCGTGAGCTTGGCGCGCAGCTCGGCGTCGTCCGGGATCTGGCGCTTGAGATGCGCCATCCCGATGACGCGCGGGAGGCCGCGCAGCTGCGACAGGTGGTTGAACGAGAGGACGAAGCTCTCGCGGCCGAGGTAGACGCCGAGCCGGGCGAGCTTCTGGGCCAGGGGGAAGCGCCGGAAGAGCGACCGCTCGACCCCGGTGATCGGGCGGTCGGGGCGGGGCAGGACCCACGGCGGCGTGCGCTGGAAGAGCACCAGCGACGCCGCCTGCGGCTGGATCCGCGGCACGAACTGGATCGCCGAGGCCCCCGTCCCGATCACCGCGATCCGCTCGCCCGTCAGGTCGTGGTCGTGGTCCCAGCGGGCGGAGTGGAAGACGGTGCCCTCGAACGTGTCGAGGCCCGGCAGGTCCGGGTACTTCGGCTCGCAGAGCGGCCCGGTGCCCGACACGAGGAACTGCGCCACGACCGTGCCCCGGACGGTCTCGACGATCCAGCGCGCGCGGTCGGCGTCCCAGGTCGCGTTCGTGACCTCGGCCCCGGTGCGGACGTAGGGCCGGAGACCGAACCGCTCGACCACGCCCTGCTGGTAGGCCCAGATCTCGGGCTGGGTGGCGAACGACCGGGTCCACTCCGGGTTCGGGGCGAACGAGAACGAGTACATGTGCGACGGGACGTCGCAGGCGCAGCCCGGGTAGACGTTGTCCCGCCAGGTGCCGCCGATGTCGTCGGCCTGCTCGAGGATCACGAAGTTGCGCTCGTCGTCCTCGAGGAGGCCCACGGCCATCCCGATGCCCGAGAACCCGCTGCCGACGATGGCGACGCGGACCTCCGGGGGGAGGGGCGCGGCGGTGACGGACGGCGGCGCGGCGGCGGTGGTGCTCATGCGGCGGATCGTAGGGCACCTCGAGGGGTTACTCAAGAGTAGGCTACGATCCCGTAGGAATGAGTGCGCGGTGGTCCCGGACGGGGGTCACCATCGGCGCCCCGGCGGAGACCTTGAGGGCCGGTGGACGGGCGTTGAGGCGCCGGACGGACGTCCGTGGACGGACGGTGTACGGAGGTTGCCGGGCCCGGGCCGACCCCGGAAGGTGGTCCCATGGCCGCCCCGCGCACCGCTCCCCAGCGCCCGGCCCCGGCCCGGAACCTGCCGACCGCGGGGTCCGTCCGATGATGATCGGGCGCACGCGGCTCGGCGTCGGGCCGTTCCGCGACCTGGCGCAGCTCGAGGCCACGATCGCGTTCCTCCGGCGGATCCCGGGCGTCGGGTCCGTGTCCGTCGACGCGTTCGACGACCGGAGGGCCCTGCTCGCCCTCCAGGTGCTCCGCCCGATCGATCTCACGGTCGAGCTGCGGAAGGTCCTCGGCGCCCGGCTGCGGTCGTGCGAGCTCGGCGCGGACCGCGTCGAGGTGGAGCTGACGGACGCCCCGGGGTCCGGCTCGCGCGTCAGCGCGGCCGCGGCCCGCGGGGCCCGCGGCGAGCGCGACGCCGAGCGTGGGGGAGCCCCCTGGCGGCGCGGCGGCTGGGCGGACCCGGCGGACTCGCCGTGGCCGGTCCACGAGCAGGTCTGGGACGCGGTCGCCGCCACCGTCGCGGTGGGCGACGGCGACGGTGGTGCCGAGCCCCGAACCGCCCTGGGCGGCCGACGCGACCCGGTGCCGCGGGGCATCCCGGCCGTGCCGCCCGCGGGGGCCGGCGTCGAGGGC
>NZ_JAURWA010000058.1 GCF_030655195.1 Patulibacter sp. | reverse complement strand
CCGCGTGCCCCAGCGGCAGCAGCACGCGCAGGAGCGCGCCGCCGGCCGGGCGGTCCTCCGCCGCGACGCTGCCGCCCAGCCGTGCGGCCGCGCCGGCCACGAGCGCCAGGCCGACGCCGCGGCCCGCTGCACCCGCGGGCTTCGTCGTGAACCCCGCCCGGAAGAGCCGGTCGCTCGCACCCTCGGGCAGCCCGGGCCCGTCGTCCTCCACCTCGACCACCAGCTCGTCGTCGACCACCCCGAGGACCAGGTCGACGTGCCCGTCGCCCCGCTCGGCCGCCGCGTCGATCGCGTTGTCGAGCAGGTTGCCGACGATCGTCACGAGGTCCGCCGCCGGCAGCCCGGTAGACGGGACCTGGCCGTCCTCGTCGACCCGCAGGGCCACGCCGCGCTCGCGGGCCACCGCGACCTTGCCGAGGATCAGCGCGACCAGCGCCGGCTCGTCGATCCGCGCCTCGAGGTCCGACAGCAGGTCCGACGCGAACGACGCCTCGTCGCTGCCGAAGCGCACCGCCTCGTCCGTGCGCCCCAGCTCGACCAGCCCGACGATCGTGTGCATGCGGTTGGCGGCCTCGTGCGCCTGGGCGCGCAGGGCGTCGGTCATCCCGCGCACGGCGTCGAGCTCCCGACCGAGGGCCTCGAGCTCCGTGCGGTCGCGGAGGATCGTCACGGTGCCGGTGCTCCGCCCGTCGACCGTGGTCGGGGTGTGCGCGGCGAGCAGCAGCCGGTCGCCGACGACGAGCGTCGCGTTGCGCACCGGGTCCGCGGCGGCCAGCAGCGCGGCGAGGTCCGGCGCCAGGCCGAGGTCCGCCACCGCGCGCCCCTCGGCGTGATCTCCCAGCCCGAGCAGGCGGCGGGCCTCGTCGTTGGCGAGGGTCAACCGCCCCGCGGCGTCCGTGACGAGGACGCCCTCGCCGATCGCGTGGAGCGTCGCGTCGTGGTGCTCGTAGAGCGCGGTGATCCGCCCGGGCTCGAGGCCCAGGGTCTGCCGCTTGATCCGGCGCGCCAGCAGCAGCGACAGGGTCCCGCCCACGGCGAAGGTCGCCAGCGCGAGGAGGACCAGCGCCGGCAGCTGCTCGGCCGCCAGGGCGCCGATCCGGTCCAGCGTGACGCCGACGGCGACCAGACCGACGATCCGCCCGCCGGCGTCGCGCAGCGGGGCGACGGTGCGCACCGACCGGCCGAGGGTGCCGGTGTAGCGCTCGGTGAACTCGCGGCCGGCCAGCGCCGGGCCGATCCGTCCGACGAAGGGCTTCCCGATCAGCCCGGGGTCCGGGTGCGTGATCCGGGTGCGGTCGGGCCGCATCACGGTGATGAACGACATGCCCGTCGCCCGGCGGATCCGCTCCATCAGCGGCTGCAGGCTCCGGGTCGGATCGGACCCGTTCAGCCCCCGGGGCACCGTCGGGTCGATCGCGAGGATGCGGGCGACCGCCTGGGTCTCGTCCCGGTGGCGGTCGTAGGTCGCCTCGCGGGCGGAGTGGATCGCGACCGCCGCCCCGATCGCGACGACGACCGCGACCACGACGAGCTGCAGCCCGAGCAGCCGGGTCGCGAGGCTCCGGTCGATCAGGCGGCGGCGGGACACGGGGTCATGCTTCCAGGTGGCCCGCCGCCGAGGGGTGGGCGAGCGCTCAGGCGACGCCGGCCGGCGTCGGCAGGGCCGATCGCGGGGCCGGGGCGAGCACGCCGCGGTCCTCGTCGACCGGGGCCGGCGGGCCGCCGTGGACCGGGGCCGAGGTGCCGTCGCCGGCGGCGGCGTCACCGGCCTCGACCGGCGGCCGGAGCTGCTCCTCGATCGGGGCGACGTACGGCAGCTCCCCGTTCAGCACCAGCTGGGCGCGGGCCTCGTCGAACTGGTCCTCGGACCGCGCGACGACGATGGACGCGACGCTGTTGCCGACGACGTTGGTCAGCGCGCGGCACTCCGACATGAACTTGTCGATGCCGAAGATCAGCATGATCCCGGCGACCGGCACCGTGCCCAGCGACGACAGCGTCGCGGCGAGGACGATGAAGCCCGAGCCGGTGACGCCGGCCGCGCCCTTGGAGGTCAGGAGCAGGATGCCGACCAGGCCGAGCTGCGCGCCGAGGCTCAGGGTGATGTCCTGCGCCTGGGCGACGAAGAGGGCGGCGAGCGTCAGGTAGATCGCGGTGCCGTCGAGGTTGAACGAGTAGCCCGTCGGGACCGTCAGGCCGACGACCTGCTTGGACGCGCCGAGGTGCTCGAGCTTGCGCATGACGTTGGGCAGGACCGACTCCGACGAGCTCGTGCCCAGGACGATCAGCAGCTCGTCCTTCATGTAGCGCACGAGCTTGAAGATGTTCACGCCGTTCTTCCAGCAGATCGCGCCGAGGATCCCGAAGACGAAGAACAGCGACGTCCCGTAGAAGATGAGGATCAGCTTGAGGAGGTTGGTCAGCGCCTCCGTGCCGTACTCGCCGACGGTGTAGGCCATCGCCCCGAACGCGCCCACCGGGGCGGCGTACATGATGATCTTCACGAGCTTGAAGAAGACCTGCGAGAGCTTCTCGACGCCCGCGGCGATCGGCTTGCCCGTCGGGCCCATGAGGTTCAGCGCGATGCCGAAGAGGACCGAGAAGAACAGGACCTGGAGGATCTCGCCGTCCGCGAAGGCGCCGACGACGCTCGACGGGATCATGTGCGTGATGACCTCGTACCACTGCTGCGACTCGCCCTGGCCGATGTAGCCGGAGACCGCCTCGCTGACCTGGATCTTCGTCGGGTCGGCGTGGATGCCCGCGCCCGGCTTGAGCACGTTCATCACGACGAGCCCGAGCACCAGCGCGATGGTGGTGACGACCTCGAAGTAGAGGAGCGCCTTGCCGCCGATCCGGCCGACCTTGCGCAGCGAGTCCAGCGAGCCGATGCCGGCGACGACGGTGCAGAAGATGATCGGCGCGATCACCATCTTGATCAGGCTGACGAACGACGTGCCGAGCGGCTCGAGGCTCGCGGCGAACGCCGGGGCCAGCGCGCCGAGGACGCCGCCGGCGACGATGCCGACGATGACCCAGGTGTAGAGCCTGCGGCGCCACGGCACCTTGGCCGGGGGTGGGACGGACGCCGTGGCGGCCGGTGCGGTGATCGTCATGTCCGTCGCTCTCCTCGATGGATGCCACGACGGGTGTCGCAGCGCTGATCGACGAAGCTAGGGCGGTCTGTGACCGGCGTCACGCTTGTGGTCGTAGTGGTCGTAGGTGCCGTTGCGGTCGCGACCGGGGCCGGCTCCGCGAGCGGCCGGCGCACGGACCACCCGGGCGTCGGGGCCCGTCGCGGGCCGCGCGGCGCACGCCGGCCACCCCCGGTCGTCGGGCCTCCGGCCGCGGCCCGACGGACCCACCCCCCGGCCCGGTGGGACCACCCGTCCGGCCATGGGTCAGTGCCACCCCGTGCGGTGCCGGGAGGGGGACGGCCGCACACCCGGGCCGGACCGGGGCGCGCGTACGGTGACCACGCGGCGTCCCGGCCCGGCGACCCCCGCCCCCGCTCCGCGCGGCGGCCCGAGCGGCTCCGGCGACGCACCCGCCCCGGGCGCCGCGACCGTCGATGCCGACCCCGCGTCCCCACGACCAGGCCCTCCCGTCCGTGCCCCCGGTGCGCGCCTTCCGCACGCCGGGGCGCCCGCGCCTGCACGTCGAGACCACCGGCGAGGGCGAGGCCGTCCTGGCGATCACGGGCTGGACGATCTCGACCGCGATCTTCCGGCCGTTCGCCGGAGTGCTGCCCGACGGGATGCGGCCGATCCTCTTCGACCACCGCGGCGCCGGACGGTCCGGCGCCTGGGCCGGGCCGGTGTCCGTCGCGATGCTCGCCGCCGACGCCGCACGGGTCCTCGACGCCTGCGACGTCCGCTCCGCCCACGTGATCGGCGTGTCGCTCGGCGCGGCCGTGGCGATCGAGCTCGCCGTCCGGATGCCGTGGCGCGTGCGGTCCCTCGCGCTCGTCGGCGGCTGGTCCGGCGGCCCGCTGTCGGCGACCCCCGGCGCGGCCGAGGGCGCACGGACGCTGGCGACCCTCGCCCGCGACTCGGCCCGGCGCGGCCGGCTCTGGCCCGCCTCGTTCCTCTTCTCCCCCGCGTTCCGCACGTCGGCGGACCCCGCGACGCTCGACGCCGCGGTCCGCCCGTTCCTCGTCGGCCGCGCCGGCACCTGGGTCGCCTCGACGCAGGCGCTCGCCGCGTCGTGCTTCAACCGTCGCACCGACCTCGGGGCGATCCGCTGCCCGACGCTCGTCGCCCACGGCGAGCTCGACGCGATGAGCCCCGTCCGGAACGCGCGGACGATGGCGGCCGCGATCCCCGGCTCGCGGCTCGAGGTCCTGCCCGGCGGCCACGCGTTCCCGTTCGAGGACCCGGCCGGCACCGCCGAGCTCTGCCGCTCGTGGTTCGAGGACGTACGGGGCACGGAGCCGCCGGTCGAGGCGACCCCGCGCGACCTGGCGGTCGAGCGCCTGACGCGGCCCTTCGCGCTGCAGACCGGCCTCGTGCGCAACCAGCGCGACCTCGCCCTGCGACTCCTGGGCCGCGGATGAGCACGCCCGCCGGCCCCCACCCGACGCGACGGACCACCCGCGGCGCTCCGCGATCGACCGCGCCCCGCGACCCGTCGGCGGCCCCCGCGTTATGTCCGACAGCACCGTCACGCCCACCGGGACGCCGCAGTCCCTCAGCCTCGCCGAGCTCGCCGACCGCGTCGGTGACGAGATCGGCGTCTCCGGCTGGTCGACCATCACGCAGGAGACGATCGACGCGTTCGCCGAGGCCACCGGCGACCGGCAGTGGATCCACACCGACCCCGAGCGGGCGGCGAGCACGCCGTTCGGCGGCACGATCGCCCACGGCTACTACACGCTCTCGCTGGCCCCGATGATGCTCGAGCAGATCGTCGACCTCTCCGGGTTCGCGATGGCGATGAACTACGGCATCGACAAGCTGCGGTTCGTCGCACCGGTGCCCGTGGACAGCCGCGTGCGGATGCGGGCGACGCTCGACGACGTGCAGGCGAAGGACGGCACGGGCCAGCTCGCCCTGACGCTGACCTTCGAGATCGAGGACGCCCCGAAGCCCGCGTGCGTCGCCAACGTCCTCTACCGCGTGATGGAGGGGACCTCGTGAGCGCCACGGACAGCACCGACACCAAGCGGGCGCCGCGCAGCCGCCGCACCGCGGCCATGGACACGCTCCTGACCCAGAACGTCTCGGGGGGCCGTGCGACCCGCTTCGGCCGGCCGGGCCCGATCCTCCGCACCGCCGCCGGCCTGGCGCGCCGGCCGCGCACCACCGCCCGGCGCGTCGGCGGTCTGGGCGTCGAGCTGACGCAGGTCCTCGCGGGCACCTCGGAGCTCTCGCCCGCCAAGGGCGACGGCCGCTTCCGCGACCGCGCGTGGTCCGAGAACTGGGCGCTGCGCCGCGTCCTGCAGACCTACCTCGCCCTCGGCGGCACCGTCGACGACCTGATCGAGGACGCCGGCCTGGACTGGCGCACGGAGCGGCAGATCCGCTTCATGGCGGAGAACGTCCACGACCTGCTCTCCCCCACGAACCTGCCGCTGCTGAACCCCGAGGTCCTGAAGGAGACGATCGACCGCGGCGGCGCGAACCTCGTCCTGGGCGCGCGGCGGTTCGTCCGCGACATCGCCAAGGCCCCCCGCCTGCCCGCGACGGTCGACACGACGAAGTTCGAGATCGGGCGCAACATCGCGCGGACCCCGGGCTCGGTCGTGCTGCGCACCGACGTCATGGAGCTCATCGAGTACGCGCCGCAGACCGACGAGGTCTTCGAGCGGCCGATGCTCGTCGTCCCGCCGACGATCAACAAGTACTACGTGCTCGACCTGGCGGAGGACCGCAGCTTCGTCGAGCACCTCGTGCAGGCCGGGCACCGCGTCTTCATGATCTCGTGGCGCAACCCGGACAAGGAGCACTCGCACTTCGACCTCGACACCTACGCGTCGGCGGTCGTCGAGGCCCGCGAGGCCGTCTCCGCGATCGCGGAGAGCGACGCGGTCAACGTGCTGGCGGCGTGCTCGGGCGGGATCATCACCGCGGCCACGCTCGCCCATCTGGCCGCCACCGGCCGGGAGGACCTCGTCTCCAGCCTGACGCTGATGGTCTGCGCGCTGGACCACCGCCAGGCCGGGACGACCGCCGCGCTGGTGGGTCGGGAGATCGCGGCCGCCGCGGTCGCGGACTCGGCCCGGCGCGGGTACCTCGACGGCGCGTCGCTCGCGGGCGTCTTCGCCTGGCTGCGCCCGAACGACCTGATCTGGCGCTACGTCGTCAACAACTACTTCCTCGGAAAGGCGCCGCCGGCGTTCGACGTCCTGTTCTGGAACCAGGACACGGTGCGGCTCTCCCACGGCCTGCACCGCGACTTCGTGCAGATGGCGATGCTCAACGACCTGATCCAGCCGGGCCAGCGCACCGTGCTCGAGACGCCCGTCGACCTGCGCCAGGTCAAGCAGGACAGCTACGTCGTGGCCGGCAGCACCGACCACATCGTCCCGTGGGAGAACGCCTACCGCAGCACCCAGGTGCTCGGCGGGACGCCGCGCTTCGTCCTGTCGACCAGCGGGCACATCCAGGCCCTCGTCAACCCCCCGTCGCCCGAGAGCCGTTCGAGCTTCCGCGTCGCCGACGAGCACCCGGGCGACCCGTCCGAGTGGGAGGAGGCCGCCGCGATCCGCAAGGGCTCGTGGTGGACGGACCACGAGGCGTGGCTGGCCGAGCGCTCCGGTGACCGCGTCCCCGCGCCCGAGGCGCCGGGCTCCGACGAGCACCCGACGCTCGCGCAGGCACCGGGGGACTATGTCCTCGGGAGCTGACGAGCACCCGGGCTGGTGGGGTCGCCCGGTCGCGGAGACGCGGTGGGTCCTGGAGGCCTGGCGGCTGTCGGTCGACCCGCTGTTCCTCCACCCCTCGGGGGTGCCCCGCGGCGACGGTCGGCCGGTGGTGCTCGTCCCCGGGTTCCTCGCGGGGGACCAGACCCTGTCGGCGCTCGCGCTCTGGCTGCGGCGCCTCGGCTACCGGCCCTCGGTGGCGGGATTCATCACGAACACGGACTGCTCGGACCGCGCGTACGACCGGGTGCTCCGGGCCGTGCGCCGCGCCCACGACCGCCACGGCCGGCGCGTGGCGATCATCGGCCACAGCCGCGGCGGCCACTACGTCCGGGCGCTCGCCGCGGACCACCCGGAGGTCGTCTCCCACGCGGTGTCGGTCGGATCGGACCTCAACGGCATGCTCGGCATCAGCATCCCGACCCAGGCGGCGGTGACCGGCACGCGCCTGGCGCTCGGCGCCCTCGGCCGCGGTCGCCGCCCCGGCTGCTTCACGCTCTTCTGCGACTGCCCGTTCGCGCAGGCGTTCCGGGCCCCCGCCGACCCGGCGGTGCGCCTGACGAGCATCTACTCCCGGGGCGACGGCGTGGTCGAGTGGGAGGGCTGCGTGACCCCGGGTGCCACCAACGTCGAGGTCACCGGCAGCCACGTCGGGCTGATCGTCAACCGCAAGGTCTACCGGGCGATCGCGACGGCGCTGGCGGAGCCGGAGCTCGATCTCGCGCCGTCCCGGGAGCCCGAGCCCGCCCCCGCGCCGGGACGGGCGGGCTGAGGGCCGATCGGCGAGGCGGGGCTGCGCGGCCTGGCTCCTCGATCCGCGGCCAGAGGCCGGGATCGTCGCCGTGGCCGGAGCCGCTACGTCGTCGGCCGGGCGGGACGCGCGGCCTCGAACGCCTTCTGGACGTCGGCGGCCTCGAGACCGAGCGTCTTGGCGATCGCGGCGTAGCGCGCGGTGTCGCGCTCCGCGTGCTCCGCCTCGTGCGCGGCGGCAACCTTGGCCAGCGCCGTCTTCACCGTCGCCTCGTCGAGGCTCAGGCCCTTCGCCAGAGCGGCGATCAGCGTCGTGTCGTCCGCACGGACGCCGCCGCGCGGGCCGCCCCGACCGGGGGCGCCGGCCGGGCGGGCGCCGGCCTTCGCGGCGTCGGCCGTCGTGCCGGTCGGCTTCGCGCCGGTGGGCCGGGCGGGGCGGTTCGCCTCGAGGATCGTCCGGACCTTCGCGGTCTCGACGCCCAGGGCGGTGGCGATCTCGGCGGCCCGGTCGGCGCCGCGGTCGGCGCGGGTCCCGGTCGGCTTCGCGGGCTTCGCGGCGTCGACCGCGGCCTGCAGCTGCGTCGTGGTGACGCCGAGGGTCTTGGCGATCGTCGCGAGCTCGGCGGTGCGGAGGCCCGGGCCGCGGTCGCCGCGGTCCGGCCTCGACGTCGAGGCGGTGGACGAGGACGACGTGTCGGCGGCGTTGGCGACGCCGATCCCGGCGCCGCCGAGGACGACGACGGTGGAGGCCAGTGCGGCGGCCTTGCGGATGCGAGGGGTCATGGGTCTCTCCTGTTGCTGGGCTGGCGGCGGGGTCTCCCGCGCCTCGTCCACACCATCGGGCCCGCCCCTGAGCACCGACTGGGAACGGCGTGGGAATCGCCGCAGCGTGGTGCCTGGAGGGCCCACCACGGGGCCTGATCGGCTCCCGGGGTGGGGCGCTCCGGTCGGCCGGGCGGGTACAACATCCACATGGGCCCGATGGGCATCCGTGCGCGCCTCGCGCGGACCGACCACCGCCTCGCGGCGCTCCTCGCCGTGCTCGTGCTCGGCGCCTCCGTCGTCGTCCACCACGGTGCCCCGCACGGGATGGCCGGGATGCACGGCGGCGACCACGGGACCTCCGCGGCGGCGATGTGCGTCGGGACGATCGTCGCCGGGGTGGCGATCGTCGGACTCGTCGTGGCGGCGGCCGTCCGGAGGCGCCGCCGGCTCCCGCGGCCCTCCCGTTCCGTGCGGGCCCTCGTCCTCCGCCTCGTCCCGATCGTCCCGCTGCCGCGGGCCCGCTCGAGCCCGCTCTGGCTGCAGCACGCCGTCCTCCGTCGTTGATCGCCCGCACCGTCGGCCCCCGAGGCCGGCGGAGCACCCGACGCGTGCCCGCCCACGGGCGGCACGCACCACGACGATCGACCACGAGGAGCACCGATGAAGACCTCCACCACCCGTCTGGCCGCCCTGCTGGGCGTCACCGCCACGACCGCCCTGGCGGTGACCGGCTGCGGAGCGGGCGACGACGACGCGGGCACGACGCCGGCGTCGACCGCCGCCGGGGCGGCGGCGACCGCGCCGGCCGCGGCCGGCGCCGTCGACCGCGCGTTCGTGTCGCAGATGATCCCCCACCACCAGATGGCGGTGCGGATGGCCGGCTACGCGCCCGACCGGGCGGAGCGGCAGCAGATCACGACGCTGGCCCGCAGCATCACCGAGGAGCAGAACACCGAGATCGCACGGATGCGCTCGGCCGCCCGGCGGCTCGGCGCGAAGGTCGCCGCGGTGCCCGCCCACGGGAGCATGGACCACGGAGCGCACGACGCCTCCGGCATGAGCGGCGACGCCGCCACGCTCGGCGTGTCCATGGACGACATGGGCATGTCGATGGACATGGGCGCGCTCGGGACGGCGAAGCCGTTCGACCGCGCGTTCATCGACGAGATGATCCCGCACCACCAGGGGGCGATCACGATGGCGCGTACCGAGCTCGCGAGGGGCACCGACCCGGAGCTCCGGCGGCTCGCGACGGCGATCGTCGACGCGCAGTCGCAGGAGATCCGACGGATGAACGAGTGGCGCGCCCGGTGGTACGGCGCCCCGTCCCCCGCCGGGGGCGTGCCGAAGGCCTGAGGGCCTGGTCGGCCGGGCCGTGCGGATGGGACGGGCGCCGGCCGGGAAGGTCAGGTCCCGGATCTGGACCGGTTCGGCCCCGCGTGCACGAGCGAGACCGTCCCCGCGGCACCCGACCCGGGACCGCGGGGACGATCCGCCGTCGGTCAGCCCGTGATCTCGACGTAGAAGCGCTTGCGGGCGCCGTCCGTCGTGGCGGAGCCGTCCGTGTTGCGCGGGCTCACGACGAGCGAGTTGACGTTCTTCGCGCCCGCCGGGGCGCACTCGACCACGCCGGCGACCTGGCACCGGGCCGCGGACACCTGGCCGCCGAAGTTCGGGTCCGCACCGGCGGTCCCGTCGACGTCGACCTGGTTCTGCGCCGCGATCGTCGCGGTCAGCCCGTGACCGACGACCGTCGCCCCGGTGTCGATGTAGCAGTTGGCGTTGGTCGTGTAGCAGTCGACGACCTTGAACCCACCGGACTGCTCCTCGATCTCGCCCTTCTCGTTGACGAGCGCCCAGCGCGACTTCGCGGCCGCGGCCTTGTCGGTCGCCGCCTTGTCGGCGATGGCCTGGGCGGCCTTCGCGATGTCCTCGGCGTTCAGGCCGTCGACGCGGTCGGCGTTCAGGCCGGTCGCCACGCCGGTGGCGTTCGTGGTGAACGGCTTCGTGCCGTCGCCGCCGTTGGCGACGCTGATGTCGCCGGCGACGTTGCCGCGGGTCGCGCGGAACTCGAACGCCAGGCCGTTGGACAGGTTGTTGGCCCGGACGCAGGGGTTCTTCTGGTCCGTGGCCGAGGTCTTCGCCGTGGAGCGGCAGCCGTAGATCGCGCCGCCGCCGTCGGCCGACAGGTTCGACTGGCGGGTGGAGTACCCGCCCTTCGCGCTGTTGCCGGCGGCCTCGTTCGAGATGATCTCCGTCTCGTCGTTCGCGCCGTTGCGCTCGCCCAGCGTGAGCGTGCCGCCTGTCGCGGCGTAGCCCAGCGGCGCGATGCCGAGGGCCAGGACGGCCGTCCCGGCCACGACGGCCCGGGTGCGGCCGCTGCCGCGGCCCGGGAGCATGCGGCGCAGGCCGGTGCGGCGGTGCGGCGCCGGCGTCTCGTCGGTCGTCTGCTGCTCGTTCTCGAGGTGCATGGGGGGTGCTCCTTGTCGTTGGTCCGCGCCCACCCTCGTTGCGGGTCGGCGTCGTCGGACACCCCTCGTAAGGCGATGAGGACGACTGCCGATGCGCCACATCGACCCGTGAACCCCCCGATCAGCGGGGCTCGCGTGCGAGTACGTGGGCGACCGGATCCGGGACCGGTGCGCCGCCCGGCCGCGCAACTCTGCCCCTGCCACGGGTTCCGACGGTCATCGGACCCCCGCGGCCCATCCCTCCCCCCGGCACGGGCGCACCGGCCCGGTCCCGGACGTCGGGGGCCGGACGCGGCGCGCGCCGTCGCGACGGGCACCGAGGGCGGGGCGTTCGCACCGGTGACCGCGCCGTGGGCCGCGGATCACGAGCGGGGCGACGCACGGATCGTCCTTCCCGACGGCCGTTCGGACGACCTCGGTGGGGTCAGAGGCACGGCCGGCGGCCGGTCGCGTCGCGCGCCGGGCGACCCCGGCTCGCGCGCGACGCGCCCGGATCCGGCCCCGCCGTCGGGACACCCCGGGACGCGCGGTCGCGCCGGCCGCCCGGCCCGGGGTCACGGCGTGGCCGGGCCCTGGGGGTGTCCGGCCACGCCCGTGCGTCCCGGCGAGCCGGGACGACACCCGACCGACGCCACCGGACCGATCGCTCCGGATCCGCCGGGATACGGCGTAAGGCGGGCGGCTCAGCGACGGCGGGCGCGCACCGCCGCGAGGCGGGCCGCGGGGGGATCGACGAGCCCGGTGAGCCCGTCGATCAGGGCGCGCAGCCCGGCGTCGAAGGCCCGGTCGGCCCCGACGGCGCCCAGCTCGTCCACGTGCCCGCCGAGGACCGGGAACGCCTCGGGGTCGAGCGCCCGCAGCTCCTCCGCCCCCGCGGCGGTCGACGCGTCGACGGTGAAGCCGGCGACCTCGGCCAGCGCGTAGCCGCGGGCGTAGCTCGCCAGCGCCCGGTACACCACGAGCGCCCCGTCGGGGCTCGCCCCGCCGCGCACCAGGGCGGCGAGGAGCGCCTCGACGGGCTCGAGCGCCGCGGCCGAGCGCAGGGGCGCCATCGCGGTCAGCGCGAAGGTCTGCGGCGAGGTCGTCGCGACCATCCGCAGCTGCCGGGCGAACCACTCCCCCGCGTCCTGCCAGCCGGCGTCGGGCGGAGGCGCAGGAAACCGCGACATGAGCCGCTCCGCCATGCCGGTCAGCACGGCGTCCCGGTTGGCGACGTGGTGGTAGAGCGACATCGCCTCGACGCCGAGCTCCGTCCCGAGGCGCCGCATGGTCAGGGCCGGCGCCCCGTCGCGCTCGACGAGGGCGATCGCGGCGTCCAGGACGGCGTCGCGGGTCAGGCCCCGTCCGGCCGTCTGTCGGCGTGCGCCCATACGCCGAGCAACCTAGCGCGGCGAGGCCCCGCGGCCCGGGGACGGCGGGATCCCCCGCAGGAGCACCCGGACGCGCAGCCCGCCGAGCGGCGCGTCCTCCAGGTGCAGGTCCCCGCCGTGCAGACGCGCCTGCTGCCGGACGAGCGCCAGCCCGAGCCCGCTCCCGGGGCTCGTCGCCGCCGTGCCACGGGCGAACCGCTCGAGTACCGTCGCACGCTCGGCGGGGGGGATCCCGGGACCGTCGTCGTCGACGGTGACCATCACGGCGTCGGCCGTCCGCTCGACCCCCGCGACGATCCGGCCGTCCGGGGTGCCGTGGCGGACCGCGTTGACGAGCAGGTTGTCGAGCAGCAGCCGGACGCCCGGCGCCCAGCCGTCGACCTCGGCGGAGTCGGGTGCCTCCAGGTCGATCGTCGTCCCCGGAGCCGCGGCGCGGGCCGCGACGACCGCCGCCCCGGCGACCTCCGCCACGTCGACCCGCGAGGGCTCGAGGTCCGCCGCGGCCTCCCCGCGGGCCAGGGCCTGCAGGGCGTCGACGAGGGCGATCAGCCGAGCGTGCTCCTCGGCGACCTCGCCGAGCATCTCCGCCCGGTCGTCCGCGCCGAGGTCGGGGTGGTCGCGCATCGCCTGCACGGTCGTCGTCAGCGCGGTCAGCGGGGTGCGCAGCTCGTGCCCGGCGTCGGCGGCGCACCGGCGGGTGGCCTCGTGGGCGGTGCGGCGCTCCGCGTCGGAGCGCTGCAGCCGCTCGAGCATCGCGTTGATCGTGGACGCCAGCTCGCGCACCTCGACGGGACCGCGGTCGGCGGCGGCGCGCACCGCGAGGTCGTCGGTGGACGCGACGCGGCCGGCGTCGGCCCGCAGCCGCGTGAGCGCCCGCAGGGCCGGGCCGGCGAGGAGCAGCGCGAGCAGCCCGGTGACCAGCACGCCCCCGGCGCCGGCGACGAGCAGGCGCCCGCGCAGCGCGTCCCGACGTTCCTGCAGCGGCGCGAGCGGCGATGCGGCCTGCACGACGATGCCGCGCCCGACGTCGCGCTGGACGATGCGCCAGCGACCTGTCGGCGTCGCGACGGTCGCGGGGCGTCCGCGGCCGGGGAGCGCGGTCGGCAGACCCGGGTCCTCGGCGACGCCGAGGCGCTCCAGGACGGTGCCGCGCCGCACGAGCCGGATCAGGGCGACGTCGCCCGAGGCCGGGACCCGACCGAGCAGCCGGCCCACGCGGCGGGTCGCGCGGCGGGCCGGGCGCCCCTGGGCGCCGGGCAGCG
>NZ_JAURWA010000055.1 GCF_030655195.1 Patulibacter sp. | reverse complement strand
CGCTGCGCGGCGACCTCGGCCGCCTCGGGCCGGGCGAGGGCACGGTCCTCGGGCGGGCCGACCGGCTGTCGCCGGCCGCGGCAGCCCTGGCCAACGGCACCCTGATCCACTCCATGGAGTTCGACGACACGCACGTGCCGTCGGTCATCCACGGCAGCGCCGTCGTCGTGCCCGCCGCGCTGGCCGCCGCCGAGCGCGAGGGGTCCTCGGGGGCCGAGCTGCTCGTCGCCGTCGCCGCCGGCTGGGAGGCGCTGATCCTGCTGGGCCTCGCGAGCCCGGGCGGGTTCCAGGAGGCCGGCTTCCAGACCGTCGCCGCCGCCGGTCCGTTCGGCGCCGCGATCTCGGCGGGGCTGCTCGCGGGCGTCGACGCCCCGACGCTCGTGGCCGCCCTCGGCATCTGCGGCAGCCAGGCCTCGGGCACGTTCGCGTTCCTCAGCGACGCGTCGACGGTCAAGGCGATGCACGCCGGCTGGGCCGCGCACTCGGGCCTGATGGCCGTCGACCTGGCCCGTGCGGGCGTCGGCGGACCGGCCGCGGTCTTCGAGGACCGGTTCGGCTTCTTCGCCTCCTACACGCGCGACCCGGACGCGGCGGGCCGCTTCGCCGCGCTCGTCCCGCGGCTGGGCGAGACGTGGGCGCTGCCGGAGGCCGCGTTCAAGCGCTACCCGTGCTGCCACTACATCCATCCGTTCCTGCAGGGCGCGGAGCAGCTGCTCGACGACGGCCTGCGCCCGGAGGACCTGGACGAGCTCGTCCTCGCCGTCCCGACCGGCGCCGCGCCGATCGTCTCGGAGCCATGGGACCGCAAGCTGGCGCCGGCGAGCGACCACGACGCCCGCTGGAGCCTGCCCGTCTGCGTCGCCCGCGTCCTGTTGCGCGGGCACCTGACGAGCGCCGACGTCGAGGGCATCGCCACCGACGCCGACACCCTGGCGCTGGCCGCCCGGATCCGCCCCGAGCCGTGGGAGGACTCGGGCTTCCCGGCCCGCTTCCCGGCCCACCTGCGCGCGACGAGCACCGACGGCACCGTCCGCGAGCTCGAGATCCCCGACGTCCGCGGCAGCGCCTCGTCCCCCCTCACCCAGGACGAGATCCGGGCGAAGTTCTACGTCAACGCCGTCCCCGTCGTCGGCGAGGGCCGCGCCGGGCGGATCGTCGCCGCGGTCGACGACCTCGCCGGCCTGCCGGATGTCCGCACGCTGACCGCCCTGCTGGGCGCGTCGGCGTGAGCCCCGCCGCGCCCCGTCCACCCCGGTCCGCCCGCCGCACTCCAGCCCGAACCCCCCACCGAAGGACTCCCATGCTCGTCGTCGCCCTCTTCGATCTCCACGCCGCCCCCGGTCGCGCGGACGACGTCGCCGCCGTCCTGCACCGCATCCTCGTCGACACCCGCGCGTTCGACGGCAACCGCGAGGCGACCGTCATCCGCGACCTCGACGACCCGCACCACATCACCGTCCTGAACCGCTGGGACTCCACCGACCACCACGACGCCTACCTCGCCTGGCGCGCCGGCGACGGCGCCGTGACGGACCTCGGCCCGCTGCTGGACCGCGACCCGGGCGGCTCGCGGCACGAGGTCGACGCCGGGGCGTAGGGGCGGGTCGAAGGGGCGCCCCGCGTCAGCGGACCCGGACGATCAGGCGGGCGGTCGTGCGCTCGACGCGACCGGACGCCGGTCGCCACAGACCTCGGACGACCAGGCGGGCGCGGCGCTCCCGCGAGAGCCGACGGACGACCGCGGCGGGCAGCCGGACGTCGATCGTCCGGACGCCCGCAGCTGTGGTCGGGACGGTCCTCGCGCCGAGCGGCACGCTCCGGGCGCGACCGGCGGGTCCGCGGAGCACGAGGGTCGGGGCGAGCCGGAACCGGCCCGCCGACCGGGTCCGGACGACGAACCGCAGCGTCCGGCCGCGCGACCGGACTCCGAGGAACCGCACGGTGGCCGGCCCGACGGACGCGGCCGTCGCGCCGGCCGTCGGGGCGCCGGGCGGAGCGACCGGCGGCGTCGTCCCCGCGTCGGTCGGGCCTCCCGGTGCTGGGGCGAGGGTGGCCGGCGCGAGGACGCCCGTCCCCGCGTCGGCCGGAGGCGCGGCGGGGGCGGTCGGACCCGGCCCGGGGTCCACCGGGGGCTCCGGCTCGGGATCGGCGTCCACGTAAGGGCTTGCCGGAGCGGGCACGGGCGTCACGGCGTCCGAAGCGGACATCCACGGTGCCGGAGTCGCGTTGTCGCCGACCCGCCACTGCAGGGTGCCCCGGGCCAGGGGCGCACCGGCGTCGCAACGCTGCTCGAACCGCACTGCCGCACTGCGCGGTGATCCGTCGGGCAGCCGGCGCGCGTGCTCGATCGTGAAGCTGCCCGTCTGGTCCGAACAGACCCGGCTGCCGACGTCGACGGCCATCCGCGGTCCGCCAGACCCGTCGGCGCCCCGCTGGGTGCCGACGTACGTCGTCCCGACGGTCAGCTCCTCGCCGGTGGGCGGGACGAACAGCAGCAGGAAGCGCGAGCGACGCGTCTTGACGAGCCTCGCGACCAGCGCCTCGTCCGCGCGCCCGTCGACCACGAAACCCAGGTCCGCCGGGGACACGTCGGTGGATCCTCCCTGTGTGAGCCACTCCCCCGGTTCGCCGTCCAGGCGCATGCGGGTCGTGCCACCGAAGGACCAGCCCTGAAGCTGCGCGCCGTGCCGGCCACCGCCTGCGTCGAGCACGTCGAGGCGTGCCTGACGCAGCCCCGGCCGGGCCGGGTCGAAGGTCATCCAGACCTCGCAGCGGCCTCCGGCCCGGACCAGCGTGCCCGAGCAGCGATCGCTCACCGTCCGGACGTCCGAGGGATCGTCGCCCGTGACCGCCAGCCGGTCGACGTCCAAGGGCGCGTCGCCGGCCAGCACCGTGACGGGGACGTCGGCGCGGACCGTGCCCCGGTCGGCGGCGGGCCAGCGCACGATCGACGGAACGACCACCGTCCCGTCCTGGGTCGGGGGCATGCCGATCCGGATCTCCCCCCACAGCGCTGCGGTCCCGCTGTCGCAGAGCTGTTCGTAGATGGCCCACAGCCGGGTCAGCCGACCCTCGGCGTCGCGGGCGATGTCGCGGATCTCGAACGATCCCCCGATCCTGTTGCAGCCGCGCCCGGTGCTCGTGATCTCGAGAGCGGGGCGGTCGCTGCGCCCGAACCCGGGACGCTCCGCCCCGGCGTAGACGCCGGTGGTCAGCGGTCGCCCGACCGGGGCGGCCAGGACGAAGCTCATCTGGTCGAACGAGCGCCCGTTGGCAGTGACCGACACGGCGACCTGGCCGTCCGACGCACCCGAATCGATCCGCGTGTCGCTCGCTCGCCAGACGTGTCGCTCACCGCCGCCGATCCAGTCGTCATCGTCGCTGAACGCCGCCACGACGTCCTGCGCCCCGGTGACCTGGTCCATGGCCGACGCTGGTCGAGCGCCGACGCCGAGCAGCAGGAGCAGCAGGGAGGCGGCGACCGCTGATCGTGCCGCCGTCCGCCGCACCGAAGCTCGCATGAAGGCGGACGATAGCGGCGTCCCGCCACGCCGAACAGCCCTCGGCGCGGCGATCCGGCCCGTGGGCCCGGCCCCCGTCCGCTCCGCGACGCGGGTAGCCTCGCCCGATGACGCGTCGGCGCCTCGTCCCGTTCGCGGTGATCGCGGTCGGCCTGGTCCTGGTCGGCGTCGGGCTCCTCCTGGGTCCGGAGTCGATCGAGGGCGCCTACTTCTCTGAGTCCGTCAGCGCCCGGCCGTCCCGCCTCGACGTCTTCGACCCCGGTCGTGGCCCGCTCTGGGCCGGAGCGGGTGCAGCGACCGTCGTCGCCGGGATCGTCCTGGCAGTGGTGGGCCGGTTGCGTGGCTGAGCCCGGCGCGACGGCGAGGCAGGCGGGACGGTCCTTCGAGCCTCGGTCGCCACCTCCGACAGGGCACCATCGTCGATACTCACCCCGTGCGGCGCGTGCTCACGGTGGTCGGCCTGATGGCGCTCGGCGGCGTCGGCTGCGGTGCATCGGAAGGCGACGACCCTCCGTCGAACGCCGCCACGCCCGCCGCGGCCACCCGTGTGACGTGGCCGTCGGGTCCCGGGTCCAGGGCCCTCCCCCGGGAGGGCGACGGTCTCGTCTTCTGCCTCCGGCGCCGCGCACGCGTCGGCGTCGAGCTCGACGCCGGTGCGCTCCCCCGCTCGCGGCGGTACACGCGGATCAACGCCGGGGTCTCCCCCGGGGACGTCGAGGAGCAGACGCTCTCGGGCTACGAGCCCGAGCTGCACGCGGCCCCCGGCCGTCGCGGCACCGGGTCGGCGGTGCTCCCGGCCGGGAAGCACCTCGTCTTCGTGTGGCTCAGCAGCCCCTCGAATCTCGTCGTCCGCGGCACGGGAGGTGAGCGGTACCGGCTCGTCGTCCGCGGTGCCGGGCTCACCCGCTGCGCGCTCTGAGACGTCCCTCGCCGACCCGCGCTCAGGAAGGTGCGCGGACAGCCGTGATGCCGTCGATCGCCGCGTCGGCGATGGCGACCCTCACGGACGGATCGACGCCGGCCCGTCCGAGCGCCTCGAGTCCCCGCTGGGTCGCGAGGATCAGGCCGCCGAGCGCGGCGGCGTCGGCGCCGGCGTCGACCTGGCCGGCGCGCTGGGCCTGCTCGACGAGCCCCCGGCATCCGGCCAGCAGCGTCGCGTAGGCGGCGTCGGCGCGCGCGGCGACGGCCGGATTCTCCGAGGCCAGCTCCGCCGTGCCCCTGGCCAGCAGGCAGCCGCTGGTGTCCGAGCTGCGGGCGGTCGTCCGCAACCACTCGCGGGCACGATCGAGCGCTTCGCCCTCGGGCCCTTCGAGGCGGGCGGCGGCGCCCTCGTCGGTCCCGGCGCAGTAGTCGTCGAAGGCGCGCTGGAACAGGCCGTCCTTGTCCCCGAACGCGCCGTACAGGCTGCCCTTGCTCAGACCGGTCGCCCTCGAGAGCTCCCCGACGGAGGTGCCGTGGAACCCGGTCTCGTTGAACTGCCGCCGTGCGGCCGCGACGACCTCGTGCTCGTCGAACGTCCTCGGGCGCGCCATGTCCCCATCCTAGGCCGTTTTGAACGTTTGGTCCAGAAATTCTGAACGCACGGTCCAGAACGAGCTATATTGGACCGCATGTTCAGAACCACAGCATCGCCCGACCCCACCGAGTTCGCCGGCCGCCGCGCCGTCGTGACGGGAGGCTCGCGTGGCATCGGCGCGGCCATCGTCCAGCGTCTCCTCGACGGCGGCGCCACCGTCGTGACCAGCGCCCGCACGCGGACCGACGTCACGCCGGAGGGCGCGACGTTCATCGCCGGCGACGTCAGCACCCTCGCCGGGGTCCGGACGCTCGCCGCCGCCGCGCTCGACGTCCTCGGAGGCGTCGACCTGGTCGTCAACAACGCCGGCGCGGCCCGCGCCCACCTCGGCGGCGCTGACGCGATCCCGGACGAGGAGTGGATCGACGCGCTCGACCTCAACTACCTCTCGGTCGTGCGACTCACGAACGCGCTGCTCCCCGCCCTGCGGGAGTCCGGCGAGGGGGCAGCCGTCGTGAACGTCTCCTCCGTCGCGGCGCTCACCCCGCCGCCCGCGCTCATCCACTACGGGGCCGCCAAGGCCGCGCTGATCTCGTACGGCAAGGCCCTCGCCTCCGAGCTGGCCCCGGTCGGCATCCGCGTCAGCACGGTGACGCCCGGCAACGTCCTCACGCCGGGCGCCGACGCCATCCGCCAGGACTTCGCCGACGCGCTCGGCGTCTCGCTGGCCGAGACCACGGGTGCGATCCCGCTCGGTCGCCCCGGTGACCCGCGCGACATCGCCGAGGCCGTCGCGTTCCTCGCCTCCGACCGCGCGCAGTGGATCACCGGCACGAACCTCATCGTCGACGGGGGTGAGCACCCCTCGACCTGACCCGCGGGCGGGGACCCGCACCACCGCCGCTACCCGGCGTCGCATACGACCGAGGCCCCCGTCCCGCAACCGCTGGGATCATGGGCGGATGGGCGTCGGCGACGGAGGGACCTCGAGCGGCGCCCCGGGGATCTCGTTCGTGCCCGCGGCCGACGACGGTCGCCCCGTCGCCCCGGTCCTCGGGGCGACGACGACGCCGTGGGTGCTGGACCTGATCCGGCGGTTCCGGGCGGCCGGCCCGACGATGCGCGTCTGCCCGCACCTCGTCGAGGACCCCCACCAGGGGGCGGTCTGGCTGTCGTCGGTCCCCGACCTGCGCAGCTGTCGCCGGACCGCGTGCACCGAGGCGGTGCTCGCGGTGCTGCAGGACCGGCTCGGGCACCCGCCGGCCGGCGAGCCGACGCGGTGCACGACCTGCGGCCGGGTCGGGCTCCCGGTCCGCGGGGTCGGGGTGGCCGTGGGCCCCACGATGCTGCGCGGCACGGTCTGCGAGGACTGCCTCGCCGCCCTCCCGATCCCGACCCCCTCGTCCGCGACGGACCCGCTGGCGGTCGTCGCCGGCGGGACGCGCCGCCCGCTCGAGCCCGAGGACGAGGTGCTCGGGGTGGACCCGGAGGACCTGCAGCAGCTCACCGCGACGGACGGTCGGATCCCGCTCGACGCGGTCGGCCGCCGCGCGCTCCGGCGGGGGTGGCTCCTCGCGGAGGCCTGCGGCAAGGCGACTGCGCCCGGGCTCGACCCGGACCGGGCCGTCGTCGGGGGCCTGCTGGTCCGGGCCGCCAAGCTCGCCCGGGGCCTCGCCGGCCCGGCTCCCGCCGACGGGGCGTTCGTGCACGAGGTCGCGTTCCGGTCCCTCGTCGAGACCACGACCACGCTCTGGTGGCTGCTGCGCGCGGACGCCGCGGCCGCGGCGCCGGCGGCGGCCGCGTTCCGGGACGACGGGGTGGCCGGGGCGACCGCCTTCCGGGACGACGGGGCGGCGGAGCGGGGACCGGGCGAGGTCCGGGGGCGACCGGTCCTGCCGGGACCCGACGAGCCGCGGGACCGACCGACCGTGACGGGAACGGGGTCGCGGTCGGGATCCCGAAGCGTCCGCAGCCTCCTGGCGGACCTCGGTCGCGAGGCGGACCACGCGACGCTGCTCGGGCCCGCGTCCGACGCCGCGCCGGGCTCGTGGCCGGAGCTCCGGGCCCTGCACCTCAGCGAACGCCCCGACGGCTTCGCCCTCGACCTCGGCCCCCCGGTCGCCGGGCCGCTGCGCGCGCTGATCGCCGGCGAGCACCTGTCCCTGGCGTGCGCCGACTACGTCGACCGGATGCCCACCGACCTCGACCGGGACCACCTGCGCCGGCTCGCCGACGAGGTGACGGAGCTGCGCGCGGACGTCGAGCGGCGGATCGCGGAGGCGTCCCCCGGGGCCGACGGGTGAGGACGCGCCGACGGGGAGGGCCGCCGTGGTGCGGGGTGCGTGGTCGGCCCGCGCCGCCCGTGCGTCAGTCGGTCGGGCCCGGGGTCCGCGGCTCGTAGCGCAGCGCCATCGCCCCCGAGGCGAACTCGTGCCGCCCGATCAGCTTCAGGTCGACGACCTGCGACAGCCCCGCGAACAGGGTCGGGCCGTGCCCCGCCAGCCGCGGGTGCACCACGAACTCGTACTCGTCGATCAGCCCCAGGTCGGCCAGCGCGAGGGGCAGCTGCACGCCGCCGACGTACAGGCCGTCGCCCGGCTGCCGCTTCAGGTCGAGGACCGCCTCGCGCAGGTCGCCGCGCAGGAGCTCCGCGTTCCAGTCGACGGTCCCGATCGTGCTCGACACGACGTACTTCTTCGCCGCGTCGATCGTGCGGCCGAACGGCAGCATCCAGTCCGGCATCCCCTCGAGCATCCCGGGGGGCCGCCAGGCCGACTCCATCAGCTCGTAGGTGACGCGGCCCAGGATGAGCGCGTCGGCCCGGGCGATGGTCTCCTCCGCGTGGCGGTGGGTCTCCTCGTCCGGCGTGCCCTCGCGGTGGTCGCAGCAGCCGTCGAGCGTGATGTTGATCGAGTAGCGGAGCGGGCGCACGACGCGACCGTAGGGACGGGAGGAGGCCCGCGCAAGGCCCAGGTCCGGAGCGCTCACGCCGTCGCCTCCGCGTAGCCGGCCAGCCGCTCCGCGAGGTCCACCGGTCGGGAGAGCATCGGCATGTGGCCGCCGTCCATCTCGTCGCACGTCACCCCGAGCCGGTCGTGCGCCACGCGGCGCATGAGGGGTGCGGGGAACATCCGGTCCTGTCGGCAGAGCAGCGACCAGGTCGGGATCCGGGGCATCTGCCGAAGCGGCCACGGCAGCGAGAGCGCGTGCTCGTGCGGGTCGCGGGCGCGGGACAGCGCCTCGGCGGCCAGCACCGGATCGGCGTCCTGCAGGAACGTCTCGACGTCCCCCTCGGGCGGTGCGCCCTCCCGGGCGTCGCGCTCCGCGACGGCCGCGGCGTGGTCGACCCCCTCCCACCACTCGCCGAACGTCTCGCCGAAGCGCGGGACCATCCCGGCGACGAACACGAGCCCG
This sequence comes from Patulibacter sp., assembly GCF_030655195.1. Taxonomy (GTDB): domain Bacteria; phylum Actinomycetota; class Thermoleophilia; order Solirubrobacterales; family Solirubrobacteraceae; genus Patulibacter. The sequence goes on along the minus strand of NZ_JAURWA010000055.1, from coordinate 35,507 downwards.
CGTGCCCGAGGCCCGAGGACGTCGGCGACCAGCGGCGCGACCATGCCGCCGAGCGAGTGCCCGACGACGATCACCTCGTCGTGGCCGTCGAGCGCCGCGACCATCGCCGCCGCGTGGTCCTCGAGGGTCGCCTCCGGCGCCTCGATCGGCAGGTCGATCGCGACGGACGCGTGGCCGCGCCGGGCCAGCTCCGGCTCGACCAGGTGCCAGTCCCACGCGTTTCCGCCACCGCCGTGGATCAGCGCGAAGGTGCTCATGCTCCTCCGACCGGCGGGCGCGGGCGAACTCATCGGTCCGCCGCCCCGCATCGGTAGTGGCCCCTCGTTCCCGGGAAGCGATCCCAGGGAACACGTTCCTGGAACACGGCGGTCCCGGGCCCCGCCCGGCGGCCCATCTCCACCCCGCGTTCCCGAGAAGCGATACCAGGGACGACGTTCCTGGAACACGGCGGCCGGGGGCCCGCGGAGGCGACGGCCCGGCGAGCGACGAGCCCCGGGCCCGCCTCCGCCTCAGAAGGTCAGGACGAGCCGGCCGCGCACGCCGCCGGCCTCCTGGCGACGGTGGGCGTCGGCGGCGCGCGCCGCCGGGTAGCTCTCCGCGACGGTCATCGGCAGGTGGCCGGCGGTGGCGAGGTCACGGACGTGCTCGAGCGCCGCGGTGTCCTCCAGGCGGGTCTTCACCCAGACGGCGTGGCGGACGATGCCGCGCTCCGTCTCGTCGTCCTGACCGCGGACGACCGCCCAGCCGCCGCCGTCGCGGATCGCCCCGAACAGGGGCGGGCCGACCAGCGCGGTGTCGAACACCCCGTCGACGCCGCCCGGCGCGAGGGCCCGGACGCGGTCGGTCAGGCCGTCGCCGCGGTCGACGACCTCGTCGGCCCCGTGCTCACGGACGCGGTCGTGCTCGTCGGGCCGGGCGTCGGCGATGACCCGCAGCCCGCGCTCCCGGGCCAGGGGCATCGCCAGCGTCGCGAGCCACCCCGCGCCGCCGGTGACCAGCAGGGTCGCGCCGGACGGCAGGTCGAGCAGGTCGAGGCCGAGGATGGCGGTCAGCGCGTTCATCGGCAGCGTCGCGGCCTCCTCCAGCGACGCGCCCTCGGGCACCACGACGACGGATCCCGCCGGCACGACCAGGGACGACTGGTACGCGCCGCCCTCGGGCCGCATCGGCAGCACGGCGGCCATCACCCGGTCGCCGACGGCGAGGCGCGTGACGTCCGAACCGATCGCCTCGATGACCCCCGCGGCGTCCATGCCCGGCACGATCGGCAGCGCGACGTCGGGGTAGCGCGCGGCCGCCGCGCCGCTGCGGGTCGTCAGGTCGGTCGGGTTGACGGCGGCGGCCGCGACCGCGATCCGCACCTCGCCCGGGCCGGGGTCCCGGACGGGGACCTCCGCGAGGGTCAGGACGTCGGGATCGCCGAAGGCGGGAACGGTGACGGCGGGCATGCGGACGACGCTATCGAGGCCCGCCGCCCGGTCCGGCGCGACGGCCGGCCCTGCCGTTCCGGTCTGAGCACGCGCGCCCCGGCCGGGACGGGTTTCCACGCGGGCCCGGACGGGCCGCCCCGGGCCCGGATCCGCCGCCGCGCCGGACCCGGACGGGCCGCCGCGCCGGTCCCGAACCCCTGTCGGTCCGGCTCCCCTCGGTTATGTTGCCCCCACCGGGCGTGGCGCGCTTCCCCTGTCGGGAGTGCAGCCACGCCACCCGACGCCGACCTCCCCCATCCCATGCCCAAGCTCCTGTTCTGGCCCGCCGCGATCGCCGTGACCGCCGGCCTCGCGGTCGCCCCGGCCGCCCACGCCGCATCACCGTCGGTCTCCGTTTCCGCGACGGCGATCACGAAGAACCTGTCGACCAAGGGCACCCGGTCGACGGTCACCGTCCGCAACACCGGCAAGGCCCGCGTGACCGGCCTGACCCTGCGCGGCGCCGGGCTCAAGGGCGTCCGGGCGAGCATCAGCGGTGCGAAGGGCGGCGTGCGCCGCCTCGGGACCCTACGGGCCGGCAAGAGCGTGAAGGTCCGCGTCACCCTGCGCCGGACGGCGTCGGGACCGAAGGCAGGAGCGTTCGGCCTGCGGGTCCGCAAGGGCAAGGCGGCCGTCGCGTCGGGCCGGATCGCGTTCGGACCCAAGGCCGCCCCCGCGCCGCCCGAGTCGCTGACGGGCCGCTGGTACTGGGGCTCGCTGTTCACCACGAACGGCATCCAGCAGTACACGCTCTACTTCACCGGCCCCGACCTCGTCTTCACCGGTGACCCGGACGGCGCCGCCCCGGCGTGCGCGGCGGTGTCCGAGGACTGCAAGCCCTACACGTTCGACCCGAAGACGAAGGCCCTGACGATCGACGGCAAGCCCGCGACGATCGAGGGCACCCAGCTGACGGAGGACGGCCAGGGCCACTCGCTGCTCGGCGTTGCGACACCCGGGGCGCGGTGGGACGTCACCCTGACCTACTCGAACTCGTTCGGCCTCTGCCCGCTCTCCTGCACGTACTTCACGGAGGACCTGACGTTCAAGCCGGACGGCACGTTCGTCCGCGGCGCCGTGACGTCGGGCAGCAACCCCGGCGGCGACTTCGCGGCGATCCCGGCGGACCGCAAGGGCACCTACGAGATCCGCGCCGACCGCACCCTGCGCCTCGCGTTCGCCGACGGCAAGGAGCGGATCGAGCTCCTCGGGATCTTCCCGGAGGACAAGACCGGGGCGACCCCGGCGAATCCGACGTCGGGCATCGTCCTGGACGGCGACGGCTACTTCGCCATCCGGGACTGATCGGGGACGGCGGCATGAGGCGGGCTCGATCGCCGAGCCCCTGAGGCGCGGGCGCCGAGGCCCGGCGCAGGCGCCGGGGGCGCGGGCGCCGCCGGCCACGATCCAGGTCTCGAGGTTCTTCGCGACCCGGACCGGGATCGTGGGCCCCAGGCGACACCGTTACCGGTCTCACGCACGGGGCCCGGCCGAGACCTGGATCGTGTCCGCCACGCGACACCGATCCGGGTCTCGCACCCGGACCCCGACCGAGACCGGGATCGTGGCCGTTGGGCGACACCGATCCGGGTCTCGCGCCCGGGCGCCGGCCGAGACCGGGACCGGCATCGCGCGCGCCCTGCGACCCGGGCCGCAGGTCCACCGTGTCCGCCCGGATCCCCTCCCCCGGATCCGACCCGCCCTCAGGTCGGCGAGACCGCCCCCACCCCGACGAGCACCAGCACGACCGCCCCGAGGGCGACCCGGTAGCGGACGAAGACGCCCAGGCCGTGGTGGGCGACGAAGCGCAGGAGCCAGGCCACCGCGGCGTAGCCGACGACCAGCGAGACGAGCGTGGCGACGAGGGTCGGTCCCCAGCCCACGCCGCGCGAGACGTCCGAGGCCTTCGAGACGACCTCGAGCAGCGTCGCGCCCGCGAGGGCCGGGATGGCCAGGAAGAACGACAGCTTGGTGGCGGCGACGCGGTCGATGCCCAGGACGAGTCCGGCGGACATCGTCGCCCCGGAGCGCGACACGCCGGGGATCAGCGCGATGCACTGCGCCACGCCGACCAGCACGGTGTCGCGCAGGGTGATCTCGTCCTCGGACCGCTCCTGCGTGCCGACGCGGTCCGCCCACCACATCACGCCCGAGAACAGGATCAGGGCGATCCCGACGAACCAGAGCGACCGCAGCGTCGTCTCGATCTGGTCCTTGAACGCGAGGCCGACGACCCCGATCGGAACCGATCCCGCGAGGAGGAAGACGGCGAACCGGAAGTCGCGCGTGCGGCGCGCCGCGGGAGCGGTCAGACCGCGCAGGAACGCGGAGACCAGCCGCACGACGTCGGCCCGCAGGAACACCACGGCGGCGAGGATCGCCCCGGCCTGCACGATCGCGGTGAACGCGGTCAGGCCGGCGTCGTCGAGCCGGAAGCCCATGAGCCGCTCCGCGATCGTCAGGTGCCCGGTCGACGAGACCGGCAGGAACTCGGTCAGCCCCTCGACGCCGCCCAGGACGACCGCCTGCCACAGGTGCATCGTGGTGCTCACGGGCGGTCACCGACCGGGTCGCGGTGCCGGGCGGGTGGTGCGGGAGCCGCCGTGGCCCGGCCGCGCGCCGGGGCCGCGGGTCGGCGGTGCCCGGGGGTCGGGGCGCGGCGACGTACCGGGGCCTGGCGGAGAAGGCGGGTCGGACGGGGCGCGCTCATGGTCGTATCGTCCGGAGCGGGGATGAGCGGGACATGAGAGCGACCACGCGACCCGTCCCGGCGGAGGCCCTCATCCGGGTCTCATCCGCCGCGGCGATCCTCCGGGCGTGCCTGTGACCCGCGGGGAGGACCCGGCCGGACGACGCGCCCGGGCGGTCGCCCGGATCCCGATCCGGATCCGCGTCGCCGCGACGTTCGCGCTGGTGATGGCGCTGCTCCTGGTCGTGGCGGGCGTCGGGCTGTACGCGGCGCTCGGCGCGACGCTGCGCTCGAGCATCGACGACGGGCTGCGGTCGCGGTCCTCCGACGTCGCGGCGCTCGCCGCCGACGCGGCCGCCGAGCCCCGTGGGCCGAGCCCGCTGACCGCGGAGGGCGAGACCGTCGCGCAGATCCTCTCGGTCGACGGTCGGGTGGTCGACTCCTCGGCGGCGCTCGGCGGCACGCGGCTGCTGACGCCCGACCAGGTGCGGCGGGCCCGCGCGGGGACGATCCACGCGGAGCGGCCGACCGTCGTCCACCCGGTCGACGGCGACGACACGACCCGCCTGCTCGCCCGGCCGGTGACCGCCGGCGGCCGTCGCGTCATCGTCGTGGTGGGCGCCACCCTCGAGCCGGTCGAGGTGGCGCAGCACCGGCTCGCGGGCCTGCTGCTCGTCGGCGGACCCGTCCTGCTGCTGCTCGCCTCGCTCGCCGGATACGGCGCCGCCGCGGGGGCGCTGCGGCCGATGGACCGGATGCGCGAGGCCGCCGCGACCATCAGGACGGGCCGCTCCGGCACGCGGCTCGACGTCCCGCCCGCGGGCGACGAGGTCGCCCGCCTGGCGGTCACGCTGAACGAGATGCTCGACCGGCTCGACGACGCGTTCCGGCGCGAGCGCTCGTTCGTCGACGACGCCAGCCACGAGATGCGCACGCCGCTGGCGCTCGTGAAGGGCGAGCTCGAGCTCGCGATGCGCGACGGCGCCACGATCGAGGAGCTGCGCGAGGCGATCGCGTCGGCCGCGGAGGAGAACGACCGGCTGGTCGCCCTCGCCCAGGACCTGCTCGTCCTGGCGCGCGCCGAGGACGGGGTCGTGCTGGGCGGCGGGTCCACGGTGCCCCTCGGCGTGCTGGTCGACCGCGTGCGCGGGCAGGTCGCCGGGCGCGAGGTCGTGGTCGACGACGCCGACGCGTCGGTGGAGGTCCCGGGCGACGCGGTGGTGCTCGAGCGCGTGCTCGGCAACGTCGTCCGCAACGCCGCCGAGGCCGGGGCACGGCGGGTCGAGGTGCGTGGGTCGCACCGGGCCGGCATGGTCGAGATCCGCGTCCTCGACGACGGGCCGGGGTTCCCCGCGGCCTTCCTCCCCCGCGCGTTCGAGCGGTTCGCCCGGGCCGACGAGGCCCGCGGCCGGGGCGGCACCGGGCTCGGTCTGGCGATCGTCCGATCGACCGCCGTGGCGGCCGGCGGGTCCGCCGGGGCCGTCAACCGGCCGGAGGGCGGGGCCGAGGTGTGGGTGCGGCTGCCGCTCTCATCCGGCGCTCATCCGCCCGGAGGATGATCGGGCCATGCGCGTGCTGGTCGTCGAGGACGACGTGAAGATGAGCAGCCTGATCAAGCGCGGGCTGCTCGCCGACGGCCTCGCCGTCGACGTCGTGTCCGACGGCGGCTCGGCCGTGCTGCGCGCCCGCGCGACGGCCTACGACGCGATCGTGCTCGACGTGATGCTGCCCGACCGCGACGGCTTCGAGGTCTGCCGCTCCCTGCGCGAGGACGGGATCTGGTCGCCCGTCCTCATGCTGACCGCGCGCGACTCCGTCGAGGACCGCGTCCGGGGCCTCGACACCGGGGCCGACGACTACCTGACCAAGCCGTTCTCGTTCGCCGAGCTGACCGCCCGGCTGCGGGCCCTGGCCCGACGCGGACCGGTCGAGCGGCCCGTCGTCCTCGAGGTCGGCGACCTGCAGCTCGATCCCGCCACGCGCGTGGTCCGGCGCGGCGGGACCGAGATCGCGCTGTCCTCGAAGGAGTTCGCGCTGCTGGAGACCTTCATGCGGCGGCCGGGCCGCGTGATGGACCGCTACGCGCTGTTGGAACACGCGTGGGACTACGACTACGAGCACCGCAGCAACGTCGTCGAGGTCTACGTCCGGTACCTGCGGGAGAAGGTCGACCGACCGTTCGGCGTGACCTCGATCGAGACCGTCCGCGGCGCCGGCTACCGGCTGCGCCCGGACGGCGGTCGACCCGGCTGAGCCCCCGTCCGCGGCGGATGCCATGCCGCTGCGCTCACGCGGTTCCCTCGGAGCCCTCGTCCGCGGGGAAGAGCGCCTCGAACGTCGTGGTCCCGCGGTCGAGGAGCTGGAGGTCCCCGCCGTCGCGCCGGGCCAGCTCGCGGGCCACCGAGAGGCCGATGCCGCGGCCGGAGCCGACGCCGCGGCCGAAGATCTGCTGCGCGCCCGCGCCGCCGACGTCGCCGTCGTCGGCCACGCGGACCCGGACGAAGCCCGAGGCCGAGGTGGTCGCGACGTGCGCCACGCCGGCCCCGTGGTCCAGCGCGTTCTGCAGCAGGACGTCGAGGATCTGCCGGACCGTCTCCGGGTTCCCGCGCCCCAGCGCCCCGGACGAGGAGGACACGACGAGGTCCCGTCCGTGCTCGCCGAAGACCGCCGGCCACCGACCACCGTCGACGTGTGCGGTGACCACCGCACCGAGGTCGATCGACCCGGCGACGGTGTCGGGGCGCCGCCCGGCGGTCTCGAGGTGCTCGATCGTCGTCACCAGGCGGTCGACCTGGACGAGCGCCGCGTCGGCCTCGCCCGTCATCGCCGGACCGTCGGCGAGGGCCCGCAGCTCCTCCAGGCGCATCCGCAGGCCGGTGAGCGGCGTGCGGAGCTGGTGCGACGCGTTGGCGGTGAACTCCCGCTCCCGGCGGATCAGCTCGGCGAGTCGCGTGTCGGCCTCGTTCAGGGCGACCTGGACCCGGTCGATCTCCGGGACCTGCCCGGTCACGGGTCGGTCGTCGTAGGTCGGCTCGCCCACCCGCTCCACCCGACGGGACAGCTCCTCCAGCGGCGCCGCCAGGCGCCGGGCCTGCACGCTCGCCAGGGCGACGGCGGCCCCGAGCGCCAGGATCGCCAGGCCGGCGATCGCGACCCACACCGTCCCGACGTCGTCGCTGCGGACGGCCGCGGGCGCGACGAGCGTCGCACGCAGCGGGCCGCCGTCCCCGGACGTCACGCGCGTGACGTCGCCGGAGGGCAGCGTGCCCAGGACGACGGTGCGGCCGTCGACCGTGACCTGCACCGCCTGGCGCGGCGGGAGCAGGTCGGCCACCAGGGCCGTGCGCAGCGGCGTGCCGGCGGACTCGGCGCGCGCGACGCGGAGCGCCACGGCGTCGGCCCGGCGCTCCAGCCGCATGTCGGCCCGCTGGTGCAGCATCGCGGTCCCGACGACCCCGAGCGGCAGTCCGAGCACGACGACGGCGACCAGGGCGATCGCCAGCGTGGAGCGCAGCAGCCGTCGCCTCACGTGCGCTCCAGCCGGAAGCCGTAGCCGCGGACCGTCGTGATCAGCGGGGGATCGGCCAGCTTCTGCCGCAGCCACCCGATGTGCACGTCGAGCGTCTTGGTCGAGCCCCACCAGTTCTCGTCCCAGACCTCGCTCATGATCTGCTCGCGTCGCACGGCCTCGCCGGCGTGCGCGGCGAGGATCGTGAGCAGGTCGAACTCCTTCGGGGCCAGCTCGAGCTCGTGGTCCCCGCGCCACGCCTGCCGGGACGTGCGGTCGATCCGCAGGCCGGAGACCTCGATGGCGTCCGGCCCGACGGTGGGCGCGGACTGGCGGCGCAGGAGCGCGCGGACGCGGGCGGTCAGGACCGCGAGGCTGAACGGCTTGGTGACGTAGTCGTCGGCGCCGGCGTCCAGTCCGACGACCTCGTCGAGCTCGGAGCTGCGGGCGGTGAGCATGAGGACGGCGGTGGCGTGGTGGTCGCGCCGGACGTGCCGGCAGACCTCGACGCCGTCGATCCCCGGGAGGCCGATGTCGAGGACCACGAGGTCGAACCGCACCTTCGAGAGGCGCACCAGCGCGGACTCGCCGGTGGTGACGTGCTCGACCTCGAACGCCTCGCGGCGGAGCGCGCGCACGAGGGGCTCCCCGATGCTGTCGTCGTCCTCGACCACGAGTAGGCGCTCCACACGGCGATCGTAGGGCCCCGAGGAGGCCGCGAACGGGCCTTTGCCAAAGGTTGTCCTGCGGCTGTGCGGCGGTTGGCGGGGCGGGGCGCACCATGGATGCAGGAGTCGTCGCCCCGTCGCCTCCCCGACCCCGACCGCACCAGGAGCCTCACCATGACCCCCACCGATCCCACCGTCGACTCGACCGTCCGCGACGCCGTCGCCCGCGCGGTCGGGGTGCTCGGGATGGCCGGCATCGGCCTCGTGCACCTGCTCGACGCGCCGGGCAAGTACACCGAGACGCCCTACATGTTCTGGATGTACATCGCCCTGATCCTCGCCGCGATCGCCGTCGGCGCCGAGCTGCTGCGCACCGGATCGAAGCTCGCCTGGGCGGCGGCGGCCGGACTCGCCGGGAGCGCGATCGTCGGCTACGTCCTCACCCGGACCACCGGGCTGCCGCAGGACCACGGCGACGTCGGCAACTGGACCGAGGGCCTCGGTCTGGCCAGCCTCTGGATCGAGGGCTGCGTCGTCGCGCTCGCCGGGACCGTGCTGGCCGCACGCGCCACCGTCTCCCGCCGCGGGCCGGTCGTCACGCCCGCCCGCGTGCCCCACGCCTCGTAGCGCGTCGTCGGATCACCGCTGCGGGGCGCGGCCCCGCCCGCGGCGATCGAGGCCGGCCCCGCCCGCGGCGCCGGCCCCCCGACCTTTGCCGTTTCTTGTCGATTCGTTCGACCGCGCTTGCACACCCGGTCGTGAAGGTGGAGGCCCATGGTGCTCGCCGACCTCTTCAACAACGTCAACGGGCTGCCGACCCACGCCCTGATGGTGCACTTCACCGTCGTCGTGGCCACCGGCGCCACGATCGGAGGCCTGGCCTTCGCCCTCGTACCGCGCTTCCGCCGGTGGCTCAGCTGGCCGCTCCTCGTCACGGGGGTGCTGAGCATCGTGCTCGGCCTCGTCACCCCGTCGACGGGGGAGAAGCTCGAGGCGCGCGTCGACCCCAGCCCGCTGCTGGAGAAGCACACCGAGCTGGGCGACCAGATGGGCACGATCATGATCGCCTACGGCGTGATCCTGATCCTCGCGATGGTCGTCGTCCGCTTCCGCCGCCGGGCGGAGACCGTCGGCGCGGACGGCTCCACCGCGGAGGCGCACGCGGCCCGGTCCACGGTGCTGGACCGCATCGGTGGCCTCCGCGGGGAGTCCGCCCGTGCCTTCCCCGGCCAGCCGCAGGTCGCCGCCGCGCTGACGCTGCTGGTCCTCGCCTTCTCCGTGATCTCCGGGATCTGGATCTACCGGACGGGCGAGGCCGGTGCCCGGTCGGTCTGGGACGACGTCCCGGCCACCGCGCCCGCGGGGCACGGCGACGAGGGACGGTGAGCCCGGCGCGGGTCGGCGGTCAGCTCGCGCTCGCCCGCCGGGCCCGCCGCTGCGGACCCTTGACCTGGACCTCGCGGGCGACGACGTAGGAGCCGACGACCGCGCCGACGGCGAGCGTCTGGCCGATCACCGTCTCCCAGTTGCCGAAGATCGAGAACCAGGTCCCCAGCCAGCCGGGGCTGTCCCAGAAGGTCGAGGTGCCGATCCAGCCGGCGAGCTGCATCTCGTTGACCTGCTCGCCGACCATCACGAAGAGCACGAGCACGAGCAGCGCGAAGGTGATGATCAGGAGCCGCTTGTAGGGCAGCTTGCGGTGCAGGACGAAGGTGACGACGCCCGCCGCGGCGGTGAAGAGCAGGCCGAGGGTCACGCCCTCCAGCACGACGGAGGAGCCGTACCCGACGCGCAGCGACTGCAGGAACAGCACGATCTCGAAGCCCTCGCGGTAGACCGCGGTGAAGCCGAGCAGCCCGAGGCCGAGCAGCAGCTTCCGGCTGCCGGCCTCGGCGTGCAGCAGGCCCTTCTTCTTGCGGTTGTGCCGCTTGATCCACCCGGTCCAGTACGTGTCGTGGAAGAACCAGTTCATGATCAGGAGCAGGACGAGGATCGCGGGGATCCCGGTCGCCGCCTGGACGTTGACGCCCGTGTCGCCGAAGGCCCCGATGACCCAGACCGCGGCGAACCAGGTGACGATCGAGAGCCCGAACGCGACGGCGCCACCGACCGCGATCGGCCGCCGCTGCCCGGCCGCGGGACCGCGCAGCCCGGCGGTGATCGCCGCGAGGACGAGGATGCACTCGAGGCCCTCGCGGAGCACGAGGACCGCGCTGTTGACGACGACGGTGGTCCGGCTCAGCGTCCTGCCGGCGTCGGTCGGATCGACCGTGCCGCCCGCCGCGTTCCAGCCGGCGACCACCGCGAGGGCCAGGAGCCCGAGGACGGTGATCAACCAGGCGTAGAACCAGCGGGACTCGGCGCGCGAGGCGTTCCCGGGGGTGGTGGAGATCGTGGGTGCTGCCGACATCGATGACGTCCTTCGGTCGCCCTGATGAGGGCACCCTATGCCTGTTTCGGATGAGGACGAGATGAGTGGCGCGGCGGCGCTCGGGCGAGGATCTGGAGCGCGCTCATGGTGGTCTCATCGGCGCTCGCCACGGTGGGGGCATGAGCACTGCCACCACCACCCACGCCGGGACGACGACCGCATCGCGCGGGCGCCGGATGCTGAACAAGGTCCCCGAGGTCACCCTCTGGTTCTGGATCATCAAGATCCTCGCGACGACGGTCGGCGAGACCGCGGCGGACTACCTGAACGACACGCTCGGCTTCGGACTGAGCAACACGACGTACGTCGCGGGCGCGCTGCTCGTCGTGCTGCTGGCGTTCCAGTTCCGCTCGCGGCGGTACGTGCCCGCGGTCTACTGGGCCACGATCGTGGTGATCAGCGTCTTCGGGACGCTCATCACCGACAACCTGACCGACGCCCACGGCGTGGCGCTCACCACCTCGACGACGGTCTTCACGGTGGTCCTGGCGCTCGTCTTCGCCTCGTGGTTCGCGAGCGAGCGGACCCTCTCCATCCACAGCATCGTGACGACCAGGCGCGAGGCGTTCTACTGGACGTCCATCCTCTTCACCTTCGCGCTGGGCACCGCCGCCGGCGACCTCGTCGCCGAGAAGGCCGCGCTGGGCTACACGGTGTCGGTCCTCATCTTCGCCGGCGTGATCGCGCTGATCACGGTCGCCCATCTCGTGTTCAGGCTCAACGCGGTGCTGGCGTTCTGGCTCGCCTACATCATGACCCGACCGCTCGGTGCCTCGATCGGGGACCTGATGTCCCAGACCAGGCACGACGGCGGCCTGGGCCTCGGCACCACGGGGACGAGCTTCGTCTTCCTCGCGATCATCCTCGCCCTGGTCACCTTCCTGAGCATCACGAAGCGCGACGTCATCGAGCGCCGGCTCGGCGAGCCCGCCCCGGCGGACCGCGATTGAGCCGGCCCTCTCATCCCCGGCTCATCACGCCCGCCTAGGTTCCGCGCCATGCCCCGCTCCGCGACGCCGAAGACGCCCCGCCTCGAACCGCTCGCGGCCAAGGTCCCGGCGATCATCGCGCTCTTCTGGGCGCTGAAGCTCCTCACCACCGGCATGGGCGAGGCCCTGTCCGACTTCATGGGCCAGACGAGCATCCCGCTCGCCGCCCTGGTCGGCGTCGGCGGCTTCGTCGTCGCGCTGCGGATGCAGCTGCGCGCCCGCGAGTACCGGGCACCCGTCTACTGGTTCGCGGTGATGATGGTCGCCGTCTTCGGGACGATGGTCGCCGACGGCATCAAGGACGGCGCCGGCCTCTCCTACGCGGTCACGACCCCGTTCTTCGCCCTGTGCGTCGCCGGGGTCTTCTGGGCCTGGCACCGCAGCGAGGGCACCCTCTCGATCCACAGCATCACGACCCGCCGACGCGAGGCGTTCTACTGGACCGCGGTCCTGGCGACGTTCGCGCTCGGGACGGCCGCCGGCGACCTCACGGCGATGACCCTGAACCTCGGGTACTTCGGCTCGGCCGTCCTCTTCGCGGTCCTGATGGCCGTCCCCGCGCTCCTCTGGTGGCGCGGGCTGCTGAACCCGATCGCCGCGTTCTGGATCGCGTACGTCATCACCCGTCCCCTCGGTGCCTCGTTCGCCGACGGCTTCAGCAAGCCGGACAACGGGGGCCTGGGACTCGGCGACGGGCCGGTCAGCGCCGTCCTGCTCGTCCTCTTCGTCGCCCTCGTGGCGTGGGCCGCGAAGGCCCGGATCGACGTCCAGGAGCCCGGCGAGCACGCCGGACCCACCCGCCCGCACCACCTCCCCGGGCGCGAGCACGAGGGTCGGGCGCCGTCGGCGGTGCGCCCCTGAGCGCGCCGGTCGCCGCGTCGCCACCCCGGCCGTTGGGGTCGCCGGCCGCGCCCGGGCCGACCGGCCCCGCTCAACCCGCGGTCGGGCCGCCCGCCCGCTTCTCGCGACGCTCCTTGACCAGCGACGCGCCGACCGCGACGCCCAGGACGAGGATGATCGAGCCGAGGGTGATGCCGACCGGGATCTTGTCGCCGGTGATCTCGCCGTAGGCCAGCTTCGCGGCGATCGCGATCAGCAGGATGCCCAGGCCGGTCTGCAGGTACGCGAAGCGGGCGACAGCACCGGCGACGAGGAAGAACAACGCGCGGAGGCCGAGCAGCGCGAAGGCGTTGGCGGCGAAGACGACGAACGTGTCGGTGGTGATCGCCAGGATCGCCGGGACGGAGTCGACGGCGAAGATGACGTCCGCGAACGCGACGGCGACCAGCGCGGCCGCGGCGGGCTTGAGGTCCGGGAAGCGCTTGCGGATCCGCTCGACCATCTTGTCGCCGGCGTCGTGCTCGTCCCCGCTCCTGAGGATCTTGTAGCCCGTCCAGGCCAGCAGCGCGGCGAACGGCCAGGCGATCCAGCTGTAGCGCTCGAGCGCCTCGGCGCCGACGAAGATCAGGATCGTGCGCAGGACCAGCGCGATCAGGATGCCCCACAGGAGCACCCGCGGCTGCTCGTCCTTCGGGACCGCCAGCGCAGCGAAGATCAGCGTGAAGACGAAGACGTTGTCGAGCGACAGCGCCTTCTCCATGGCGTAGCCGGCGAAGAACGTCGAGCCGGCCTCGCCGCCCTCGAAGAGCAGCAGGCCGAGACCGAAGAGGATCGAGACGCCGACCCAGATCCCGGACCAGATCGCGGCCGTCCGCACGTCCATGTGCTTCTTCGCCGAGCCGACCCGCAGGTCGACGAGGATGAGCAGCACGAGGAAGAGGAGCAACCCTCCCCAGAGCGGGAGTCCGGCGTCGACCTGTGCGTCCATGCCGGCCACCTACCCACCGCGAACGCGCCAGCTGCGCCCCGCCGTGCCACCTCTGCGTGCGATCGCTCTCAGGGCGGGTTGAGCCACGGGGCGGGCCGGGTGAAGGGCGGCGGTGGGCCGCAGAGGCGGGATCGGGGGCGGATCCCGCTCGCCCCCGCCCGCCGCGGCCCGACCAGCCCCTACTTGACCTCGCGTCGCAGGTTGCGGCGGATCCCCAGGGCCAGCGGGACGGCGATCCAGAGGATCGAGGCGGTCGCGATCCGCCCCCAGTCCGCACCGGAGGTCGTGGCGTCGGAGAGCGGGGCGAGGGCGACGTTGGGGTCGATCCACTCCAGGGCGTCCTTGAGCCCCGAGGCGAGCTGGCCGACGACCGTGAAGATCGTCGGCAGGACGAAGAAGCCGACGATCGCCAGGCCGGGCTGCACGAGCAGCAGGCCGAAGGCCAGGCCCCACACGACGCTCAGCCCCAGGAACAGCAGCGCCTGGGCGAGCGCACCGCCGTCGATCCGCCACGGATCGGTCAGCTCGGCGGCCGCGCTGCCGACGACCGTCGCGACCGCCGCGGCGAGCAGCGCGACCACGAAGCCGCCCGCGCCCAGGACGAGGACCGCGCCGACCTTGCCGGCGAGGACGCGCCCGCGCCGCGGGACGAGCGCGAACGTCGTCACGGCGGTGCGCTGCGACCACTCGCCCGTCGCGGCGAGGATGCCGATGATCGGCAGCAGCACGCCCAGGGGCAGCATCGTGATCTGCACCGCGTCGACGAACGTGCGGTTCGCGACGTCGCCGGTGAGGCCCTGCGCGACGGCGGCCGCCGCGGCCACGAGACCGGTCGCCAGCAGCAGCCAGCGGCCGGCCCGGGTGTCGGTCATCTTGCGCAGCTCGACCGCGATCAGGGTCCAGGTCGACGGCGCGCTGCCGCGCGGCGACGCGGCGTCGCGCACGGAGGTGTCGGGGGTGAGGGTGGCGGTGCTCATGCGGGGATCTCCTCGGCCGGGGCGGCCGCGTCGGTGGTGGTCAGGGTCAGGAACAGGTCCTCGAGGCCGGCGCTGTCGGCCGGCCGGAGCTCGGTCAGGACGACGCCGTGCTCCAGCGCCGCGCGTCCGACGGCGTAGGGGTCGGCCTCGACCCGCTGTGCGCCGTCGGCGGTCGTCGTGGACGGCAGACCCTCCGCGGCGAGCGCCCGGCGCAGCGCGGTCGACTCCGGCGACCGCACCAGCACGCCGGCGCCGCTGAGGAGCGACCCCAGGTCGTCGTCGGCGACGATCCGGCCGCCCGCGATCACCACGAGCCGGTCGGCGACCGCCTCGACCTCGTGGAGCAGGTGCGACGAGAGCAGGACGGTGCCGCCCCGGTCGGCGAAGTCGCGCAGCAGGCCGCGCATCCAGTGGATGCCCTCCGGGTCCAGGCCGTTGGCGGGCTCGTCGAGGACGAGGACCCGGGGATCGCCGAGCAGGGCGTGGGCGATCCCGAGGCGCTGGCGCATGCCCAGCGAGTAGTCGCCGGCCCGGCGGGCCGCGCGATCGCCCGACAGGCCCACCGTCTCCAGCAGCTCCTCGACGCGGTCGTCCCCGACGCCGAGCACCCGGGCGGACACGGTCAGGATCTCGCGGCCGGTGCGTCCCGCGTGCTGGGCGGAGGCGTCCAGCAGGACGCCGACCTCGCGGCCCGGGTTGGGCAGGTCGCGGAACGGGCGCCCCAGCACCGTCGCCCGGCCGGACGTCGGCGGGGTCAGGCCGCAGAGCATCCGCATCGTCGTGGACTTCCCCGCGCCGTTGGGCCCGAGGAAGCCGGTCACGGTGCCGGGCTCGCAGCGGAACGACACGTGGTCGACCGCGGTGTGGGCGCCGTAGCGCCGGGTCAGGTCGTCGATCTCGATCATGCACCGAGCCTGCCGTCGCGGCCCCCGCCGCACATCGGCCGCCGGTCGACCGTCGCCCCCGACGGAGGGCGGTGGTCGGGCCCCGCACCCCCGACCTTCGGCGGTGCGGCACCGACCTCGGTCGGTGGTGGCCTCCCCCGCGCGCCCGTACGCTGCGCGCATGGCCTCCGCCTCCACGACCGCCGTGCCGGGACGCACGCTCCGCGCGGTCGTCCGGCGGGCGCTGCCGCCGCCGTCGAAGACCGACCTCGAGGCCGGACGCCGCCCCCGCTCCCGCCGCGACTGGGCGGTCGACGCGCTCTGCCTGGCCGTGGCCGTGTCGTTCGGGGCCATCGGCTACCTGCCGCACTACGGGTCGCCGTTCGGGGACACGGCCGCGACGCTCGACCTGGCCGGCGGTGTGGTCATGGTCGGCGGGCTCTGGTGGCGCCGCCGGCACCCGGTCGCCCTGGCGATCCTGGGTGCGGTCATCGGGACGTACTCGCTGTCGTCCGCGGGGGCCGGCGCCGTGATGCTGTTCTCGGTCGGCGTCCACCGGGACCCGCGCTGGGTCGCGCTGGTCGCGGCGATCCAGTCGCCGTCGATCTTCGCCTACGCCGCGATCTGGCCGGACGAGGAGGTCCCGTACGTCTGGCTCGTGGTGCTCGTGCACGCCCTCCTGGGTGCGGGCATGGCCTGGGGCATGCTCGTGCGCTCCCGGCGCCACCTGCTCGCGTCGCTGCGCGAGCGGGCCGTCCGGGCGGAGAGCGAGCAGCAGCTGCGGGTCTCGCAGGCCCGCGACCTGGAGCGGGCGCGGATCGCGCGCGAGATGCACGACGTCGTCGCCCACCGGATCTCGCTCGTGTCGTTGCACGCCGGGGCGCTCGAGTTCCGCCCGGACGCGACGCCGGAGGAGGTCGCCCGCGCCGCCGGGATCATCCGCACCAGCGCCCACGAGGCGCTCGAGGACCTGCGCCAGGTGATCGGGGTGCTGCGCGACGGCGACTCGTCCGGCCCGGCGGCGGCGGTCCCGGGCGACGTCCGGCCGCAGCCCGGCATCCGCGACCTGCCCGCGCTCCTGCGCGAGTCCCGCGACGCCGGGATGCGGATCCAGGAGGAGCTCGCGCTGCCCGCCGAGGAGCCGGCGGCCACGACGGGACGGACCGCCTACCGCGTCGTCCAGGAGGGACTGACCAACGCCCGCAAGCACGCGTGGGGCGCCACCGTCCGCGTGCGCTGTGCCGGCTCCGCCGCCGAGGGTCTGACCGTCGAGATCGCCACCCCCGCGGCCGTCGGCGCCGGGCCCGACGTGCCGATCCCCGGCACCGGCACGGGGCTCGTCGGGCTGCGCGAGCGCGTCGAGCTCGCGGACGGCCGGCTCGAGGCCGCACCGACGGCGGACGGCGGCTTCCTCCTGCGCGCCCGACTGCCGTGGAGCGTCGCGTGAGCGGTCCGGTCCGGGTCCTGCTGGTGGACGACGACGCGCTCGTCCGCCAGGCGCTGACGATGATGCTCGACGGGGCGGAGGGCGTCCGGGTCGTCGGCGAGGCGGACGACGGCGAGGGCGTGCCCCGTGCGGTCCAGGAGCACCGGCCCGACGTCGTGCTGATGGACATCCGGATGCCGGTCGTCGACGGGCTGACGGCCACCGAGCGCCTGCGGTCGCAGACCTCGCCGGGCACGGGCGGTCCGCCCCAGGTCGTGGTGCTGACGACGCTGAACGCCGACGACCAGGTGCTGCGGGCGCTGCGCGCCGGGGCAGCCGGGTTCCTGCTCAAGGACACCCCGCCGGCGGAGATCGCGCGGGCCATCCGGCTCGTCGCCGCCGGCGAGGCGATGCTCTCCCCCGCGGTCACGCGCCGGCTCATCGACCACGTCGCCGACCCGGCGCGCGACGACCGTCGGGCGCGGGCGGAGGAGCGGCTGACCGACCTGACCGAGCGCGAGCGCGAGGTCGCGGTCGGCCTGGGCCGAGGCGGGTCCAACGCGGAGATCGGCGCCGAGCTGCACATGAGCGTCGCGACGGTCAAGGCGCACGTCTCGAGCGTGCTGCAGAAGCTCGACCTGAACAACCGCGTGCAGGTCGCGCTGCTGGCCCACGACGCGGGACTCGTCGACGACGGCGGGTGACGGCACGGGGGCCGGGCGAGCACGCGGGCCCCGGGCGCGGGGCGGGCACGCCGGCCCGGCCCTGCCGGTCAGCCCCAGGCCGCCACGCGCTCCGCCACGGCCATCGCCGTCGCGTTCGTCGGCGCGGTCGGGACACGCGGGACGATCGACAGGTCGACGACGCGCAGGCCGTCGACCCCGCGCACCCGGCAACGGGCGTCGACCACGACGTCGGGGTCGTCCTCCCGGCCCATCCGGCACGTGCCGCAGCCGTGCAGGGTGCTCTGCACCGCGGGCGAGATCCAGGCGTCGAGGGCCGCGTCGTCGTCGAGCGTCCGCCGGTCCGGTGCCCCGCCGGCGTCCGCGACCAGGGACGCGAAAGCGGGATGGGCGAGGACGTCGGCGGCGCGCCGGACGGCCTCGCGCATCCGGGCGCGGTCCGCGACGGAGCGCAGGTACCCGTAGTGGATGCGTGGCCGCACGTCGGGATCGACGTCGACCGTCTCGACCCGGCCCACGCTCTCGGGCGCGTAGAGGATGGGGTTCAGGACGGCGTCGACCGTCGTGGGGTCCTGGGCCTGGGGCAGGTGCCCGGCGTTGTTGCCGACGTACGGGCCGGACATGACGAGGGTCTGCAGGTCGCTGCGGCGCCCGGCCGCACGGGCCGACGCCGAGGTCGTGACGTCGCCGACGAGGCAGCGCAGGTCCCACGCGCGGACCTCGGGCCGCAGGCGGACGGTGAGGACGACGGAGGGGTGGTCGGTCAGTCCCGCGCCGACGCCCGGCAGGTCGGCGACGACGGGGAGTCCGAGACGGGTCAGCGCCTCCGCGGGCCCGAGGCCGGAGTGGACGAGCAGCTGCGGCGTCTCGACCGCGCCGGCGCAGAGGACGACCTCGCCGGCGTCGATGCGCTCCTCCCGGCCGTCGGCGCGGACGTCGAGGCCGACGACGCGGCCGTGCTCGACGACCACCCGGGCGACCTGCACGCCGCCGCGGACCGTGAGGTTCGGGCGGCCGAGGGCGGGCAGGAGGTGCGTGAGCGCCGCGCCCATCCGCCGGCCCTGGTCGCCGTTGCGCGCGTACGCCCCGACCCCCTGGTGCTCCGCGCGCAGCAGGTCGGGGTTGGCCGGCGTGCCGAGGTCGCGCAGCGCGTCGTGGAACGCGACGTGCGCCGGCGCCCAGTGCTCCCGGCCGAGGCGGGCGATGGGGACGGGGCCGCCGAGGGACGCGGAGCGCTCCGGCGCGTCGCGGTCGTCCTCGAGGCGGTCGAACGCGTGGGCCATCTCGGCCGCCGACCACTCCGGCAGACCCCAGCCGTCGTAGTCCTCGGGCAGCCCGCGCTGCCAGAGCATGCCGTTGACCGCGCCGGAGCCCCCGAGCACGCGGCCCCGGACGATCGCCGCGGGCGACACGTCGTCGGCGCCGTGGAAGCCGTCGTAGCGCCACAGGTGGTCCTGGGGGAACGTCCGCTCGTCGCGCAGCACCTCGGGGTACGTCGCCGCGTCCGCGAACACGGGACCGGCCTCGAGCAGCAGCACGGACCGGTCGGCCTCCTCGCTCAGCCGCGCCGCGAGCACGCACCCGGCCGAGCCGGCGCCGACGATCACGACGTCGGGACGGAGGGAGCCGGCGCTCATCCGCCCGGTCCCGTCGAGCGCGAGGGCCCAGACGTCCGCACGACCTTCGGCAGCACGGCCCGCGGCGCGCGCGACCGCACCGCCCCGGCCCAGACGCCGCTGCCGTACGCGACGTCGTCGGCGAGCCCGCAGAGGACCCAGCGGACGGGATCGAGCCCGGCGGTCCGGCCGTCGCGGAGGGCACGGACCCACTCCGCCGCCGGTGCGCCGACCAGCAGTCCGGCGACCGGCAGGCGCGCCGCGGGGCGGGCGACGGCCAGGCCGACGAGCGGCGGCAGCGCGAACATCGCCGCCGACCGCGACAGGCCGTCGAGCGTGGAGCCGGCGGTGCGCAGGGCCGCACGCGCGCCGGTGCCACGGGCGACGCCCGGTCCGCGCAGGCCCCGCTCCGCGCGCGCGGCCTCGGCGAGGACGAGCAGCGCCGCCACCCGAGGACGGCCGGCGAGGAGGAGCCCCGCGGCCACCGCGGGCCGCGGCGCGAGGACCAGGGGCGCCAGCCGGTCCCCGTGGCGACGCGCGAGCGGTCCGGCGGACGTGCCGTACCGGAACCGGCGCACCAGGAACGAGGTCGCCGCGCCCGGCTCGTCGTGCCCGACCACGACCGCGGGCTCGTACCGCAGGCGGTGCCCGGCGTCGTGCAGCCGCCAGACCAGGTCGACGTCCTCGCCGTGGCGCAGCGCCGGATCGAAGCCCTCGCCCAGGACCGACCGGCGGACGACCAGCGCGGCGGTCGGCACGAAGGAGACCGCGGTGCCCGGGACGACGCGGGCGGGTCGCGGACCGAGGTCCAGCGGCGAGCGGGCGGCGCCCCAGCGGGCGACGGTGGACGGGCGGCGCTCCGCCGACGCGCCCCCGTCCTCCATCCCCCGCACCCGCGGCGCGACGGCCGCCACCGCCGGGTCCTCCAGGTGCGCGACCAACGGGGCGAGCCAGCCGGGCGGCGGGACGCAGTCGCTGTCGAGGAACGCGACCAGCGGCGTCCGGACGTGGGGCAGTGCCGTGTTGCGCGCCGCCGCCGGACCGCCGGACCCGTCGCGACGCAGCAGCTCGGCGCCCGCGCCCTCCGCCGCGGCGCGGACGCCCGCGGCGTCGACCGATCCGTCGTCGACGACCAGGACGTGCGGGTGGCCGCCGAGCGCCCGCAGGCACCGCGCGAGCTCGGCCGCCCGGTCGCGCACCGGGATCACGACCGTCACGTCGCGGACGTCCCCGGCCCCGGGAGGCGGGACGGGGTGCGCGACCCCGGCGTCGACCAGGCGCCGCGCCAGGCGGGCCGCGGCGGTCGGGGCGGTCGGGGCGCCCGTCGGATGCTCCGCGGCGATCGGCATCTCCTCCGCCACCGGCCCGCGCGCCAGCCGCTCCGCGACCACCGCTCCCCCCGCGGCGCTCAGCCGCAGGACCCGCCGCGGGCTGCCGCCGACGAGCACGCGCCCGCCGTCCCCGACCGACGTCGCGGCGTCGAGGACGAGCCCGAACGCGTCCGGGAACGCCGCGACCTCCGGCCCCGGCTCAGCTCCGGGCACGCCCCACCGCCGACGGCTCGCGGGTCTCGCCCGCTGCCGCGGACCACGGTGCGACGAACGCGGCCAGGTCCGCCGCCGCGCGGCGCAGCAGCGTCCGTCCGGCGTCGGCGCTCGCGGTGGTGGCGTCGCCGAGGACGCCGGTCGGGCTGACGGGGCGCACCCCGTCCCGGGCCAGCAGCGGCAGCACCTCGGCGAGCGGCCGGACGTCGCCGCGGACCGCGCGGTCCGCCCGGACGCGCTCGGGCGCGAGGGCCAGCAGCACCGACGTCTCGGCGTGCCCGGCGTGCAGGTCCTCCCAGCGGGGGCTCCACGCCCGGACGTCACGGCCCTCGCGGCGCAGCAGCCCCACCGCGCCCCGGACCGGGTCGACGTTGCCGCCGTGGGTCGAGAGGAAGAGCACCCGGTCGAAGGTCTCCGTCGCGGAGCGGCCGAGCTCGACGAGCAGGAGCTCCGTGGCCTCGCGGCCGATCGACAGCGTGCCGGGGAACGCCTGGTGCTCGCCGCTGGAGCCGAACGCGACGGCCGGGGCGACCACCACCCCGTCCCGCTCGCGGTCCAGCGCCTCGGCCAGCGCGACCGCGATGTCGGTGTCGGTCGTGAACGGCAGGTGCGGGCCGTGCTGCTCCGTCGCCCCGACCGGGACGACGAGCAGCAGCCCCGACGGGTCGGGGAGCTCCGTCCAGCGCAGGTCCGAGAGCGCCGGCACCGCCCGGACCCTAGACCGTGATCGTCGGGCGGCGCACGAACCCGTCGGGCACGACGACCGCCTCGGGCGTCAGGTCGTGGATCGACCGGACGCCGATGCCGACGAGGGTCTCGTCGATGCCCGCGCGCATGATCTCGAGCACGTTGTTGACGCCCGTCTCGCCGTTGGCGGCCAGCCCCCACAGCGAGGCGCGGCCGAGCATGACGGCCTTCGCGCCCAGGGCGACGGCCTTGACGACGTCGGAGCCGCGACGGACGCCACCGTCGAGCAGCACCTCGACCTCGTCGCCGACCGCGTCGACCACGGCCGGCAGCGCGCGGATCGTGGCCGGCGTGCCGTCGAGGTTGTTGCCGCCGTGGTTGGAGACGGAGATCGCCGAGGCGCCCGCGTCGACCGCGCGCCGCGCGTCGTCGGGATGCGTGACCCCCTTGATCAGGAACGGGCCGTCCCACTGCTCGCGCAGCCACGCGATGTCGTCCCAGGACGGCTTCTCGGTCATCATCCACTCGCCGTACGCCCCGAAGAACGTCGGTGCGGGACCCTCGCCGTGGGTCATGTTCGGCGCCGTCAGGTCGGGCAGCGCGCCGGACTTCACGAACTCCGCCAGCCAGCGCGGCCGGCGCAGGACCTCGGGCGAGAGCTTGGCCATCGCGCGCAGGTCGAGGTGCTCGGGGATCGCGGGCGAGCCCCAGTCGCGACGGTGCGCGAAGGTCCAGTCGAGCGTGAGGATGATGCCCGGCGCGCCGGCGGCCTTCGCCCGGCCGAGGATCTGCGCGATCCGCTCGCGGCCGCCCATCCAGTACACCTGGAAGAAGGTCTTCGGGTTGGCCTTGATGACCTCCTCGATCGACTTCGAGGCGAACGACGAGAGCCCCATCGCGGTGCCGGCGGCGGCGGTCGCGCGACCGACGGCCACCTCGCCGTCGGGGTGCACGGCCTGGACGCCGGTCGGCGACACGAGGACCGGCATCGACAGCTCCTGGCCCATCACCGTCGTGCCGAGCTCGCGCGGCTCGTTCAGGCCGGTGGCGATGCGCGGGAAGAACCCGAGCTCGCGGAACGCGGCGGTGTTGTCGTCGACCGTCGCGCCGGACTCGGCCCCGGCGATCAGCGCGCCGTAGACCGAGGCGGGCAGGCGCTTCTTCGCACGGCGCTGGGCCTCGGCGACGGACTCGAACCAGTCCTTGGTGCTGGCCACGGCTCAGCCCTCCTGGGCGTTGCGGACGGTGAAGCCGGCGAGGGCGGAGCGGTCGCCCGCGCCTCCCGATGCGGCGCGGTCGACGACCTCGGCCGATCCGAATCCGGCGAGCGGATTCTCGTCGCACGCCTTGTCGGGCATGGCGGCGATCGCCCGCAGGTCCAGCGGCGGGGTCTCGGCGGACGCGCCCTCGGGCGGCAGCTCGATGCCGCGCTTCTTCGCGGCGGCCTCGAGGCGCTGGCGCTTGGACAGCGTCTTCGAGTGGTCCATCGACGGCTTCGGCAGCAGGGCGTCGCCGCGCTGCTTGAGGAGCTCCTCGCCGTGGCCCAGCACGCACTCGGGGTCCGGGCCGTCCATCGGCAGGCCGGTGAAGAACTTCGCGGCCATGCAGCCGCCGCGGCACTTGTCGAAGAACTGGCACGAGTTGCACGCGCCGGCGGACTGCGGCTCGCGCAGCTCGAGGAAGAGCTCGGACTCGCGCCAGACCGTCTGGAAGCCGCCCTCCGAGCGCACGTTGCCGGCGAGGAACTCCTCGTGGATCGCGAACGGGCAGGCGTAGACGTCGCCGATCGGGTCGATCAGGCAGACGACGCGCCCGGCACCGCAGAGGTTGAGGCCCGGCAGGGCGTCGCCGTAGGCGGCGAGGTGGAAGAACGAGTCGCCCGTCAGGACGTCCTCGCCGTGCGCCACGAGCCAGTCGTAGAGCTCCTTCTGCTGGCCCGGCAGGGGGTGCAGCTCGTCCCACGTGTCCGCGCCGCGGCCCGACGGGCGCAGGCGGGTCAGGCGCAGCTGGGCGCCGTAGTGGTCGGCGATCGCCTTGAACTCGTCGAGCTGGCCGATGTTCTGGCGGGTGCAGACGACGGAGAGCTTGAAGCCGGAGAAGCCCGCGTCCTTCAGGTGACCCATCGCGGTCATGGCCGTGTCGAAGGAGCCGGGCCCGCGGACGTAGTCGTTGACCTCGGCGGTGGCGCCGTCGAGCGAGATCTGCACGTCGACGTAGTCCGAGCCGGCGAGCTTCTGCGCCACGGCCGCGTCGATGCGCGAGCCGTTGGTCGAGAACTTGACGCCGACCTGGTGGGCGGTCGCGTAGTCGACGAGCTCCCAGAAGTCCTTGCGCACCGTCGGCTCGCCGCCGCCGATGTTCACGTAGAAGACCTGCATCCGCTGGAGCTCGTCGATGACCGACTTGCACTCGGCGGTCGACAGCTCGCGCGGGTCGCGGCGGCCGGACGAGGAGAGGCAGTGGACGCACGCCAGGTTGCAGGCGTAGGTCAGCTCCCACGTCAGGCAGATCGGGGCGTCGAGGCCGGACTGGAACTCGTCGACCAGGCGGCCGACGGGCCGGTGGGCCGGAGCGGCCGTGGCGGCCGACGCCGCGAGGACCGCGTCGATCGGGGTGCGGGTCGATGCGGCGTTCGCGGCGGTGGGGCCGGGGAGGACGGTGCTCATGCGGGGCTCCTGCGGGCGATCATGTCGGTGCGCGCCAGGGTGGCCAGCGCGGTCTCCATCGCGGGCCGCTCGGCCGGGGCGATGCCGCAGGCCTCCAGCGCGTCGACGGCGGTGGGGTGGTCGGCCAGGGCCTCGACGACGGCGAGCAGCCGGGGGCTCTTCAGGAACGAGAGCCGGCGGGTGCCGAAGTGGTAGGCCAGCGCGCCGAAGCGCTCGGGGCGCAGGGCGACCTGCGGGTGCAGGGTCCAGGCGGCGGCGGGGTCGAAGTCGAGGCGGCGCCGGGCCACCACGTCCGCCTGCTCGGGCGTCGTCGCGGTCGGGGCGTCCGCGCCGGCGGACGTGATGGTCGGCGTGCTCATCGGACTAGTAGACGCCGCACATGCCGTCGATCGACACGTCCTCGACGAGGAGGTCCTGCTCGACGAGGGCGGCGGGCGCGGGGGCCTCGACGGTGGCCGTGGCCTCGGTCGTGACGTCCTCGTCCGGAACGCTCGTGGTGCTGTCGGTGCTCGGGTTCATCGCTGCCTCTCGGGAGTGGTCGCTGTGTGCGTCCCGACACGAATACCAGGTTTCGGCACTCGATGCCAGAACTTTCGGCACCCGGTGCGACAACCGTTCGTGGGACAGTTGGGCGCGTGTCGTCGACCCCCGGGCCCCCGAGCGCCGAGATCGCCGCCGTCGGCGGGCGACCGCGTGCCACCGACGCCCTGTCGATCACCGAGGTCTCGCTCGACCTCTTCGAGCGCGATGGCTACGACGCGACGACCGTCGACGCGATCGCGAAGGCCGCGGGCATCAGCCGCCGGACGCTGTTTCGCTACTTCCCGTCCAAGAACGACATCGTGTGGGGCGACTTCTCCGGCCAGGTCGCGCGCTTCCGCGAGTCCCTCGCCGCGGCCCCGGACGACGAGCCGACGATGCAGGTCCTGCGCCGCAGCGTCGTCGCGTTCAACGACTACGGCCCGGACGCCGAGCCCGAGCTGCGCACCAGGATGCGCCTGATCACGAGCGTCCCGGCGCTCCAGGGCCACGCGATGCTCCGCCACGCCGAGTGGTGCGACGCGATCGCCGAGTTCGTCGCCGCCCGCCGCGGACTGCGCCCGGAGGACCTCGAGCCGGCGGTCGTCGCCCAGGCCGCCCTGGGCGCCTCGACCGCCGCCTTCCGCGTCTGGATCGAGGAGGGAGGCGACCTGTTGTCGCTCCTCGACGAGGCGTTCGGGAGGTTGGCCGAGGGGTTCGGGGACGGCGCGGGGGCGTAGGGGCCGGGCCCGGGGCGCCCCGGGCCGGATGCCGGGCCCGATGCCGATGGTCGGGGACCCGCCGCATACCCTGCGTGCGTGCGCGTGTTCGTCGTCGTCCTCGTCCTGATCGTCGCCGTGCCGGTCGCGGCGGTGCTCGTGAGCGCCGGCCGCTCCGATCCGCCCGGAGGCCTGACCCGCGACCAGGCGATCGCCGCCGCACGGGCCCTCGTGCGATGCGGCGGCGCGGACGGGCAGCGGCGGATCACCCGATGCACCGCACGCGACGACGCGTGGGAGTGCACCGCGCGCGACGCCCGGGGCGACGAGCAGATCGTCACCGTCGGCGGGTCGTTCGCGACGGCCCCGCTCTGCTGACGCCGGCCTCGTCCCGCACCACCCGGCCAGGGCTCCCTGCGACCGCCCCTCCGAGGGTAGGCTCGCGTCCCCGCGTCCCCGCGTCCCCGTCCAGGAGCCCCCGATGCGCACACCCCGAGCTCTCGTCCCCGGTCTGGCCGGCGTCGCCGTGCTGGCCGTCGCCGCCCTGCCGGCCGCCGCGCAGGCCCCCGAGGCCGTGACGACGCTGACGGTGAAGCCGATCGTCACGCCGAACAAGGCCGGGACGCCGAAGAAGCCGCAGTCGGTGCGGCTGGACGTCAGCGTCGCCTGGAGCACGTCGGGGCCCGACGGCGTGAACAAGCCGATCGTGCAGAAGGGGATCATCGACTTCCCGAAGGGCTCGCTCTACCTCGGCGGGTCCTACCCGTACCGCTGCAGCAAGGCCGAGCTCGACCGCGCCCGCCTCGACGACCGCGACCGGCTGACCGGCAAGTGCGCGAAGGCCGTCACCGGTTCCGGCACCGCGACCGCGTGGGCGGACACGGTGAAGACCCGGCCGACGTTCCAGCTCGTCAACGGCGGCGCGAAGCGCGTCTACCTCTACACGGTGCTGAAGAACCCCGCCCGGGTGACCACCCCGATCACCGGCGTCGTCGAGAAGGGCGGCAAGTACGGCGGCTACCGCCTGACCGCCACGATCCCGGACGAGCTGCAGGTCGTCGCCGGCACCCCGATCTCGTTGATCGAGGGCCGGCTGCGCACCACGGCGAAGAACTGGATCGCGACGACCTCGTGCCCGAAGGACGGCCGCTGGCCCTACCGCGGCCAGTCGTTCCAGGACTCCACGCCGGTCGCCGTCGTCGAGTCCTTCGTGCGCTGCCGCAGCTGACCGGGCGGGTCGGTCACCAGGCGACGCGGTTCCGTCGAGCCGTGATCCGCGCCCCGCGGCCCCTCAGCCCTCCAGGCGCATCGAGCGGCCGATGATCTCCTTCATGATCTCGGTCGTCCCGCCGTAGATCCGGGCGATGCGCGCGTCCTGGTAGGCCCGGGCGATCGGGTACTCGGTCATGTAGCCGTAGCCGCCGAAGAGCTGCAGGCAGCGGTCGACGACGCGGCCCTGGACCTCGCTGCACCAGTACTTCGCCTTCGCGGCGTCCTCCGCCGACAGCGTGCCCTCGACGAGCTCGGCGATGCACCCGTCGACGAACGCCTGGGCGACGTCGGTCTCGGTGCGGCACTCGGCGAGCACGAACCGCGTGTTCTGCAGCGCCCCGATCGGCTTGCCGAACGCCTTGCGCTCCCGGACGTACTCGACGGTCCAGTCGATCGCCGCCTGCGCCGCCCCGACGGCCTGGATCGCGATCGACATCCGCTCCTGCGCGAGGTTGCGCGACAGGTAGCGGAAGCCCTGGCCCTCTTCGCCGAGGAGGTTCTCCGCCGGGACGCGCGCATCCGAGAAGAACAGCTCGGCCGTGTCCTGGGCGGGCAGGCCGATCTTCTCGAGCTGCCGCCCGCGCTCGAAGCCGGGCGTGTCGCCCTCGACCACGACGAGGCTCAGGCCCCGGTGGCGCTCCGCCGGGTCGGTCTTCACGGCGAGGATCACGAGGTTCGTGCTGATGCCGCTGGAGATGAAGGTCTTCGCCCCGTCGACCCGGTAGGCGCCGTCGTCGCCCTTGATCGCCGTCGTGGCGATGCTCGCCAGGTCCGACCCCGTGCCCGGCTCGGTCATCGCGATCGACGGCAGCAGGTCGCCCGAGACGACGCCCGGCAGCCAGCGCGCCTTCTGCTCGTCCGTCGTGAACTCGAGCAGGTAGGGCAGGCAGAGGTCGTTGTGCAGCCCCAGGCCCATGCCGAAGCCCATGAGGCCGAGCCGCTGGATCTCCTCGCCCTGGACGGCGTTGAACCGGAAGTCGTCGATCCCGGCGCCCCCGTGCTCCTCCGGCACCGCCATGCCGAGGAACCCCGCGGCCCCGGCCGCGCGGAAGGCGTCGTGCGGGACGGCGTGGTCGCGGTCCCACTCCTCGCGGTGCGGCGCGATCTCGCGCTCCAGGAACCGCCGGAACGAGAGCCGGAACTCCTCGTGCTCGTCGCTGTACAGGGTCCGCTTCATCGTGGTCCTCTCCGCCGTCGACGGCCGGGCGCCGTCCGGCCGACCGTACCGGAGGGACGGGATATCGGACACGTCGTCCATCGGGAGCCCACCCGGCCGGCGGACCCGTGGTCCGCCCCGGTGATCACGTCGAGATGCCAGTGCGGATCGGGGGTTGCGGCCGTACGCACGTCCCACGACCGGCTCGGGGTGCCGTGCCCCGCGCCTCCACCGGACGGGAGAGAAGGACACCGTCCACGGGTCATGGTTGCGGGGGCCCTCCACCGGGGAGGATGAGGGCATGCGAGCACCGCGCCCGATCCTCGACGCCGTCCCCCGACCCGCGGGGCGACCGACCCGGTCCGGGGGCCGCTCGTGAGCGCCGACAAGACGCTCCTGCTCGAGGTGGAGGGCGGCGTCGCGACGCTGACCCTGAACCGCCCGGAGGCCGGCAACCAGTTCGAGACCGCGATGGCCGCGGACCTGCTCGCCGCGGCGGAGGAGGTCGCCGGCCGCGACGACGTCCGCGTGATCGTCCTGCGCGGCGCCGGCAAGGTCTTCTGCTTCGGCGGCGACGTCGCGTTCATGGCCGGCTCGGACGACCCGCGCGCGACGCTCGACACGATGTCCGAGCAGCTGCACGCCGCCGTCCTCTCGCTGTCCCAGGGCGATGCCCCGATCGTCGCCGTGGTCCAGGGACCCGCGATGGGCGTCGGCCTCAGCCTCGTCTCGATCGCGGACGTCGTGCTCGCCGGCGCGTCGGCGAAGTTCATGGCCGGCTACTCCAACGTCGGCCTGACCCCCGACGGCGGGATGACCTGGACGCTGCCGCGCAAGGTCGGCGTCGCGCGGGCGACCGACATGATCCTGCGCAACCCCACGCTCGACGCCGAGGCGGCGCGCGAGGCCGGCATCGTCACCGAGGTCGTCGCGGACGACGAGCTGCAGGAGCGGGCCACGAAGGTCATCGGGCAACTGGCGCAGGGCCCGACCGGGGCGATCGGCGCGATCCGCGGGCTGCTGCGGGGCAGCCTCGGGGCCACCCTCGGCGAGCAGCTCGACGCGGAGCGCGCGAGCCTGCTGGAGCGCGTCGCCACCGACGAGGCCCGCGAGGGCATGACCGCGTTCGCGGAGCGCCGTCGCCCGCAGTTCGCCGGCGACCCGGCCGAGGCGTCGCGATGAGCCCGACCGGCACCGGCATCCCCAAGCTCGGCATCTCGCTGGCCTACTGGCCCTGGTTCACGTACGCCCAGCAGGTCGAGATGGCGGTCCTCGCCGACGACCTCGGCCTCGACGGGGTCTGGGTCAGCGAGGCCTGGGGCCAGGACACCGTGTCGATGCTCGGCGCGCTGTCGGTCCTGACCGAGAACGTCCGCCTGGGCACCGCGATCATGCAGGTCCCCGCCCGCCCGGCGACGAGCGCGGCGATGGCCATCGCGTCGCTCGACGTGATGTCGAAGGGCCGGCTGACGATCGGCATCGGCCCGAGCGGTCCGCAGGTCTCCGAGGGCTGGTACGGCGAGCCGTTCGGCAAGCCGCTCAAGCGGACCCGCGAGTACGTCGCGACGCTGCGCCAGGCGCTGGCCGGGGAGAACGTGCCGGTGCAGGTGTCCGAGGACGCGGAGGGCGTCTCGGGCCTGGGCAAGCCGCTGCGTCTGCTCGTGCGCCCGGAGCGCACCTCGGTGCCGATCTACCTCGGCGCCTCCGCGCCGGGCGGGCTGAAGCAGTGCGCCACGATCGGCGACGGCTGGATCGGCTTCCTCGTGGACCCGGAGCGCCCCGGCCCGCTGCTCGACCCGCTGCGCTCGGCGCTGGCCGACGCCGGCCGCGCCGACGACGAGACGTTCGAGACCTGCTGCATCGTCCCGACGTCGGTGGCGCCGACGCTGGACGAGGCCCGCGAGGCCGTGCGCCCGTGGATCGCGTTCTACCTCGGGGCGATGGGCGCCAAGGGCAAGAACTTCTACGTCGACCTCGTCGACGCCTACGGCTACGGGGCCGCGGCCGAGGAGATCCAGGACCGCTGGCTCGGCGGCGACCAGGCCGCGGCGGCCGCGGCGATCCCGACGGAGCTGCTGGACGCGGTGACGATCGCCGCGACCCCGGACACCCTCCAGGAGCGGCTCGCCCGGTTCTCGGCCGGCGGCATCGACACGCTGCTCTGCACCCCGTGCGGCGACCTGACGGGGACCGTCCGCGCGCTCGGGCGGGCCCGTCACGCCGGGGCGGCGGAGGGCTGAGCGGCCGACGTCCGGCCGCCGGCGGGCCCTTCAGGCCTCGGCGACGGCCGGGGCGAGCAGGAACGTGTCCACCGCGGTCCCGTTCGCCGCGTCCAGGCCCGGCACGTAGCTGCGGACGGTGCGGCCGGTGAGGTCCTCGACGACCGCGACCAGCCGCGGCGCCAGCCCCCGCTGCAGCCGTGCGTGCACCGTGTCGACCAGGTCGGTCTCGCCGAGCTCCAGGAGCATCGCCTCGGCCGGGGTGGTCACGTCCTCGAGGACCACCACGACGGCGCCGGGCAGGGCGTGCGCGGTGACCTTGGTCGGTCCGCGGCCGTAGGCGGACTTGTAGACCAGGGCGATCCCGGTGGCGATGGCTTGTTGCACTGACGGCTCTCGTGCTCGACGGGCGCCCCGCCGGACCGGTCCGGCGACGGGATCGGTCGCCCGGGTGCGTCGGACGCCGGCCGATCGGGCAGAGACAAGGAAGGCGGTCCGCGTCGCGTGCCCGGCGCGGACCGTCCCCTGCTTGTACGGAGGGGATCGCACAACGGTTGTGCGGATCCGCGAGGACCGCCCGGCGGGCCGCCATCGGCCCGCCGGCCGCCGTTCAGGCCGCCGCGCGCCGCCCGTAGAGCGCGACGACGAACAGGATGATCACGCCGTAGATCAGCTGCTGGATGTTCACGCCGAGGTTCGCGACCGCCACGAGCGTCGCGACCTGGCCGAGCACCAGCGCCCCGCCGAGGGTGCCGATCATCGATCCGCGACCGCCGAAGATCGACGCGCCGCCGACGACGACCGCCGCGACCGATCCGAGCAGGTAGGGCGCACCCATCCCGGTCGACGTCTGGGCGTAGAACCCGACGATGACGATGCCGGCGAACGCCGCCAGCGCCCCGGAGAGCATGTAGGCGGTGATCCGGATCCGGTCCACGGGCTGGCCGGCGAGCCGGGCCACGTCCGGCGCCGCGCCGACGAGGAACAGCGCCCGGCCCCACCCCGTCCAGGAGAGGAGCGCCTGCAGCGCGAGCAGGAGGGCCAGCCCGACCGGCACGACCGCGGCGACCTCCGTCCCGAGGAAGCCGATCTTCGCCGACGTGATGTCGGAGGCGAACTTCGGGATGTCCGTCAGCTGCGAGAAGTCGAACGTCAGCAGCACGACGCCGAAGAGGAACCCGTTCATCGCGATCGTCGTGACGATCGGCGACAGCGAGAGCTTGGCGATGATCGTGCCGTTGACCAGGCCGACGACCGCGCCGGCGGCGATCGCGGCGACGAACGCGCCGAACGCGCCGAGGCTGTCGACGGCGGAGAGGAACGTCAGCGCCGACAGGGTGATCGTGTTGGGGACCGACAGGTCGATCCCGCCCTGGATGACCGCGAGGGTCTGGCCGGACGAGGCGATCGCCACGATCATCGCGAAGGCCGCCGTCGACCACAGCGCCTCGAGGGTCAGGAGGTTCGGCCGGACGATGCCGCCGATGAGGAAGAGGACCGCGAAGACGACCAGCGGCCAGGCCGCGGCCGGGACGCGGCGCACGGCCTCGCCCAGCCGGTGCCGCGCGTCGCCGTCGCTCTCGGTGCCCGGGCGGGGCGGGGCCGCGACGGTGCTCATGCCGACGCCCCCTTCAGCCGCACGCCCAGACGTCGGACGATCACCGGGATCCCGACGACGGCGACGATGATCACGGAGCCGACGACGTACTGCCAGTACGAGTCCACGCCCGCGAAGAACAGGACGTTGCCGACGAGACCGAGGATCGCCGCGGCGCAGATCGTGCCGACGACGCTGCCCTTGCCGCCGGTGAAGCTGGCGCCCGCGAGCGCCACGGCGGCGATCGCGTTGAGCAGGTACGGGTCGCCGCTCTTCGGGTCGCCCGTGGCGGTGGAGCCGGCCAGGAGGATCGCCCCGAGCGCGACGAGCCCGCCGGCGAGGACGAACGCGGTCAGCTGGGCGGCCCGGGCGTTCAGGCCGGCGGCCCGCATGCCCTCGGCGTTGGAGCCCGCGCCGTAGATGTGGCGGCCGAGCGACGTCTTCTGCAGCAGCAGCCAGAGGAGCGCGGCGGCGACCAGGACCCAGACCAGCGCGACGGGCACGTACGGGGCGAGCTCGCCGCTGGTGGCCAGCGTCACGCCCTCGGAGACCGCGCCGCCCGGGCGGTCGAGGACCTCGGTGGCCAGGGCGCCGAAGATGAACGACGACGCCAGGGTCACCGCGATCACCGGCAGTCGCCCGTAGGCGGAGAGCAGGCCGTTGAAGAGCCCGCAGCCCATCCCGACGGCGACTGCCAGGACGCCGGCGACGACGGGCGAGGCGGATTCCAGCTGGGTGGCGAAGACGACGTTGGTCAGGCTCATGACCGCCGCGACGGAGATGTCGATGCCGCCGACGAGGACGATGAGGAGCTGGGCGAGCGCGACGAGCGCCAGCGGGGCGACGAGGTTGGCGGCGGTCTGCAGCTGGAAGCGCGTGAGCAGCTCCGGGTTGATCGCGACGTAGATCACGAAGAAGAGGACGAAGGCCAGCACGGGCGCGATCGCACCCTCGCGCTTGAGGCCGACGAGGCCCGGAGAGCGCCGGAAGCGCGCGCCGAGTGGGATCGCGGGGGCGCTCATGCGGCGACCTTCCGTCCGACGGCGGCGCCGACGACCGCGTCCGCGGTCAGGCGCTCACCCTGCAGCTCGTCCGCCACCGCACCGCGGTAGAGGACGACGACTCGGTGACACACGTGGACCAGCTCCTCGACCTCGGTGGAGAACCACACGACCCCGACGCCCTCCCGGGCGAGGGCGACGATGGCGTCGTACAGCTCCTGCTTGGCGCGCACGTCGATGCCGCGCGTCGGGTCGTGCAGGAGGACCAGCTTGCGGTCGCGTCCGACCCACCGGCCGAAGACGAGCTTCTGCTGGTTGCCGCCGGAGAGCGCGCCCGACCGCTCCTTCGCGCCGCGGGTGCGGACGGACAGGCCGCCCAGGACCTCGTCGATCCAGCCCTTCTCGCGCTTGAGGCGCGGCGCACCGCCACGCTGGTGGGGCTTGACCCACGGTGCGAGCAGGTTCTCGCCGACCCCCAGCTCGAGCGCGAGGCCCTCGCGCTTGCGGTCCTCCGGCACGAAGCCGATCCCGGCGTGCACCGCGCGGACCGGGTCCAGCCGCCTGATCGCCCTGCCGGCGACCTTCCAGGTGCGGGCCGTCGCCGGCTCGGCGCCCCACAGGCTGCGCAGGAGCTCGGCCTGCCCGTGGCCCTGGAGGCCGCCGACGCCGAGGATCTCCCCCGGCGCGACGGTCAGCGCGACGTCGTGGACCGCCTCGCCGGACAGGCCCTCGACCTCGAGCGCCGCCGGGGCGTCGCTCGTGCGCAGCTCGGGCGGGGCCGGGAACGCGCGGGCGGCCGTGCGGCCGGCCATCGACGAGATCAGCTCGTCGTCGGTCCACGACCCGCGCTGGAAGTCGGAGACGACGGCGCCGTCGCGCAGGACGGTGCCGCGGTCGGCGATCTCGCGGATCTCGCCCAGGCGGTGGGAGACGTAGACGACGGCGGCGCCTCGGGCGGTGAGCTCGCGGATCCGGGCGAACAGCCACTCGACGCCCGGGGGCGTCAGCGCGGAGGACGCCTCGTCGAGGATCAGGACCTTGACGTCGCCGGAGACCGCGCGGGCGATCTCGACCTGCTGGCGGTCGGCCAGCGGCATCTCGTGGACGGGCCGCCGCGGATCGATGTGCTCGAGGTCCAAGGCGGCCAGGACGCGCTCGGCGTCACGGGTCTCGCGCCCGCGGGCGAAGCGCCGCAGCGACGACCCGTCCGGCAGGCAGAGGTTCTCGGCGACCGTCCAGTCCGGGACGAGCGCGAGCTCCTGGAACGCGCACTGCACGCCGTGGCGGCGGGCGGTGCGGACGCTGCCCGAGGACAGCGCCTGCCCACCGACGCGGACGGCCCCGGTGTCGGGGACGACCGCGCCGGCGAGCATCTTCGCGACGGTGCTCTTCCCGGCGCCGTTCTCGCCGACCAGCGCGTGCACCTCCCCGCCCAGGCACGCCAGGCTGACGTCCCGGACGGCGTGGACCGTGCCGTAGCTCTTCGTCAGGTTCTCGGCGACGAGGACCGGGGCGGCGTCACCGCGGGATCCCGGGGCGGCGCCGCCCGCCTCGGCCGGGGCCGGGGCGGGGTGGGACGCGCCGGCGGGCGCGCCGGGCAGCGTGCTGGTGGGCGAGGTCATCCGCCGCTCAGCCCTTGTACTCGGCCAGCGTGGCCGGCAGCGGCAGGTCCAGGCCCGGGAACTCGTAGCCGATGGCGAACAGCGGCGGCTTGTCGGCCAGGCAGCGCTTCGCGGCGTCCTCGGTCTGCAGGTCCAGCGGCGCGAAGTACTGCTCGCGCTCGATCTTCTGGCCCTCGAGCAGCTTGACCGTCTCCTCCAGGCCCTTGGCGTAGATCGCCGGCTGGCCCGACACGAGGTCGGCGGTCAGGCCGTCGCCCATGTACTTCTTGACGGTGCAGCCCTCGCCGTTGTAGCCGGATCCGCCGACGGTCGGGACGAACTTGCGGCCGGCCTGCTTGAAGGCCTCCGGCACGCCCTGGCCACCGGCGAGGAACGAGTAGACCCCGTCGATGTTCGGGTTGGACCGCAGGATGTTGGCCATGTTCTTCTGGGCCGTGGCCTCGTCCCAGCCGTTGGTGTCCTGGGCGATGATCTTCGCGCCGCCCGCCTCGAGCGTCTTGCGCACGACCGGCATCGCGTCCTCGTTGATCGGCACGCCCTTGAAGCCCTCGAGGACGACGACGTTCTTGGAGCCCTTCATGTTCTCGGCGAGCCACTTGGCGCCCGTCTCGCCGGCCTTGACCCAGTCGGTCGAGACGACGTAGGCGTCCTTCGAGGCGACGGGGCCGCCGTTGGCGATGATCGGGATGCCCTTGGCCTTCGCCTGCGCGATGACCGGGTTGGCGCCCGTCGGGGACGCCGGGTCGAACATGATCGCGTCGACGCCCTGCGAGATCAGGTTGCGCATCGCGGCCGCCTGCTGGGCAGGGTCGTTGTCCTGCGTACGGACGATCTTCAGCTCGATCTTGTCCTTGTACTGCGGCTGCTTGGCGAGGGCCTGCAGCGTCGCGAGGCCCATCTCGCGCCACGGCTGGCCGCCGAGGGGCTGCTCGAAGCCGATGACGAACTTCTCGCCCGACTTCGGCCCGTCGGACGCCCCGGCCGACGACGAGCCCGAGTCGCTCGCGCTGCCACAGCCCGTGGCGGCGACGGCGACCAGCGCGGTCGCCGCGGCGGCGGCGATGGTGCGCGTGGCGCGACCCCGTGCGAATGAGTTCCTCATGTCCCTCTCCCCTCCGGCCGGGTCGGCCGGTGCTCCCCGTTGCGCGTTCTGAACACCAGTGTTCTGAACACCTGATGTGCGTAGCTCTAACACGCTGATGGGGAGCCGGTCAAGGCGGGTTCGTCCAGAGGCGTGGACGGCGGGCGCAGCGTGGCGCCGGCGGGGCCTGGATGGCGGGGCGGGGCGGGGCGGGGCGGGCGCGGCAGAGCGGCGAAGCGGCGGCGGGGCCTGGACG